>DASXRJ010000093.1:0-3510 GCA_036506675.1 Nocardioides sp. | reverse complement strand
GTGCGCGCCGTCGGCGGCACGCGCCGGCAGGTGCGCACGATGATCCGGTGGGAGTCGGTCGTCATCGCCGTGCTCGGTAGCACGATCGGGCTCGGGTTGGGGCTGTTCTTCGCCTGGTCGATCGGGAAGGCGCTCGAGGAGGACGGCTTCACGACCTACCAGGTGCCCTATGTCGGCGTCGCGGCCGTGGTCGTCGTGTCGGTTCTGTTCGGGATGCTGGCCGCCCTCTATCCGGCGTGGCGCGCCGGCCGTCTCGACGTCCTGGACGCCATCGCCACCGAGTGACCACGATGGCCCGAGCGGCTCAGCGGCCTGTGCACTGGAGCATCAGTCCTCGTCCTTGCGTGCGTAGGTCGTGGCCAGGACGCCGTTGGGGTACTTATCGAGCCTGACCAGTTCGAGGTCCTGGCGGTTGGCGTCGGTGGCGAACAGCGGCTTGCCCACCCCCAGCAGGACGGGGTGCACGAACAGCCGGTACTCGTCGATCAGCCCGGCCCGTTCGAGGGCCTGGACGACGCTGGCGCTTCCCTGGACGCTGATGTCCTTGCCCGGCTGCGCCTTGAGCCGCCGGATCACGGCCTCCGGGCCGCCCGCGGCGAACTGGGTGTTGCCCCAGTCGGAGTCCTTCATCGTCGTGGAGAACACCAGCTTGGGCGTCTCGTTGAGGGCCCGGATGATGCGGGGGTCCTCCCGGCCCGCGGCCGGCTTGAGCTCGTCTCCCTCCTCGTAGGGAACCGCGTTCGGCCAGTAGGCCTTGAAGATCTCGTAGGTCAGGCGCCCGAACACGAACAGGTCGTAGCGGGTGCTCATGTCCTCGGCGATCTCGGCCTGCATGTCCCGGTCGAAGTCGTCGATGGTCCAACTCATGTCCTCGTCGGGACCGACCATGTAGCCATCGAGGGTGACGAACGTCGTCACCACGACGGACCGACCTCCGTTGCCGGTCGGGCTCGGTTCCTGACCACCTGGCTTGTCGGACATCGGAATCATCCTCCGCAGCGCCCATTAGGGCTGGTAGGGCGGGGCCTCACCCCACCCCCAACGCGGCACGGGGGCGTGCTCGACCACCTGTGCGCCGGGGCGGGAGTTCGCCATGGCCAAACGAGTGCCCCACTCCAGGTAGGCGAGCAAGGCCGAGCGGAACTCGGGATCAGCCGGCAGCCCGGCGTCGTCGGCGGCGAGACTCATCAACGACACGAACCGGAAGCGCTGGTCCGACGTGATGCCCAGGCCGCGATGCTTGCCGAGCATGCGCTCGTAGCCGCCGAGCTCGTCGGTGTAGCGGGACGGCCCGCCGAACACCTCGCACCACCAACTCGTCACATGGTCCCGGTGGTCGGCACTCACACCGCCAGGGAAGAACGACGACAGCAGGTCATCGCCCTCGACCCGGTCATAGAAGGCGTCGATCAGCCCTTGGATGGCCTGGCGGCCACCGGCCCACTGGTAGAGCGTCGCCGTCGTGGCCGACTCGTCCTCGCCCACCCCACCACCGTAGCCAGCGTCTGGGTACTTCTCCGAGTGGCTCAACCGCCACGCGGCTGCTCACCCCGGCGTTCGCCGTAGTCGCCGAACGGTGCGTCCCGCTCGCGCACCGCGTCGCGCCACCCGACCGTCTGCGCACGGCGGACGAAGTCGAGGCCCTCCTGTGTGTGCCGGGCGACGCCGTCGAAGACGAGACCGAGCAGGCGGCTCGTGTCGGGCTGGTACTGGTGGCGTGCCACGTCGTTGAGCATCCACTTCATCATCTTCAGCTGGTTCACGGGCAGGAGGCCGATGCGCTGGGCGAGATCGTTGGCGTATCTGTCGAGCTCGTCGTCCTCGACGACCGCGAGGATCATGCCCATGGCGGCGGCATCGTCGGCGGTGATCTCGTCGCCGGTGAACAGGTACCGCTTCGCCCGTTCGAGGCCGAGGCGGGCGACCCACACCCACGGGGCCTCCGGCACGCCCCAGACCCGGGCCGGCGGGTAGCCGAAGCGAGCCGACCGGCCGGCGACGATGAGGTCGGCGTTGAGCACCATGTCGGTGCCGCCGGCGATGCACCAGCCCTGCACGGCCGCCACCGTGGGTTTGGAGATGTCGTGGAGCTTCGCGAACACCCTGCCGAACGTGCCGATCATCTCGACGTCGGTCACGGTGTCCCAGACCCGTGAGGCTTGGCCGACCCCGGCCACGGCATCGCCGACGGTCGACCAATCGAGACCGAACCCGGCGCAGAACGCCCGTCCTTCGGCGCACAACAACACGACTCGCACCGAGTCGTCTCGGTCGGCGTCGTCGAGCGCGGCCGCCAACTGGTCGCGCAACCCGGGGGTGATGGTGTTGTACTCGGCCGGCCTGCACAGCACGAGCCGGCGGACAGGGCCGTCGTCTTCGATGCGGATCGCCGATCCGCTCTGCGGGCTCTGCGCACTCGCCATCGAATCGCTCCTCGGCTGGTCGACCTCGGATGCGTAGCACGCCCGCCGGACCTGGCCGACCACGGTTCGGATCTAGGACAGGGTGAGGTCGAAGGGCGATGTGCCGTCGCCGGGGTGGTTGGGGGCGGTCTGGGTGGCGGGCTCGCCGTCGACGCGGAAGGCGAGAGTTGCCCCGCTCGTGCAGCCGGGGACCGTGTCGGGCCCGGCGACGGCGAGGCTGTAGCCGGAGAAGCTGCCGGTCGGGCGGGTCGCGGTGATGCCGCAGCGGGTGTCACCGACGTAGGCCTCGACGCGGGTCCCGGGGGGGACGTAGTCGCCGTCTGCTCCGAGGACCTCGCCGACGAAGCTCGCCACGACCGGTGCGGCCCCCTGGGGGTCGGCCGTCGAGAACCGGATGTCGACGCTCGTCGCCGAGCCGTCTCCAGGCCAGGGCACGGTCTCGGTGCTGTGCAGCTGCTGGTCGGCCGCGTACGTCCACAGGACGAGCTCGGCTCCTCGAGCGCCGCACCCGCTGACCTCGCTGTCGGCCATTGCGGTGATCTCGAAGGAGCCACCGGTCACCGGAGCCAGGTCGAACTGGCAGGGAGTCATCAGCCCGTGCCGCACCGCGTAGACGCCGAGCCATCGGGCGTCGAAGGGGGCGCCGTCGACGGCGGCCTGCCCGTGGATCGTGACCCGGTCGGCCGCACCGGGGACCTCGTCGGCCTCGGGCGTTCCCGGGCGCGGCTGCAGCTCGAAGTTCGGTCGGAGGTTGGCCAGGTCGTCGGCCAGCACGTCGTTGCCCCTCGGCTCCTGGTCGTGTTCGACCCAGCGGACGAGGGCTCTGAAGCTGGCGACCAATTCCGAGTTGGTGAAGCCGCAGTGACCGGCGTCGCGGTAGATGCGCTGCACGAGCAGGTCGCCGGCGCCGGCCCGGTCGACGAGTCGTTCGAGGACCCGCGCCTGCTCGATCGGCACCTGCCCGTCACCGGTGGTGTGCAACGCCAAGAGCGGGACCTGCAGCTCGCCGGTGAGGTCGTTGCCAGCGACGAACGCTCGCAGCGCGTCGTCGTTCGGGCGGAGGCGGACCGCCGCCCGGTTGAACTCG
>DASXRJ010000092.1:0-6768 GCA_036506675.1 Nocardioides sp. | reverse complement strand
TCCCTGCGTGGTGTACGCCGATCCCGCGCCGGAGCAGCTTCGACAGCGTCTTCCCGAAGCCGGCCCCGAAGCGGAAGCCCGCCAGCCGCTCCCGGATCGCCTCCGTCCCGCTGCCCTTCCAGGTGTTCAGCAGCGAGGTGGCGTGCTCGACGGCCGCGGCCTGCGTGAAGTGCACGACGTACGCAGGCGACTGGTGCGTCGAGACGATCTCCTCGAGCGTCTCGGGCAGCGGCGTCATCGCCCAGCTGAAGGTCAGCGGCACGGGCCGCTCGGCGTCGTCGACGAGCACGGTCTCACGTCCGGTACGCCGGGTCAGGTCGGCCACCAGCCCGGTCATGTCGCCGAGCGTGGCCGACATCAGCAGGAACTGCACCTTGGGGAGGGTCAGCAGCGGCACCTGCCAGGCCCAGCCGCGGTCGGGCTCGGCGTAGTAGTGGAACTCGTCCATCACCACCAGCCCGACGTCGGCGTCCCCGCCCTCGCGGAGCGCGATGTTGGCAAGCACTTCCGCGGTGCAGCAGATGATCGGGGCGTCCGCGTTGACCGAGGCGTCGCCGGTGAGCATGCCGACGTTGTCGGCGCCGAAGATCTCGCACAGCGCGAAGAACTTCTCGTTGACCAGCGCCTTGATCGGCGCGGTGTAGAAGCTGACCCGGTCACAGGCGTTGGCCGCGAAGTGGGCGGCCGTCGCCACCAGCGACTTGCCGGACCCCGTCGGCGTCGCGAGTACGACGTGGCGCCCGCTCAGGAGCTCGATGACCGCCTCGTCCTGGTGCGGGTACGGCGTGATCCCCTGGCTCTCGACCCAGGCCGTGAACGCGTCGTACAGCGTGTCGGCGTCGGGCTTGCCGGGCGGCGGCTCGAGGCGCGTCGTACCCATCAACGGGCCCGCGGGTGCGCGGTGGCGAAGACCTCGCGCAGGTTGTCCACGGTGACGAGCGTATAGACCTGGGTGGTGGTGACGCTGGCGTGCCCCAGCAGCTCCTGGACCACGCGGACGTCCGCGCCGCCGTCGAGCAGGTGGGTCGCGAACGAGTGCCGCAGCGTGTGCGGCGACACGTCGGCGCGCACTCCGGCCCGGTCGGCGGCCTTGACCAGCACCGCCCAGGCGCTCTGCCGCGAGAGCCGGCCGCCGCGCGCGTTGAGGAACATCGCCGGCGTACCCCTGCCTGCGGCGACCAGCTCCGGCCGGGCCCGCACCAGGTACGCCGTCACCGCCTCGCGCGCGAACGACCCGACCGGCACCAGCCGGTCCTTGCCGCCCTTGCCGCGCAGCAGGACGGTGCCGTCCTCGAGGTCGAGGTCGTCGACGTCGAGCCCGACCGCCTCGGAGATCCGCGCGCCGGTGCCGTAGAGAACCTCGAGCAGCGCCCGGTCGCGCAGCGCCAGCGTCGTGCCGGGAGCACCCGCCGCCTCGAGGATCGCCTCGACGTCCGACAACGGCAGCGCCTTCGGCAGCCGCTTGGCCGGCGCCGGTGGCTTCACCGCCTGGGCGGGGTCGAGCGTGGTCAGCCCGTCGCGGACCGCGAACTTGTGGAACCCCCGCACGGCCACCACGGTCCGGGCCGCGGACGTGGCGGTCAGCGCCGGGTGCTCGGCCGACCCTTCACGCAGCCGGACCAGGAACGCCGAGACGGTCGCCTCGGTGATCTTGTCGAGCTCGGTGATGCCCTGCTCGGCCAGGAACTCGAGGTAGCGCCGCAGGTCCCGCCGGTACGACGTCAGCGTGTTGTCGGCGAGTCCGCGCTCGACCGACAGGTGGTCCAGGTAGGTCCGGACCGCCCGTCCGAGCGGCGCGACGCCGCGGGACGGACTGTCCGTGACCTGACCCGGGTCGCTCAGGCGAGCACCCCGTCGAAAGAGACGGCCGCGATCCCGGTGGCCCGGCCCACGGGCGCGTTGGTCAGCTGGCCGGCGTACGTGTTGAGGCCGAGCGCCAGGCTGTGGTCGTCACGACAGGCCTGCTTCCAGCCCTTGTCGGCCAGCGCCACGACGTACGGCAGGGTCGCGTTGGTCAGGGCGTAGGTCGAGGTGTTGGGCACCGCGCCGGGCATGTTGGCCACGCAGTAGAAGACCGAGTTGTGGACCTGGTACGTCGGGTCCGCGTGGGTCGTCGGGTGGCTGTCCTCGAAGCAGCCGCCCTGGTCGATCGCGATGTCGACGAGCACCGAGCCGGGCTTCATCTGGGCGACCAGGTCGTTGCTGACCAGCTTGGGCGCCGCGGCGCCCGGGATGAGCACCGCGCCGATCACCATGTCGGCCTCCATCACCTGCTGCTGGATGGCCAGCGACGACGAGGCGAGCCCGTGCACCCGGTTGTTGTAGCGCCAGAACGACATCCGCAGCTTGTCGAGGTCGGTATCGAGCAGGGTGACATCGGCACCCATGCCGAGCGCGATGTTGGCGGCGTTCTGACCGGACACGCCTGCGCCGATGATCACGACCTTGGCGTTGGCCACCCCGCCGACGCCGCCCATCAGGACGCCGCGGCCGCCCTGGGCCTTCATCAGCGAGTGCGCCCCCACCTGCGGCGCGAGGCAGCCGGCCACCTCGGACATCGGGTAGAGCAGGGGCAGGCCACCGGAGGGCAGCTGCACCGTCTCGTAGGCGATGCCGGTGGTGCCGGACTCCAGGAGCTGCTGGGTGAGCGGCTTGTCGGCGGCCAGGTGCAGGTACGTGAACAGGGTCAGCCCGTCGCGCAGCCGGTGGTACTCCTCGGCGACCGGCTCCTTGACCTTCAGCACCAGGTCGGCGCTTCCCCACACGTCGTCGGCCGCGTCGAGCATGGTCGCCCCGGCCGCGACGTACTCGTCGTCCGGGACCTGCGAGCCGAGCCCCGCACCCTTCTCCACGTAGACCGTGTGACCGCGCTGGGTCAGCTCGTGCGCGCCGATCGGCGTCAGCGCGACGCGGTACTCGTGGTTCTTGACTTCCTTAGGTACGCCGACCTTCACTGCTGCTTCCTCCTGCGGTGACATGCGCCACGTCCTTGAGGCGCCCCCGCGACATTACTCCGAGCCGACCGCTCGGACGCCATCCGGATGCCTACTCCGGGGTAGCCCGTTCGTCGACGCGGTCCAGACCGCGCACACGCGCCGCGAGCACCGCCTGGGCCACCGGGCCGTCGGCCACCCGCCCGTCGAGTACGCCGGCCAGTAGGTCGTCGAACGGCACCCACATCGTCTCCATCTCGGCCTCCTCGTGGTCGGGCACGAAGTCGCCCCGCGAGGCCTCGCTGAGGCCGGTCGCGAGGAAGATCTCCATCCGCTCGTCGGTGATCCCGGGCGACGACCAGGTGCTCAGCAGGTGGGTCCAGTTCTCGGCCACCAGCTCGGCCTCCTCCACGAGCTCCCGCTTCGCGGTCTCGACCGCGGGCTCGTCGCCGGCGTCACGCAGCCCGGCCGGGAGCTCGACCAGGACGTGCCGCACCGGGTGGCGGTACTGCTTCAGGCAGAGCACCCGGCGGTCGTCGTCGATGGCGAGCACGACCACCGCGCCGGGGTGCTCGACGACCAGCCGGCGGAACGGCTCGCCGCCGCCGTGCGGGGGCAGGATCCGGTCCGCGCGCAGGGCGACCACCCACGAGTCGCGGTAGAGGTACGTCGACTCCGTGACCGGCCACGACTCGTCCGGCCGATCCGACGGCATTGCCCGTTCGGTGTCCATGGTTCGGACGCTACCGTGGCGCCTCAGAGGTCATTGACGCAGTTCGCAATGGAGGGAACCACATGACTGACACCGCCAGCCTCGCGCAGGACGAGGCGGCCGCCCGTGCGGCGCTGATCGCCGTCGACCGCTACGACATCGCGGTCGACATGACCGGACTGCTCGAGGGCGACACCGTCCGCTCGACATCCACGATCGCCTTCCGGTGTACGACGCCGGGCGCGACCACCTTCGTCGACTGCGTCGCCGACATCGAGTCCGCCACCCTCAACGGCGTCGATCTCGACCCAGCCACCGCGGAGGGCGGACGGCTGTCCCTGACCGACCTGGCGGCCGACAACGTGCTCGTGGTCACCGCGAGCCAGTCGCAGACCAGCGTGGGCGCGGGCATCCTGCGCACCGTGGACCCGACCGACAAGCTGGTCTACGTCTGGACCTCCTTCGAACCCGACGACGCCCGCCGGGTCTGGGCCTGCTTCGACCAGCCCGACCTCAAGGCACCGCACAGGTTCACCGTCACCGCGCCCGAGTCGTGGACCGTCACCAGCAACTGCCCGCCCGACTCGGTCGAGCCGTCCGGCGACACCGCGCGGGTCTGGAGCTTCCCCGACACTCCCCCGCTCTCGACGTACGTCGTGGTCGTCAACGCCGGCCCCTTCTACGAGCTGCGCAGCACCCGAGGCGGCTACGACCTCGGGCTCTACGGCCGGCAGAGCCTCAAGCAGTTCCTCGACCGCGACGCCGAGGAGCTCTTCGACCTCACCGCCCGCGGTCTCGCATTCTTCGGCGAGCGGTTCGGGTCGCCGTTCCCGCAGCCGCGCTACGACCAGGTCTTCGTGCCCAACATGGGCGGGGCCATGGAGAACTGGGGCTGCGTCACCTGGACCGACGCCGTGCTGTTCCGCAGCGACCCGTCGTACTCCCAGCGCGCCATGCGGGCCAGCGTCCTCATGCACGAGATGGCGCACATGTGGTTCGGCGACCTGGTCACGATGACCTGGTGGGACGACCTGTGGCTCAACGAGGCGTTCGCCTCCTGGGCCTCCGACTGGGCACTGGCCGGCTGCACCGAGGAGTTCTCGACGGCCTGGGCCGGGTTCCTGGCCGGGCTCAAGCGCGAGGGCTACCGGCAGGACATGGGCCCGGGCACGCACCCGATCCGTGGCGACGTACGCGACGTCGCGCACGCGATGGCCAACTTCGACGCGATCACCTACCTCAAAGGCCAGAGCGTCCTCAAGCAGCTGGTCGCCTACGTCGGCGAGGACGCGTTCGTCGAGGGCCTGCGCGCCTACTTCCGCGACCACGCCTATGGCAACACCCGGCTGGCCGACCTGATGTCCGCCGTCGGTACGGCGTCCGGGCGCGACCTCTCCGACTGGACGACCGCGTGGTTCGACCGGGCCGGCACCGACACGCTCTCCCTCGTCGATGGCCGGATCGAGGCCTCGTCGCCTGACGAGGGGGAGCCCCGGCCGCACCGGATCGACATCGGCTCCTTCCGGGTGAGCGACGACGCCCTCGAAGCCGTCGGCACCACGCCGGTCGAGACGGCCGGGACGAGTACGCCGGTCGAGCTGCCCGAGGCCGACGTACACCTGGTCAACGCGGGCGACCTCACCTTCGCCGCTGTGCGGACCGACGACGCGTCGCTGCGGCTGCTCCTCGACCGTGCCGCGCAGCTCCCGGACCCGACGTCGCGGGCGCTGGTGGTCACGATGGCGTGGGACATGCTGGTCAAGGGCGAGCTGAAGGCGGCTGACGTGGTCGACACGGTCACCGGCGTACTCGCGGGCGAGCGTGCTCCCGCCGTGGTCGAGCCGTTCCTGGCGATCGCGCTCGACGTGGCCGAGCTGTGGGCTCCGCAGCACCAGGTGCCACAGCTGCTCGCGAAGGTGGCCGACCGGGCTGCGGCGCTGGCCGACGTACCCGAGCAGCGGCAGGCGGCGCTGCGCACGCTCGCGGCCTCGGCCACCTCCGCGGAGCACTTCGCGCTGCTCGACGGCCCGGCGGGGGACGACCTCGACCTGGCCTGGCGGATCGCCGCCCGGCGCGCCGAGCTCGGCGAGTACGACGAGGCCGCGATCAAGCTGCTCCTCGACGCCGACCCCGACCCGGACGCCTCAGTGCGTGCCCTGGCCGTCCGCGCGTCGCAGCCCGACGCCGACGCCAAGGAGGCGGTCTGGGAGGCGGTCTTCGTCGATCGTTCGGTGCCCGTCGGGATCATGCTGCAGAACCTCGGCCGCAGATTCTGGCGCCCCACCCAGGCGGAGCTGCTGCGGCCGTTCACCACCCGCTACCTCGAGCAGGTCACCCAGCTCAACGACGGCGGGATGCTGGCGCTCGGCTCGATCATGAAGACGATGTTCCCGACTGCGGTCGGTGACGAGACGTTCCTCGAGAAGGCCCGCGAGCTCGCCGCCGCCCCGGACATCCACCCCGCCGTCCGCTCCACCCTGCTCGTCGGCACCGACACCATCTCCCGGATCCTCCGAGCCCGCGCCTAACCCCCGCCGAAGCGGCAAGAATGGCCCCTCGAGGTGGCAGAAATGGTCCCTCGAGGGGCCTTCTCGGGCCCTAGTCCTCGTCCTCGTCCTTGCGGCGCAGCGTCGACTCGTCGATCGGGAAGCGCAGCTCGCGCTGGCGCTCGATAGCCGCGCCGATCAGGCCCGCGAAGAGCGGGTGCGGCCGGGTCGGCCGACTGCGCAGCTCCGGGTGCGCCTGCGTCGCCACGTAGTAGGGGTGTACGTCGCTGGGCAGCTCGACGAACTCCACCAGACCCAGGTCGGCGTTGGTGCCGGAGAAGACGAGCCCCGCCTCACCCAGCTGGTCGCGGTAGGCGTTGTTGACCTCGTACCGGTGCCGGTGCCGTTCCTCGATCCGGGTCTGCCCGTACGCCGCGCGTACGACGCTGCCCTCGGCCAGATCGGCCGGGTAGAGCCCCAGCCGCATGGTGCCGCCGAGGTCACCGGCCCCGTCGACGTACGACTTCTGCTCCTCCATCGTGGCGATCACCGGCTCCGGACACTCCGGGTCGAACTCGGTGGACGCCGCCTTCCCCAGCCCCGCGACGTTGCGGGCGAACTCGATCACCATGCACTG
>DASXRJ010000091.1:0-27784 GCA_036506675.1 Nocardioides sp. | reverse complement strand
GCAGGCCCTCGTCCATGGCGATGGGCTGGATCAGCTCGACGAGCATCTCGGTGTTGTCACCCGGCATGACCATCTCGGTGCCCTCGGGAAGGGTCACAACGCCCGTCACGTCCGTGGTACGGAAGTAGAACTGCGGGCGGTAGTTGTTGAAGAACGGCGTGTGACGGCCGCCCTCCTCCTTCGAGAGGATGTAGACCGAGGCCTCGAAGTTGGTGTGCGGGGTGGTCGTGCCGGGCTTGATCACGACCATGCCGCGCTCGACGTCCTCGCGCTTCGTGCCACGAAGCAGCAGCCCGACGTTCTCGCCGGCCTGGCCCTCGTCGAGCAGCTTGCGGAACATCTCGACGCCGGTGACGGTCGACTTCTGCGCGGTCTCGCGGATGCCGACGATCTCGACCTCCTCGCCCACCTTGACGATGCCGCGCTCGATACGACCGGTGATGACGGTGCCACGACCGGTGATCGTGAAGACGTCCTCGACGGGCATCAGGAACGGCTTCTCGGTCTCGCGCACGGGCTGCGGGATGTACTCGTCCACAGCGTCCATGAGCTCGAGCACCGAGGCGCCCCACTTCTCGTCGCCCTGGAGGGCCGGGAAGGCCGCCACGCGCACGACCGGAACGTCGTCGCCCGGGAACTCGTACTCGGAGAGGAGCTCGCGCACCTCCATCTCGACGAGCTCGATGAGCTCCTCGTCGTCGACCATGTCGCACTTGTTGAGCGCCACGACCAGGGCGGGCACGCCGACCTGGCGGGCGAGCAGCACGTGCTCACGCGTCTGCGGCATCGGACCGTCGGTGGCGGCGACCACGAGGATCGCGCCGTCCATCTGAGCCGCGCCGGTGATCATGTTCTTGATGTAGTCGGCGTGACCCGGGCAGTCGACGTGCGCGTAGTGACGCGACTCGGTCTGGTACTCGACGTGCGCGATCGAGATGGTGATACCGCGCTGACGCTCCTCGGGAGCCTTGTCGATCTCGTCGAACGGCGTGAACGGGTTCAGGTCCGGGTACTTGTCGTGCAGCACCTTGGTGATCGCTGCGGTCAGCGTCGTCTTACCGTGGTCGATGTGACCAATGGTGCCGATGTTGACGTGCGGCTTGGTCCGCTCGAACTTCGCCTTAGCCACTGTGGGCTCCTCCTGTGTGTGTTTCTACTTGACTCGTAAGGGACTTGCTGTGTGCCGAGGACCGGCAGCGAATCACTCGCCGCGGACCTTCTTGATGATCTCGTCGGCGATGTTCGTGGGAACCTCGGCGTACGAGTCGAACTCCATCGAGTACGACGCCTGACCGGAGGTCTTGGACCTCAGGTCGCCAACGTACCCGAACATCTCGGAAAGCGGCACGAGGGCGTTGATGACCATGTCACCGTGCCGCTCCTCCTGCGCCTGGATCTGACCGCGTCGAGAGTTGATGTCACCGATCACGGTGCCGAGAAAACCCTCAGGTGTCGTGACCTCGACGGCGAACATGGGCTCCAGGAGCACCGGCTTCGCCTGGCGGGCGGCCTCCTTGAAGGCCTGGTTGCCGGCGATCTTGAACGCGAGCTCGGACGAGTCGACGTCGTGGTAGGCGCCGTCCTCGAGCGTGAACTTCACGTCGACCATCGGGTAGCCGGCGAGTACGCCGAACTCCATGGCCTCCTGGCCGCCCTGGTCCACCGACGGGATGTACTCGCGCGGCACGCGGCCACCCGAGACGTTGTTGATGAACTCGTAGCCGGCACCGGTCCCGGTCTCGGGGTCGATGTTGGGGCCGAGCGAGATGACGACCTTCGCGAACTGACCCGAACCACCGGTCTGCTTCTTGTGGGTGTAGCTGTGGTTCGTGACCTCGCGGCGGATGGTCTCGCGGTAGGCCACCTGCGGCTTACCGACGGTCGCCTCGACCCGGAACTCGCGCTTCATCCGGTCGACCAGGATCTCCAGGTGGAGCTCGCCCATGCCGGCGATGATGGTCTGGCCGGTCTCCTCGTCGGACTTGACCGTGAAGGTCGGGTCCTCGTCGGAGAGCCGCTGGATGGCGGTACCGAGCTTCTCCTGGTCGCCCTTGGTCTTGGGCTCGATCGCGACCTCGATCACCGGGGCCGGGAACGTCATCGACTCGAGGACGACCTGGTGCTGCGGGTCGCTCAGGGTGTGTCCGGTCTTGGTGTCCTTCAGACCCATGACCGCCACGATCTGGCCGGCGCCGACCGACGCGATCTCCTCACGCTTGTTGGCGTGCATCTGGTAGACCTTGCCGATCCGCTCCTTGCGGCCGTTGACCGAGTTGACCACGCTCGAGCCGGCCTGCAGCTTGCCGGAGTAGACGCGGACGTAGATCAGCTTGCCGAGGTGCGGGTCCGAGGCGATCTTGTAGGCCAGGCCCGAGAACGGCTCGTCGTCGCTCGGCTTGCGAGTGATCTCCTTGTCCTCGTCGTTCACCGCGTGACCGACGATGGCGTCGATGTCGAGCGGCGACGGGAGGTACTTCACGACCGCGTCGAGCAGGGGCTGGACGCCCTTGTTCTTGAACGCCGTGCCGCACAGGACCGGGTTGAGCTTGTCGGCCAGGGTGGCCCGACGGATGGCAGCCTCGAGCTCCTCGACGGTGAAGTCCTCACCCTCGAGGTACTTCTCCATGACGGCGTCGTCGGCCTCGGCCAGGGTCTCGAGGAACTTCTCGCGGTACTCGGCGGCCTGCTCGGCCAGCTCCGCGGGAATCTCCTCGACTTCGTAGTCCTCACCCATCTTGGTCTCGCCGCGCCAGGTCAGGGCACGCATGCCGACCAGGTCGACAACACCGATGAAGTCGTGCTCGGCACCGATGGGCAGCTGGAGGACCAGCGGGGTGGAGTTGAGGCGCTCGACCATCATGTCGACGCAGCGGAAGAAGTCCGCGCCGGTGCGGTCGAGCTTGTTGACGAAGCACATCCGCGGAACGGCGTACTTGTTCGCCTGGCGCCAGACCGTCATCGTCTGCGGCTCGACACCCGCGACACCGTCGAAGACCGCGACCGCACCGTCGAGGACGCGCAGCGAGCGCTCGACCTCGGCGGTGAAGTCGACGTGACCCGGGGTGTCGATGATGTTGATCTGGTGGTTCTTCCACCAGCAGGTCGTCGCGGCAGACGTGATCGTGATGCCGCGCTCCTGCTCCTGCTCCATCCAGTCCATCGTGGCCGCGCCCTCGTGGACCTCACCGATCTTGTAGGTGATGCCGGTGTAGAAGAGGATGCGCTCGGTGGTGGTGGTCTTGCCGGCATCGATGTGAGCCATGATGCCGATGTTGCGGACCTTGTTGAGGTCCGTGGTGATGTCGACAGCCACTGAAGTGATGTCTCCTAGGACGAAAGAATCGGGTGGGTTACCAGCGGTAGTGCGCGAAGGCCTTGTTGGACTCGGCCATCTTGTGGGTGTCCTCGCGCTTCTTGACCGCGGCGCCGAGACCGTTGCTGGCGTCGAGGATCTCGTTCATGAGCCGCTCGGCCATGGTCTTCTCGCGACGGCCCTGGGCGTAGCCCACGAGCCAGCGCAGGGCCAGCGTCGTACCGCGGCCGGCCTTGACCTCGATCGGGACCTGGTACGTCGCACCGCCGACGCGGCGGGACTTGACCTCGATGGCGGGCTTGACGTTGTCGAGCGCGCGCTTGAGGGTGACGACCGGGTCGGTGCCGGTCTTCTCGCGGCAGCCCTCGAGGGCGGTGTAGACGATCCGCTGGGCGACCTGCTTCTTGCCGTCCTGCAGGACCTTGCTGACCAGCTGGGAGACGAGCGGCGAGCCGTAGACCGGGTCGACGTCGATGGGGCGCTTGGGAGCGGGACCCTTGCGAGGCATTACTTCTCCTTCTTCGCGCCGTAGCGGCTGCGGGCCTGCTTGCGGTTCTTCACGCCCTGCGTGTCGAGCGAGCCGCGGATGATCTTGTAACGAACACCGGGCAGGTCCTTCACACGACCGCCGCGGACGAGCACGATCGAGTGCTCCTGAAGGTTGTGACCCACACCCGGGATGTACGCCGTGACCTCGACGCCGCTGGACAGGCGCACACGGGCGACCTTGCGCAGAGCGGAGTTCGGCTTCTTCGGGGTGGTGGTGTAGACGCGGGTGCAGACACCGCGTCGCTGGGGCGAACCCTTGAGGGCAGGCGTCTTGTTCTTGGACACCTTGTCCTGGCGGCCCTTGCGGACCAACTGCTGAATGGTGGGCACCGGGTGGTTCCCCTTCGTTTTCTCTCTCAGTACTCGGCGCTCTGCCGGGCACGATCACACTGCTGGTTGTGTCTGGTGGTGCTGGGGCAACCACTCTCGCTGCTGGCCCCCGCGGTCGGGCGTGTCGCCCTTCGCGCACCCCACAGGAGCGACCTGTGACAGAGGCTGGTTGTGTCGGATCCTCCGGCGGTCAGGGCCGACGGCTATTTCCGCGCACGCGCAACGGTCTGGTTGTGCCAGACACGGAGATTGAGCGTACTCGGTCGCTCAACGAGGGTCAAAACGCGCGAGCAGGCTCGGGCCCGGGCTCGGCGACCGGCTCGGTCACCGGCTCGCCCGACTGGACCACCCGCTCGGTCGCCCTGCGTGCCCGGAGGAACACCAGGCTGGCAAGGGTAACCCCGAGGATGGTCATCGCGCCGCCCACGAGCAGGGTCCAGCGGGCGCCGTACGCCTCGCCGATCCAGCCGATCAGGGGCGCCCCGACCGGCGTACCGCCGATGAAGATCATCATGTAGAGCGCCATCACGCGACCCCGCATGCCCTCGTCGGTGTGCAGTTGCATGAAGGCGTTGGCCGAGGTGATCATGGTCAGCGCGGTCAGGCCGAGCAGCGGCGTGAGCAGCGCGAACGTGGTGTACGACGGCATCACGCCGGACACCATCTCGACTGCCCCGAACGCGATCGCCGCACCCACGACCAGGCGGTGCCTGGCTCCTTCGCGGCTGGCCGCGAGCAGCGACCCGGCGAGTGAGCCGACCGCCATGAAGGTGCCGAGCAGGCCGTACTCGGTCGGGCCGCGACCGAACACCTGGGTGGCCATCAGCGCGGAGGTCATCTGGAAGTTGAGCCCGAAGGTGCCGGTGAAGAAGACGATCGCGAGGATCAGCAGCAGGTCGGGACGCCGGCGTACGTAGCCGACGCCGGCGCGGATCTGGCCGGGCTCGCGGCGTACCAGAGCGGGGCTGTGCAGGGCCTTGCGGTCGAGCGTGTGCAGGGTGAAGACCGGCGCTGCATAACTGACCGCGTTGGCCAGGATCACCCAGCCGGTCGCGGCCACTCCACCGCCAAGGGCCGCGATCAGCACGCCCGCGAGCGCCGGGCCGACGATGCGGGCGGCGTTGAAGCTGGCGGAGTTGAGGCCGACGGCGTTGGTGAGCTGGTCGCGGTCGACGATCTCCGAGACGAAGCTCTGCCGGGCCGGGGCGTCGAAGGCCGCCGCGACGCCGAGCAGCAGGGCCAGCACGTAGACGTGCCAGATCCGGGCCTCGCCGGTGACCGCGAGCAGTCCGAGCACCAGGGCGGGAACGGCCATGCCGAGGTTGGTCAGCTGGAGCAGGCGGCGCTTCGGGATCCGGTCGGCGACCAGGCCGGCAACAGGCGAGAGAAGGAGGAACGGCAGGAACTGCAGTCCGGTCGTGATGCCGATCGCGGCGCCGCTGTTGCCGGAGAGCTGGAGGACCAGCCAGTCCTGCGCGACGCGCTGCATCCAGGTGCCGACGTTGGAGACCACGCTGCCCGCGGCGTACCGCCGGTAGTTGGGGTTGGACAGGGAGCGGAAGGTGGGACTCAAGTTGGGTCGTCACCCCCGCGGAGGTCAGTGGTGATTATCAAGCGTTGGCCAGTCTTTCCAGGATCGGCGCCGCCTTGCGGAGTACGGCGCGTTCGTCGGGCGTGAGCTCGGAGAGCCGCCTCGCCAGCCAGGCGTCGCGGCGGTCGCGGTCGGCCAGCAGGGTGGCGCGGCCGGTCTCGGACAGGGCCACCAGCACCTGGCGGCCGTCGGTGTCGTGGGGGCGCCGGCTGACGTAGCCGTCCTGCTCGAGGCAGTTGACGGTGCGGGTCATGCTTGGCGGCTGGACGCGCTCGGCCTGCGCCAGCTCGCCGACGGTCAGCTCGCCGCCGTTGCGGTAGAGGCAGCCGAGCACGGCCATCTGGTTCATGCTCAGCTCGTTGTCGGGGTGCCGCTCGCCGGCGAGCCGCCTGCGCAGCCGCATCACCGACAGCCGGAGCTCGGAGGCGAGCCCGGCGTCCGTCTTCGCGACCTTCTGAACCGTGGGCATGTCGTTAGCGTAACTCATTACCGATGCTAAGTAATTCCCATTGACGGCGGGGTAGTCCGTGACGATGCTGCTATGTCTGTCGGCGCGTCGGTGACAGAAACGTCACGGACTACGCCGACGTACCGGGTCAGCCGATCCAGGTGGAGATGGGGTGGATCGCGAAGTAGACCACGAAGAGGCTGGCCACGACCCACAGGATCGGGTGGATCTCGGCGTACTTGCCGCGCACCAGCTTGATCAGCGCGTAGGCGACGAAGCCCGCGCCGATGCCGACCGTGATCGAGTAGGTGAACGGCATCAGCACGATGGTCAGGAAGGCCGGGATGGCGATCTCGAGGTCGTCCCAGTCGATGCCCTTGACCTGCTGCATCATCAGGAAGCCGACCAGCACCAGGGCGGGTACGGCGGCCTCGCTCGGGATGATGTCGACGATCGGCGAGAAGACCATCGTGAGCAGGAACAGCGCGCCGGTCACGACGCTGGCCAGCCCGGTGCGCGCGCCCTCCCCGACGCCCGAGGCCGACTCGATGTAGGAGGTGTTGGAGGAGACGCCGGCCAGACCACCCGCGGCCGCGGCCACCGAGTCGACGACCAGGATCCGCTCGGTGTTCGGCGGGACGCCGTCGCGGTCGAGCAGTCCGGCCTCGGCGCCGATCGCGGTCATCGTGCCCATCGTGTCGAAGAAGTCGGCGAGCATCAGCGTGAAGATCAGCAGCACGGTCGAGACCACGCCGACGGCCTCGAAGGACCCGAGCAGGTTGAACTCGCCGAGGGTGTCGAAGTGGGGCTTGCCGACGATCTTGTCGGGCCAGTCCGGGACGTTGAGGCTCCAGCCGGTGGGGTTCTTGGGCCCGCCCGGGCCGAAGGAGCCGATCGACTCGACGATGATCGCGAGCACGGTCGTGGCCAGGATCGAGATGAGGATGGCGCCCTTGACGCGTCGTACCCAGAGCGTGACGACGAGGACCAGGCCGATCGCGAACACCAGCACCGGCCAGCCCTGGAGCGAGCCGGCCGGGCCGAGCTGGACCGGCACGGTGGTCTGGGCGGCGTCGGGCATGCGTCGTACGAAACCGGCGTCGACGAAGCCGATCAGCGCGATGAAGAGGCCGATGCCGACCGAGATCGCGACCTTGAGCTGAGCGGGTACGGCGTGGAAGACCGCCTGCCGGAACCCGGTCAGGACCAGCACCAGGATCACGACACCCTCGATCACGACCAGACCCATGGCGTCGGCCCAGGTCATCTGGGAGGCGATCGAGAACGCCACGAAGGCGTTGAGGCCGAGTCCGGTGGCCAGCGCGAGCGGGTAGTTGGCCACCACGCCCATCAGGATGGTGAGCACGCCGGCGACCAGCGCCGTACCGGCGGCGATGGCTTCGAGGTTGCCCGGGTTGGCGCCGCCCAGTGTCTTGCCGTCGGCGTCGGTGGCGAAGCCGATGATCAGCGGGTTGAGCACCACGATGTAGGCCATCGTGAAGAAGGTGACGATCCCGCCGCGGAACTCCCGACCCAGGGTCGAGCCGCGTTCGGAGATCTTGAAGTAGCGGTCGATCGAGCTTGTGGTCACCAGGGTCTTGCCGAGATTGGTCACGCGCCGCATCTTGGCAGATCTCGGGGTCGCTGGGGAGTGGTCAATGTTTCCTGGCTGCTACAAGTTGCTGCCGGTCATGGGCTAGCGTTGCGAGACGATGGAGTACGACGAGGAAGACCGCCCCACGGTCCACGAGATCGGCAACCGGACCTACCTGGTGGCCGACGTGGAACCACTCGACGTCGACGGCATTCGCACGATCGAGGTCGGCACCGGGCTGTGGCTGCTCGCCTTCATCGCCCTGCTCCCCTTCTACGGCCGGCTCGAGGAAGACGGACACGCCTGGTGGCTGTGGACCTGCCTGGCCGGTTTCGGGCTCGGGCTGTTCGGGCTGGAGTACTGCCGAAGGCGCAAGAAGGCCCGCGGTCGGTGACCGATCGGCCGGTGGTTTCGCACGCGCAGGACGTCATGCGGGCGGGGCCGTCTAAGGCTCGGAGAGGATGACGTCCGGAGGCGGGTCCGCGGACGTCATGCGGGCGGAGCCCTCTATGGCTCGCACCGGATGACGTCCCCGGCAGCCTCCCTCAGGACGTCATGCGGACAGAGCCCTCTACGGCTCGCACCGGATGACGTCCGCGGGGGCCGAGCGTGTCGAGCTCAGAAGCGCTCGATCTCGTCGAGGGTGAGGGTGTCGAAGACCGGCTCGGGGAGGGGCTCGGGGAGCTGCTTCTTGCCGAGCTGGACCTCGGAGTGGGCGCCGCAGCCATGGTCGAGAGAGACGACCTTGCCGTCGTCGTTGGCGTTGCCATTGGCGCAGACCCCGAACAGCTCGGACAGCGGACCGTTGAGCCGGACCAGGAAGCCGCAGGTGGTGCAGGGCGCCGGCGCCGACTGCGCCAGCGGGGTGTCCGGGCCGGCGTCGCCGTCGTACCAGCGCTGGGCCGCGAGGTCGCGGCCCTCGAGCGAGAGAGTGCGGACCCGGCCGAGGTAGAGGTCGCCGGCGACCGCCTTCACCTGCGCCTTGTCCTCGGCGGTCAGCGGGTCGTCGCCGAAGGAGTACGTCGGCACCAGCCGCGGGTCGTCCTCCTCGACGGGCAGCAGGTCGCCCGGGGACAGGTCACCCGGCTTGATGCGCTCCTTGTAGGGCACCCACTGCGGGGCGACGATCGCCTCCTCGCCGGGGATCAGCACGATCTCGTCGACGGTGACGTGCTTCTGCCGGGAAGCCCGGGCGACGGTCACGGACCAGCGCCAACCCCGGTAGCCGGGGAGCAGACAGGCGTACAGGTGGGTGCCGACTCGCTCGCCTTCGGGCTCGAAGGCGAGGTGCTCGCCGACGTCGTCTCGTCCGACCTGCTCGAGCAGCGCGGCGAGGGCGACGTCGACCGCATTGGTCAGCGTCGCGTCGGGCTTCGGTGCAGCGGCCATCACGAGGCAAGAGTCTAGGGCACGCGGCTGCGTCCGCCACGGGCGCGAGTCGAGTACGCCGCCGGTCCGCCCAGTACGCCGTCAGTCCGCCGACTCGGCCCCCGGCTGCGGCAGGATGGGGACATGACCGGGCCGACGCCACCCCCTGCCTCGGGAGAGGACCAGCGCTGGCGCGACCCGCATCCGTCGCCGTCCGAACCCGCGTCCGCGCGGCCGCCGCTGCGGGACCGGGCGGCGAAGGTCGGCTCCGTCGCGGGCCGGGGCGCCGCCGCGACCGCGCGGGGCACCCAGGCGATGGCCCGGGGCACCGCCCGGGCCGGGCGCTACGCCTTCCGCCTGGCCCGCCGGGCCTCCCACGCTGAGGGCGCCGGCGACTCGGGGCTGTCCCGGCTGATCGAGCTGCACGCCTTCAACGCCGCCGGCGACGCGGCGGTCGCGATCTCGCTGGCCGGGACGCTGTTCTTCCAGGTACCGACCGGCGACGCCCGCGGTCAGGTGGCGCTGTTCCTGGGCCTGACGATGCTGCCGTTCGCGATCGTGGCGCCGCTGATCGGGCCGTTCCTCGACCGGTTCAGCCACGGCCGGCGGTGGGCGATCGGCTCCACGATGGCGATCCGGGCGTTCCTGGTCTGGGCGCTGGCCGGTGCGGTGTCGAGTGAGTCGACGTGGATCTTTCCGGCGGCGCTCGGCGTACTCGTCGCGTCCAAGGCGTACGGCGTGACGCGGTCGGCCGCCGTACCCCGACTGCTGCCTCGCGACCTGACCCTGGTCAAGGCCAACGCCCGCACGTCGCTCGCCGGCGTGATCGGCGCCGGAGTGTCCGCGCCGCTGGCGGCGCTGGCGGCGACGTTCGGCGCGGAGTGGTCGTTGCGGTATGCGTTCGTGCTCTTCGCGATCGCTACCGTGCTGGCCATCCTGCTGCCGGCCAAGGTCGACTCCACCCGCGGCGAGGTCCCGATGCGGGGGACCGACGGCCGGGCCGGCCAGCGCCGCCACTACGGCATGCCGGGGCCGGTCGCCCATGCGCTGCGCGCCAACTGCGGGCCGCGATGGCTGTCGGGCTTCCTGACCATGTTCATGGCGTTCCTGCTGCGCGAGAACCCGATCCACGGCTGGAGTACGACGCTGCTCCTCGGCCTCGTCATCGGCGCGGCCGGCCTCGGCAACACCCTCGGCATCGCGCTGGGCTCGTTGCTGCGCCGGATCACGCCGGCGATCACCGTGGTCGTTGCACTGGCCGCCGGCGGCGCGATGTCGCTGGTGGCCGCGCTGTTCTACGGCGTGGTGCCCCTGACGCTGCTCGGCCTGACCGCCGGCCTGTCCCAGGCGCTCGCCAAGCTCAGCCTCGACTCCACCATCCAGGCGCACGTGCCGGAGCGGGTGCGCACCAGCGCGTTCGCGCGCTCCGACACCGTGCTGCAGATGGCGTGGGTGATCGGCGGGTTCGTGGGCATCGCGATGCCGCTGCTGCCCCGGCTGGGGCTGAGCGTGGCGGCCGCCGTACTCGGGGCCTGGCTGGTGCTCGTCATCGCCGCGCAGCGGGCCGGCCGCTCCGCGCCGGCACCGAAGCCGGCGGGCCCGGCGGTCCCCGCGAGGACCGGCAAGGGGCCTGCGGGCATCGAGACGGATCTAGACGAGTACGGCGAGCCCACGCAGCCGATCAGGCCCGCCGACCCGGGCGCCAACCCGCCGCCGACCTGGGACTGATCTGGGACTGATCTGGGTCCGGCCTACCGGGTCGCCGTCGGTGGCCGGGACGTCATGCGCCTCGAGCCTTAGATGGCTCCGCCCGTATGACGTCCCGCCAGACCGGGTCAGTCGAGCTCGTCGGCCAGCGCGCGCAGCAGCTTGGCGACCGGCGCCGCGGTCTTGGGCTCGGGGGCGCGGCCCCGGCGGTAGCCCTCGCCGACACCATCGAGCAGCCGGATCAGGTCCTCCACGATGGTGACCATCTCTTCGGGCTTCTTCTTCGGGGCGCGGGCGGCGGCGCGCTGGGCCTTCGCGACGGACGGTTGCGGGTCGAGGACCCGCACCTGCAACGCCTGGTCGCCCTTGCGGCCCTGGGCGATGCCGAACTCCACGCGAGCGCCATTCTTCAGCGAGGTCACGCCCTGGGGCAGCGCGTCGGCGTGCACGTAGACATCGGGTCCGTTCTCCTGGGACAGGAAACCGAAGCCCTTGTCTGCGTCATACCACTTCACCTTGCCAGTCGGCACCGGATCGACCTCTTCTTGCTCGCTGTGGGCGACCCGATGTCGCCGTACCCAAACCCTATGCGGGAGTAGCAGGCAACCGCGAACCCCTTATCGATATTCCTCGGGGTCGGGCAGCAGTTCGTTCATCGAACCCGACCGGAAGCCGCGCGGGTCGACCGCCGCCTCGGCGAAGCCCGCACCCACCGCCGCGACCACCACGCGGTCGCGGTCGGCCGCGGTCAGGCCGGCCAGCGCGTCGGCGTCGAGCTCGACCGAGGCCCGGTCGCCCAGGTCGCGGACTCGCACGTCCCGCGCCTCCGGTACGACGCCGCGTACGGCGGCCTCGGCCCGCTCGACCCGGGCCAGCCGGTACGGCGTCACCTCGACGCCGTACGCAACCCGCGACGAGAGACAGGCCGCCGCCGGCTTGTCCCACGTCGGCAGCCCCCAGGCCTTCGAGGCGGCCCGGATCTGCGCCTTGGTCAGCCCGGCGTCACGCAGCGGCGTGATCGCGCCGCGCTCGGCGGCCGCGCGGATGCCGGGCCGGAAGCCGGCCACCGCGTCGTCGGCGTTGGTGCCGGTGGCGACGTGCGCGAGGCCGTGCTCGTCGGCCAGCGGGCCGAGCACGTCGAGCAGCTCGGCCTTGCAGAAGTAGCAGCGGTCCCCCGCGTTGGCCCGGTAGCCCTCGCGCTCCATCTCGTGGGTCTCCGGCGTCAGCACCCGCACCCCCAGCGACTCCGCGAAGGCCCGAGCGGGGTCGCGCTCGGCGACCGGCAGCGAGTCGGAGTACGCCGTCGCGGCCGCGACCTGCTCGGCACCCAGTGCGCGCACCGCAGCCGCGAGCAGGAAGGCGCTGTCCGCTCCCCCGCTGTAGGCCACCAGCACGCTGCCGCGGTCGGCGAGGTCCTGCTCGAGCGCGTGCAGCCGTACCTCGAGCAGGTGGTCGTCGAGCCAGGCCGGGAACGCCGTCAGGTCCTCGAGTACGACGTGGGTGCCGGCCTCCTCCAGCTCCTCACGCGTGCAGCCGCCGGTCAGCACCGACACGCTGATCGCACCCGCGGCGAGCGCCCCCTCGACGTCGTGGACGTGGTCGCCGACGTACACGGTGGCGCCCTCGCGGCGCAGCACGTCGGCCTTGCCGACGCCCCAGACCCAGCCCTCGAGGTGGTCGACGTCGAGACCAAGGTGGTCGAGGTGGAGGCGGGCGTTGGGGGCGAACTTGCCGGTGACCAGGACGACCCGGCCGCCGTGCCGGCGTACTGCCTCGAGGGCGTCGTGCGCGCCGGAGAACGCGGGCACCGGGGCGATCGCGTGATCCGGATAGAGCGCCCGGAACCGGTCCCCTGCCGGCGCCACGGCCTCCTCCGCGAGGTGGTCGGCGAGCAGGTGCTCGAGGGGCGGGCCGAGCTTGGCGGTCATCTGCTCGACCGGGAAGTCGACCCCCAGCTCGACTCCCAGCGCGGTCAGGGTGGCCGCGAAACCGGGGACCGTGTCGATGAGCGTCATGTCGAGGTCGAAGCCGACGACGGGGCCGTGGTGGTGCGTCACTCGCCCAGCGTAGAGGCGGGTGCACGACAATTTTTCCAATCCCCTGTCACCATGGTTCCTTCACGAACGAATCGGAACGGCCGACAAGGAAGGGACATGTCCGCTCGGACGGCTCTCCTGGCCCCGGCACGCTGGTGCGCCGCCGCGGGCTTGCTGGTGGCTGCCCTCGTCGCCGCCGGGCCCGCGCCCGCTTCGCACGCCGAACCCGGCACGGCCCTCTACCTGGTCACCCTGCGCGACCCCGGCACCGCGGCGTACGCCGGCCTGGTCACCGCGCAGCCCACGCCCAAGGCGCGCCGGCTGTCCGTGTACGCCGCCCAGGACGCCCTGCTCGACTCGGTGGGTGCACCCGCGCCGACGTACCGCTGGACCACCGCGCTCGACGGCGTCGCCGTCCGGCTCACCTCGGCCCAGGCTCGCGAGCTGGCCGCCCGGCCGGAGGTCGCACTGGTCGAGCGCAACGCCGTACGCCGGCTGTCCGGGCGCTCGACCATTTCCGCGGTCACCTCGCCGCCCTCCCGCGACGCGCACACGTCCGGCGGGTCCGGCGTCGTGGTCGGCATCGTCGACTCCGGTCTGGACCGCGACAACCCGCTCTTCGCCACCGTGCCCGGCCTGGGCTCGGTGCCGCGCGACTTCGACGGGCCCTGCCAGATCGGCCCGGGCTTCGGCGAGTGCGGCGGCAAGGTGGTGGGCGCGCGCTGGTTCGTCGACGGCTTCGGCGTCAACCGGCTGCGTGCCGCGTCCGCCCTGTCACCGCGCGACGACAGCGGTCACGGCACCCTGGTCGCATCCGTGGCCGCCGGCAACGACGGCGTCTCGGTCCGGGTAGGCGGGCAGCGGCTCGGGGTCTACTCCGGGGTGGCGCCCCAGGCGCGGGTGGCCGTCTACAAGGCCTGCTGGACCGCGCCGGACCCCGACGACGACGGGTGCTCGACGGCCGATCTGGTGACCGCGATCGACCGGGCCACGGCCGACGGGGTCGACGTACTCAACCTCGCGGCCTCTGGCGGGACCCTCCTCGACACCGTCGACCGCGCACTGATGGGCGCCGCGCAGTCGGGGATCTTCGTGACCGCCGCGGCCGGCAACAACGGACATCGCCGGTACGCCGCCCACGCGTCGCCGTGGGTCACCACCGTGGGGGCGCTCGCCGCTCCGGTGGCCGGGGGGTCGCTGGACGTCGGCGACTACACCCTCAGCGGCGCGATGGCCTCGCGCCGCAGCGTGACCGCGCGGCTGGTCTCCTCCTCTGACGCCGCCGCTCCCGACGCCTCCGCCCGGGCCGCCCGGCTGTGCCTGCCCGGTTCCCTCGACGCCGGCCTGGTCGCCGGCCGGATCGTGATGTGTGACCGCGGCGGCATCGGCCGGGTCGACAAGTCCACGACGGTCGCGCTGGCCGACGGGGTCGGGATGGTGCTCGCCAACACGGGCAAGGGCGAGCTGCATGCGGACTTCCAGCGAGTGCCGACGATCCACGTCACCCGGACCGACGCCGACGCGCTGCGGGCCTGGTTGCGCGACCACCCCGACCATGCGGTGACGCTGCAGCCGGGCTCGGATGTCGGCGGGCCGGCCAGGGTGCCGGGCTGGTCGGCGGGCGGAGACCCGCGCGGTGGCCTGGTCAAGCCGGACGTCACGGCGCTCGGCGTCGACGTACTCGGCGGCGTACCCCCGGCTCTCGGGTCCGGCGACCGCTGGGACCGTTTCTCCGGCACCTCCGCGGCCGGCGCCCGGGTGAGCGGGCAGGCCGCGCGGGTGCTCGCGCGGCACCGCGACTGGTCCCCTGCCGAGGTGCGGTCGGCACTGGTCACCTCGGCCCGCCGGCTCGGCGACGAGTCGTCGCTGCGCCAGGGCGGCGGCCGCTCCCGCGCCGACGCGGCGCTGCGCCCCGGACTGGTCTACGAGCTGGGCGCCACCGACTATCGCGAGTACGCCGCCGGCAACCTCCACGCCCGCGACCTCAACCTGCCCTCGATCAAGATCTCCTCGACCGGGCCCGGCTCCGCGGTCACCCACCGCACCGTCACCAGTGTCGGGCGTCGGGCGATGTACTACTCCGTCCGGGTGCGCGGCTTCGACCGGCACGAGGTCCGGGTCACCCCGGCGGCGATCCGGATCGGCCCCGGCGAGCGGCGTACCTTCACCGTCGTCGTCACCGGCCCCGCCGACCGTCGCGTCGACAGCGGCTGGGTGACCTGGGTCGGTGCGAACGACGTACGCGTGCGGATCCCGCTCGTCATCTCCGACTAACCGCCGTCGCTCGGGTGGTGGAGTCGGTGGCCGCGGGGGTCGCGCCGCCGCCCCTCAGGACGTCATACGGGCGGAGTCATAGATGGCTCGTAGTGGATGACGTCCCTGGTGACCCCCGGGCAACCCGAGCAGCCCGACTGGCCAAAGCGTGCACCATGCATGAGTTGGCCATGCCCGCAGCCGGCCCGCGAGGCCAAAAGCGTGCCCCATGCACGGTTTGGCCAACCTCCCCTTCAGGACGCATGCGGGCAGAGCGATAGATGGCTCGGAGTGGATGACGTCCCGAGCGGGTTCCCTCAGGTCCGGCGGGCCGGACTCAGGTCCGGCGGAGCAGGTAGACGTCCATGACCCAGCCGGCGGCGTCCTTGACGGTACGACGCGCGGCCTCGATCTCGCCGAGTACGTCGCCGACCCGGCCGGCGACCAGCGCCTCCGACGGCGTACCGAGGTTGGCGCCCCACCAGACCCGCCAGTCCGCCAGGGCGGGATCCGCCAGCGGGGACAGGTCGCGGTTGAGCATCACGACGACGTTCTCCTGGCCATGCGCCAGCGCCTCCGCGAGCGCGCGACCGGTCGTGACGTGGACCGGGCGGCCGACCTCATGGAGCACGATCCGGTGTCGGGCCGCGAGCAGCTGGAGCGACGAGATGCCCGGGATGACGTCGACCTCGACCGGCAGCAGCTCGGCCACCCGGTCGAGTACCCGGATGGTGGAGTCGTAGAACGCCGGGTCGCCCCAGACCAGGAACCCCGCCGAGAAGCCGGCATCGCCGTCGTTCGCCCGGAGCGCTGCCGCCCACGCCTCGGCCCGGGCGTCGTGCCAGTCGCCCACCGCCCGCTCGTAACCAGGGCGGTCGGCCGTGCCAACGGCCGAGCGGTCGCGCGGAGGGTCGGCGACGACGACCAAGCGGGGCGGGTGGTCGAGGTGTCGGGCGAGGAGGCGTTCGCGAGCGATCACCAGCGGATCGTCGGAGCCGCTGTCGGCGCCCCGTCGCGGCGCCTTGTCCGTCACCACGAAGAAGTCGACCGAGCGCATCGCGGCCACCGCCTCCAGGGTGACCTGATCCGGATCGCCCGGTCCGACGCCGATCACCCGGACCCGGCGGGTCCGGCGGTCCGGCCGGGCCGTTTCTGCCACTTCGGAGGGCAATTCTTGCCACTTCGGCGCTGGGCGGGTCGCGGGGCGGGTCGCGGGGCTGGTCGCGGGGCTCGTCACTGGGCGCGGTCCTCGAGGTCGCCCTCGACGTCGAGGTAGACCTGCTGGAGGTCGGCGAGGAGGTCGGGGTCCGGAGCCTCCCACAGGCCACGGTCGGCGGCCTCGTGCAGCCGCTCGACGATGCCGCGCAGCGCCCACGGGTTGGAGCGGTTCATGAACTCGCGGTTGGTCTCGTCGAGGACGTACTCGCGGGCCAGCGCGTCGTACATCCAGTCGTGTACGACGCCGGCGGTGGCGTCGAAGCCGAAGAGGTAGTCGACCGTCGCCGCCAGCTCGAAGGCGCCCTTGTAGCCGTGCCGCTGCATCGCCGCGATCC
Source organism: Nocardioides sp. (assembly GCA_036506675.1). GTDB lineage: Bacteria > Actinomycetota > Actinomycetes > Propionibacteriales > Nocardioidaceae > Nocardioides. Next base: position 11,042 of record DASXRJ010000091.1, on the reverse strand, counting down.
AGCGCGGGTTGACCACGCGGGCCCGGAAGACCCGGTTGGTCTCCTCCTGCAGCGTCCGGGTGCGTACGGCGTCGGGCGACGTCGAGTCGCCGACGTACGCCTTCGGGTCGGCACCGGTCAGCGCGCGGACGGTGGCGACCATGCCACCGTGGTACTGGAAGTAGTCGTCGGAGTCGGCGATGTCGTGCTCGCGGGTGTCGATGTTCTTGGCCGCGATCTTGATCCGCCTGTAGTTGGTGCGCATGTCGTCGGCCGCGGGCGAGCCGTCGAGGTCGCGGCCGTAGGCGAACCCGCCCCAGGCCGTGTAGACCTCGGCCAGGTCCTTGTCGTCGCGCCAGGTCCCGGACTCGACGACCTGCAGGATGCCGGCGCCGTACGACCCGGGCTTGGAGCCGAAGATCCGCGTCGTGGCGCGCCGCTCGTCGCCGTGCTCAGCGAGGTCGGCGCGGGCGTGGGCGCGGACGAAGTTCTGGTCGTCGGGCTCGTCGAGCTCGGCCACCAGCCGGACCGCGTCGTCCAGCATGGCGACCACGTGCGGGAAGGCGTCGCGGAAGAAGCCCGAGATCCGCACGGTGACGTCGATGCGCGGGCGACCCAGCTCCTCGAGCGGCACCACCTTGAGGTCGCTGACCCGGCGCGACGCCTCGTCCCACTCCGGTCGTACACCGAGCAGCGCCAGCACCTCGGCCACGTCGTCGCCGGAGGTCCGCATCGCCGACGTACCCCACACCGACAGGCCGACCGACTCGGGATAGCCGCCGGTGTCGTCGAGGTAGCGCCGCAGCAGCGAGTCGGCCATCGCGAGGCCGGTGTCCCAGGCCAGCCGGCTCGGGACCGCGCGCGGGTCGACGGTGTAGAAGTTGCGGCCGGTCGGCAGCACGTTGACCAGCCCGCGGAGCGGGCTGCCGCTCGGACCGGCCGGCACGAAGCCGCCGTCCAGCGCATGGAGTACGGCGTCGAGCTCGTCGGTCGTCCGCCCCAGCCGCGGGACGACCTGCTCGGCCGCGAACCGCAGCACCCGGCGTACGACGTCGTCGTCGTGCAGCCCGTCGACCACGTCGACCGACCACTCGGCTTCCTCCATCGCCTGGACCAGCTCGCGGGCGCGCGCCTCGGCGGCATCGACGGCCGCGGTGTCGCTGCTCTCCTTGAGGCCGAGCGCCGCCCGCAGCCCGGGTACGGCGCCGGTCTCGCCGCCCCAGACCTGGGCCGCGCGCAGGATCGCCAGCACCAGGTTGACCCGCGCCTCGCCCTCCGGCGCCTGGCCGAGGATGTGCAGGCCGTCGCGGATCTGGGCGTCCTTGACCTCGCAGAGCCATCCGTCGACGTGCAGCAGGAAGTCGTCGAACTCCTCGTCGTCCGGTCGCTCCTCGAGACCGAGGTCGCGGTGCATCTCGGCGGCGTGCATCAGCGTCCAGATCTCGCCGCGGACCGCCGGCAGCTTGGCCGGGTCCATGGCGGCGATGTTGGCGTACTCGTCGAGCAGCTGCTCAAGTCGCGCGATGTCGCCGTACGACTCGGCCCGCGCCATCGGCGGGATCAGGTGGTCCACGATCGTGGCGTGCGCGCGGCGCTTCGCCTGCGCGCCCTCGCCCGGGTCGTTGACCAGGAACGGGTAGATCAGCGGCAGGTTGCCGATCGCCGCGTCGGTCGCGCAGGCGGCGGAGAGGGCGGCGTTCTTGCCCGGCAGCCACTCCATCGAGCCGTGCTTGCCGAGGTGGACGACGGCGTGCGCGCCGAAGCCTCGCTCGACCCATCGGTAGGCCGCGAGGTAGTGGTGGCTCGGCGCCAGGTCGGGGTCGTGGTAGATCGCGACCGGGTTCTCGCCGAAGCCGCGCGGCGGCTGGATCAGGAGTACGACGTTGCCGGCGGTGATCGTGGCCAGCACGATCTCCTGCTCGTCGTTGACGAAGAGCCGGCCCGGGGACTCGCCCCAGGCCTCGACGATGTCACCCATCAGCGCGGGCGCGACGTCGGCCGTCCACGCGTCGTACTCAGGCTTCGAGATGCGCACGTGCGCGTCGGTGAGCTGGGCGTTGGTGAGCCACTCCTCGTCCTGGCCGCCGGCGGCGATAAGGGCGTGGATCAGGGCGTCGCCGGCCTCGGTGTCGTCGGCCAGGTCGAGCCCCGGGATCTCGCCAGGAGCGCCGAGGTCGTACCCGGCCTCGCGCAGCTTCCGCAGCAGCCGGATCGTGCTGACGGGGGTGTCCAGGCCGACCGCGTTGCCGACCCGGCTGTGCTTGGTCGGGTAGGCGCTCAGCATCAGCGCGAGCTTCTTGTCCTTGTTGGGGATCCGGCGCAGTCGCGCGTGGTTGACCGCGATGCCGGCGACCCGGGCGCAGCGCTCGGGATCGGCGACGTACCGCGGCAGGCCCTGCTCGTCGAGCTCCTTGAAGCTGAACGGCGCGGTGATGATCCGGCCGTCGAACTCCGGGATCGCGATCTGGCTCGCCGAGTCGAGCGGGGTCACGCCGTCGTCGGAGGCCTCCCACTCGGCCCGGCTGCTGGTCAGGCACAGGCCCTGCAGGATCGGGATGTCCAGCGCGGCCAGCCGCTCGACGTCCCAGGCCTCGTCGGCGCCACCCGCGCTGGCGGTGGCCGGCTTGCTGCCGCCGGCCGCGAGCACGGTCACCACCAGGGCGTCGAGGGTGGCGAGCTCGTCGTACAGCTCGTCGGGCGCGGCGCGCAGCGAGCTGCTGAAGATGGGTACGCCGACCGCCTCACCGGTCGCGTCGATCGCGTCGGCCAGCGCGTGCGCGAAGGCGTGGTTGCCGCTGGCCTGGTGGGCTCGGTAGAAGAGCACCCCGACCCTCGGCAGGTCTTGTCGCGCAGCCGCCGGCCGCTCCAGGAGGCCCCAGGCCGGGATCTCGACGGGCGGCTCGAAGCCTTCGCCGGTCAGCAGCACCGTGTCGGAGAGGAAGGCGTGCAGCTGGGCCAGGTTGGCCGGGCCGCCCTCGGCGAGGTAGCGGTGCGCCTCGGCCGCGATCCCGATCGGGACCGTCGAGTGCTCCATCAGCTCGGCGCTGGGCTGTTGTTCGCCGCCGAGCACCACCATCGGGATGCCGGCGTCCCGCAGCCGGGTGAACTCCTCGCCCAGGTCCTGCGGCGAGCCCAGGATCCGGAACACGACCAGGGCCGCACCCTCGATCTGGAGCTCCTGGTGACCGGGCCGGGCCGGGTTGGCCCAGACGTAGTTGGCGTCGCTGGCCCGGGCCGAGAGCAGGTCGGTGTCGGAGGTCGAGAGCAGCGCGATGAGTGGGGTGGACATGGTTCCTCCTCGGGGTTCTCGCCCCTCGTGGTCGGACGTCGCGCGGCCAGTGTCTGGCTTCGGCCCCGCGGATCGCGGGCCTCACAGTGGCGGAACCGCCCCGGCCTTGCACCGGGTTCCTGACCGCGCGACGGATGTGGGCGTCAGCCTAGAGGACGCCTCGCGGCGGCGGGGTGGGCGTCTGGGAGCATGGGCGGCGATGGATGAGGTGCGGACGGTCCGGACGAGGGGCGACCTGTGTCCCGGCGTACTCCGGCCCTGGCCGGCCGACGACGGCGCGCTGGTGCGGCTGCGGCTGCCTGGAGGGCGTACGACGTGGGGGCAGCTGGGTGCGCTGCTCGCCGTCGCGGAGGAGTACGGCGACGGCCGGGTGCACCTCACCTCACGGGCCAACCTCCAGCTCCGCGCACTGCCCGGCGGCGACTGCCTGCCCGGCGAGGTGGTCGACGCGATCGTCGCGACCGGGCTGCTTCCCCATCCCGCCCACGAGCTGGTCCGCAACATCATGGTCAGCCCGCTCACCGGGCTGGTCGGCGGCCGCGCCGATTTCGGGCCCGTGGTGACCGCACTCGACGAGGGCCTGACCGCGCACCCGTCGCTGGCGGGGCTGCCGGGGCGGTTCCTGTTCGTGCTCGACGACGGCCGCGGCGACCTCGTCGACCGGCCGCTCGACCTCGGCTGCGTGGCGGTGTCGGACAGCGAGGCACAGCTCCGGGTCGGCTCGCAGCACTGGGGACCCGTCGTACCCCTCGCCGAGGTCGCTCCCCGGCTGGTCGGACTGGCCCGCGCCTTCCTCACCGTCCGCGGCACCGGGCCCGGCGCGGCCTGGCACGTCGACGAGCTCCCGGCGACGCCCGACGGCCGGCCGCGCGACCCCCGCACCCGGGTGCACACGCCCCCGCCCGAGTACGGCGACCTCGGCCGCGGCCTCTCCCATGTGCCGGTGCCCGACGGCGCCGTCGACCGGGAGTTCCTCGAGGCCCTGCCCCGCGACGGGCTGGTGCTGACCCCTTGGCGCAGCCTCGTGACCGGGCTCCCGGCGGCCGCTCGGTAGGGTGACCCCGCTGCGCGACGCAGGAACCCGGTGCGAGCCACGGCTCAACTCCGGGGCGGTTCCGCCACTGTGAGGCCCGGGGACGGGCCGAGCCAGACACTGTTCGCGCCGCTTCAGACCTCCAACCGTCTGGGGCGAGAACCCCGAGGAGCGCGCATGAACATCCCTGCCCGGCCCACCCGCCGCTACGAGTACGCCGACGACGGCGCGGCCATCTACGCCGAGTCGTTCGCGACGATCCGGGCCGAGGGGTCGTTCACGCACCTGCCGTCGGACGCGGAGAAGGTCGCGGTCCGGATGGTGCACGGGACCGGCCAGGTCGACCTGGCCCGCGACCTCGTCGTACACCCGCGGCTGGTGGCGTCGGCGCGCGCCGCCCTGGATGCGGGCGCGCCGATCCTGACCGACGCGCACATGGTCGCCTCGGGGGTCACCCGCGCGCGGCTGCCGCGCGACAACGAGGTGGTCTGTCTGCTGCGCGATGAACGGGTGCCGGCGCTGGCACGGTCGTTCGGGACCACCCGGTCGGCGGCCGCGGTGTCGCTGTGGGGCGACCGGCTGGAGGGCGCCGTGGTCGCGATCGGCAACGCACCGACCGCGCTCTTCCACCTGCTCGAGCTGCTGCTCGACGGCGCACCCCGGCCGGCGGCGATCATCGGCTGCCCGGTCGGGTTCGTCGGCGCGGCCGAGTCGAAGGAGGCGCTCGCGGTGCTCGCGCTCGAGCACGAGATCGACGTACCGTTCCTGACCGTGCGCGGCCGCCGCGGCGGCTCCGCGATGACCGCCTCGGCGCTCAACGCGCTGGCCCAGGAGGAGGAATGAGCGGCGGGGTCAGCGGCGGGGTGACCGGCGGGGTGACCGGCGGGGTGACCGGCGCGGTGAGCGGCGCGGTGAGCGGCGCGGTCAGCGGCGCGACGAGCGGCCGCCTGTACGGCGTCGGGCTCGGCCCCGGCGACCCCGAGCTGATCACGCTCAAGGCGGCGCGGCTGATCGGTTCGGCGGACGTGGTGGCCTACCACGCGGGCGTCGGCAAGACCTCCAACGCGCGACGGATCGCGGCATCGCTGATCCCTGCCTCCGCGCTCGAGGAGGAGCTGGTCTACCCGGTCACGACGGGGCGCACCGATCATCCGGGTGGGTACGCCGGCGCGATCGCGGAGTTCTACGAGTCCTGTGCGACCCGGCTGGCCGGGCACCTGGAGGCGGGCCTGACCGTCGTCGTACTCGCCGAGGGGGACCCGCTCTTCTACGGCTCGTTCATGTACCTCCACGACCGGCTCAGCCCGCGCTACCCGACCGAGGTGGTGCCCGGGGTGCCCGCGTTCGCGGCCGCGACCGCGGTGTTGGCGTCGCCGCTGGTCCGCCAGACCGACGTACTCACCGTGCTGCCGGGGACTCTGCCGGTGCCGGAGCTGGCGCGCCGGCTGGCCGACACCGATGGCGCGATCATCATGAAGCTCGGGCGGCGGTTCCCGGGCGTCGTGGACGCGCTGCGCCAGGCCGGTCGGCTCGAGCACGCCATGTACGTCGAGCGCGCGTCGATGCCGGCCGAGCGCTGGCTGCCGGTGGCCGAGGTGGACCCGTCGTCGGTCCCGTATTTCTCGCTGATCGTGGTGCCGGGTGACTCGCTCGCCGACGACCCGCACGGGCGGCGTACGCCGGTGGCAGCCGCTTTGCCGGCGGTCTCGCCAGACCCCGTGTCTGCGGCTGTGCTCGAGTCTTCGCGGGTCGTCTCGCCGGCCGCGGACCTGCTCGTCGTCGGCCTCGGACCCGGGCCGCTCGAGTGGCAGACGCCCGAGGTGACCGAGGCGTTGGCCGGGGTCGACCACGTCGTCGGCTACGCGCCGTACGTCAACCGGGTCCCGCAGCGGGCCGGCCTGCAGCGGCACGCGTCGGGCAACACGGTGGAGGTCGACCGGGCGCGGTTCGCGCTGGACCTGGCGCTGCGCGGGGAGCGGGTGGCGGTGGTCTCCGGCGGCGACGCGGGAGTCTTCGGGATGGCGGCCGCGGTGTTCGAGGCGGCCGAGGACCCGGCGTACGCCGAGGTCGCGATCCGGGTGTTGCCCGGGGTGAGCGCCATCCAGGCGGTCGCGGCCCGGGCGGGTGCGCCGGTGGGCGCGGACTTCGCAGTGCTGTCGCTCAGCGACCGGCTCAAGCCGTGGCCGGTGATCGAGTCGCGGCTGCGGGCGATCGCGGAGGCCGACCTGGTGCTGGCGATCTACAACCCGGGATCGCGGTCGCGGACCACGCAGGTCGCGGAGGCGCAGAAGATCCTGCTCGAACATCGCCCGGCCGACACGATCGTCATCGTGGGGCGGGACGTCGGGCGGGACGAGGAGTCGCTGGTCGTGACGACGTTGGCGTCCCTGGATGCGGACTCGGTCGACATGAAGTGCCTGCTGATCGTGGGCGCATCCGGCACGCGGCGTACGTCGTCGGGACGGGTCTGGACGGCTCGGTACGTCGAGTCGTCCGGTCCCTCGTAGCCGGACGTACCCAACACCTCTCACCGCGGTTCACTCCCGCCGGGGCCGCCGGTGACGCGGCCCCTTCGGTACGTCCGGCTACGGCCACTCAGTCGTCGAGCGCCGCGTCGAAAAGGGCCCGGAAGTCATCGTCCGGGATCGCGGCCGCCGTGTCGGGCTGGAGCCGGATCGTGCCGCGGCCGTGCCGGAGTTCGGGATGGCGTTCGCCGAACCCGCCGTCGTCGTGCCGCCAGCCGTAGAGCGAGACGCCGTGCTTCCAGGCGCCGACGTACAGCCGCCGGCGCCCCTGGCGGAAGACCGGCATGTTGTAGGAGAGGCCGATCTCCGCGTCCGGGTGGTCCGCGACGATCAGGTCGTAGATCCGCTCGAAGAGCGCTCGGTGCTCCGGCGGGGCCGCCTCGATGTAGTCGCGGACGATCTTGTGCATGCGACCCAGTGTCGCCGGACCGGGCATGCTGGTCAGGGAGTTCTGACGGTTGTCAGGGGTTGCAACGCCTGACAACCGCAAGTTTCCCCGGATATCCGGGGAAACTGACACTTCCCCTCAGCGCTTCGCCGACCGGTCCCGCCCAGCGTCATACAAATACGACTCACCGGCCCCGTCCGGGTCGAGCGCGGGCCCGACCAGGATCACCGCGGCCTGGCGCAGGCCCGCCGCCTCGACCCGGTCGGCGATGTCGGCGAGGGTGCTGCTCAACACCAGTTCGTCCGGCTGGCTGGCTCGGTAGACGACGACGACCGGGCAGGACTCGCCGTACTCCCCGACCAGCGACGACGCCAGCTCGCGGATCCGGGTGATCGCCAGGTGCAGCACCAGGGTCGCCCGGGTCGCGGCAAACGCAGCCAGCGACTCGGTCGACGGCATCGCGGTCGACCGGGCCTGCACCCGCGTCAACACCACCGACTGGGTCACCAGCGGCACGGTCAGCTCGCGGCCGACCAGCGCCGCGGCGGCGGCGTACGCCGGCACCCCGGGCGTGACGTCCCAGGTCACCTCGGCCGCGTCGAGCCGGCGGGTCTGTTCGGTGAGGGCGGAGTAGAGCGAGGGGTCGCCCGACGTGAGTCGGACGACGTCCAGCCCCGCCCGGTCCGCGCGCACCAGCTCGGTCGTGATCTGGTCGAGGTCGAGGTCCTGCGTGTCGACCAGCCGCGCGTCGGCGCGACAGTGCCAGAGCACCTCCGCGTCGAGATAGGTCCCCGGGTAGAGCACCACATCGGCCGCCGCCAGCAGCGAGGCCGCGCGCAGCGTGAGCAGGTCTGCGGCGCCCGGTCCGGCACCGACGAAGTGAACGGTCACGAGGTCTCCTTGTCGAAAGCCCACTGGGTCACCGCGCGGGCCGGGGTCCAGCCGGTGAACGAGCCGAGCGGGGCGGCGTACTCCACCTGGATCCGGGTCAGCTCCCCGCCGCGCTTCGCCCGCGCGGCCGCCAGCAGCGACTCGGTCTCCAGCGTCACCCCGTGTACGACGAGCCGCCCGCCCGGTCGCAACGCGGCGAGACAGCGGTCGACCAGGCCCGGCGAGGTCGCCCCACCGCCCACGAAGACGGCGTCCGGAGCAGGCAGGCCGGCCAGCGCGTCCGGCGCCGATCCGACCACCACCTCCAGCCCCGGTACGCCGAGGCGCGCGGCGTTGCGGGTGATCCGTTCGGCGCGGTCGGACCGGGCCTCGACCGCCACCGCGCGACAGGTCGGATGGGTCCGCATCCACTCGATGCCGACCGTGCCCGTGCCGGCGCCGACGTCCCACAGCAGCTGGCCGGGCCCCGGCGCCAGCCGCGACAGGGCGGCGACGCGCAGGTCGCGCCGGGTCAGCTGGCCGTCGCTCTCGTAGGCGTCGTCCGGCAGGCCCCAGGTCGGCAGCGCCGGTCCGACCAGCTCGACCGCGATCACGTTGAGGCGGGGGGAGACGGCGTCCCACGAGCCCGCCAGACCCTCCACCCGCGACTCCGAGTCGGCCGCGAGATCGCCCAGGACGGTGAGCCGGCTGGCGGCGTACCCACTCTCGCTCAGCAGCCCCGCCACCTCCGCCGGCGTCCGTTCGTCGGCGGAGAGGACGATGAGCCGATGACCCGGCGCGAGCGAGCGGAGTACGCCGGTCGCCGGCCGGCCGACCAGGCTGACCGTCTCGACGGTCTCGGCCGCCCAGGCCATGCGGGCCCGGGCCAGCGACACCGACGACACGGCCGGCTCCACGTCGACCGACTCCGACCCGAACAGCTCGACCAGCGTCGTCGCGATCCCCGACATGAACGGGTCCCCCGATGCGAGTACGACGACCCGACGGCCGACGTACCGCTGCACCAGCGCCGGCAGCTCTGCCCGCAGCGGGGACGGCCAGCGCTCGCGCACCTGCCCGTCCAGCGGTGGCAGCAGGTCGAGGTGCCGCGCCCCGCCGAGTACGACGTCCGCCGCCAGGATGTGGTCGCGGAGCCGGTCGGGGATGCCCGGCCAGCCGTCGGCGCCGACACCCACGACGAGGAGTCGGGGTCGGCTGCGGACTCGGCTGGACGCTGGGCCGGACGCTGGGCCGGACGCTGGGAGCGGGCTGGACGGGCTGGACACGGGCGCACACGCTATCGTGACCGCCGACAGGCACGAGGTGCCCCGACGGCGGCGCGCGAAACATGTAACGCGCTGTTACCCCGCCTACTGCGGTGCTGCAACGCAGCGTTAGGCGGGATAACAGCGCATTACAAGGGAGCGCGCCGCCCGACGGGAGAATCTGGGAAGCCGGTGAGACTCCGGCACAGGGCCCGCTGCGGTGACTCACGCGAGATGACGTGGGAAGTCCGAAGACCGGCCTCGCGCCACCTATCCGATGGCTGACGAGCGGGAGCCCCAATGCCACAGCAGTTTCCCTTCAGCGCGATCGTCGGCTCCGACGAGATGGCGCTTGCCCTGATCCTGACCACGATCTCGCCCGAGGTGGGCGGCGTACTCGTGCGCGGCGAGAAGGGTACGGCGAAGTCGACCGCCGTCCGTGCCCTCGCGTCGGTGCTGCCGCCGATCGAGGTGGTCGCCGGCGACCGGTTCTCGACCGACCCGCGCGACCCGCACCCGCTCTCCCCGGACGGCCCGTTCGCCGCGGACGCCGCCACCGAGACCCGGCCGGTCCGGCTGGTCGAGCTGCCGGTCGGCGCCACCGAGGACCGCGTCCTCGGCTCCCTGCACCTGTCCCGCGCGCTGTCCGACGGCGTCGCCGAGTACGAACCCGGCCTCCTCGCCCGCGCCCACCGCGGCATCCTCTACGTCGACGAGGTCAACCTGCTCCACGACCACCTGGTCGACCTGCTCCTCGACGCGGCCGCGATGGGCCGCTCGACGGTCGAGCGCGACGGCGTCTCCGTCGTACACGCCGCCCGGTTCGTCCTGGTCGGCACCATGAACCCCGAGGAGGGCGAGCTCCGGCCGCAGCTGCTCGACCGGTTCGGGCTGACCGTCGAGGTAGCCGCTCCGCGCGACCCGGCCCTGCGGGTGGAGGTGGTCCGCCGGCGGATGGCGTATGACGCAGACCCCGAGGGCTTCGCTGCGTCATACGTCGAGGACGAATGCGCCCTCACCGACCGGATCCTGGCCGCCCAGAAGCTGGTCTCCCAGGTCGAGCTGACCGACGGCGTACTCCTCAAGGTCGCCGAGGTCTGCGCCGCCTTCGAGGTCGACGGCATGCGCGCCGACATCGTCACCGCGCGTACGGCGGTCGCCCACGCCGCCTGGCACGGCCGGACCTCGGTCACCCTCGCCGACATCCGAGCCGCCGCCCGACTCGCCCTGCCCCACCGCCGCCGCCGCAACCCCTTCGACGCCCCCGGCCTCGACGAGGACCTCCTCGACCGCATCCTCGGCCCGGACGGGAACCCGGACCCACCGCCCGAAGGGCCGCCGGGTCCGGGTCCGGGAGATGACGAGGTGGCAGAAATGGCCCCGCCAAGTGGCGAAAATGGCCCCTCCGATCCGTATGACGCACCCGCTGAGTCATCCGCCGACCCGGCGAACGGGCCAACAGACAGCAGCAGCGCCGACCAGCCGACCGCGAGTGACGCCGGCGGTTCGACCCCGGCTGAGGCGCCCGTCGAGCCCCCGGAGGGCCACGGCACCCCCGCTCCCACGAGTACGACGGTCGTCGCCCCCACCGCGCCGTACCGACCCAAGCTCTTCACCGTCTCCGGCACCGGAGCCGGCGAGGCGGGCCGCCGCAGCCGGGCCGTGACCGCCTCCGGGCGCCGGGTGGGGGCAC
>DASXRJ010000090.1:0-3247 GCA_036506675.1 Nocardioides sp. | reverse complement strand
CAAGACTCTTGACCGGTGCGTTCATGTTCCTGCCTCCTAGGAGTGCGAACCGGATCGGGTTCGCGGAGGAGTAGCCCGGCGAGGTTGCCCGCGCGTCCCGCTCCTAACCCGAAGACGCTGGTGGACCCCACGGGGTTGCATCGGTCGGGGTGGGTCCTCAGGGGTACGAGCCGATCCCCGACGTAGAGAACCTTGTCGCCCGGCAGCCCGGCCGTTCTCGACGAAGGCGTCCGGAGGGCGAGCCGGGCCCTGCCCGCGGTAGGGCCGGTGCGCTACTGTGATGCCGTCATGATGCGCCAGCTTCTTCTTCGCTGCCGCAGCGAGGTCTGAACTCAAGCCGGACCCCCTCGCTGCGGAGAGCGTGCTGCGCGCCGGCGCCCACCAGACCCAAAAGGCGAGTTCCCATGACGAATCTGAGCAACAGCTCCAACCAGCAGCAGGCTTCGGCGATGCCGTTCGGCCGATATACGGCGTTCGTGCCGGTCGACGTACCCGATCGGACCTGGCCGACGAAGAAGATCACCCACGCGCCGCGTTGGCTGTCCACCGACCTGCGGGACGGCAACCAGGCGCTGATCGACCCGATGACACCCGCGCGCAAGCTCAAGATGTTCGAACTGCTGGTCGCGATGGGCTACAAGGAGATCGAGGTCGGCTTCCCGAGCGCGAGCCAGACCGACTTCGACTTCGTGCGCAAGCTGATCGAGGAGGACCGGGTCCCCGACGACGTACAGATCTCGGTGCTGACGCAGGCCCGCGAGGACCTCATCGAGCGCACCGTGCAGTCGCTGGTCGGCGCCGACCGGGCCACCGTGCACCTCTACAACGCAACCGCGCCGCTCTTCCAGCGGGTCGTCTTCGACGTGACGCCCGAGGAGTGCAAGGGCATCGCCACCCGCGGCACCGAGCTGGTGATGAAGTACGCCGAGTCGCTGCTCGGCGACATCGTCGGCACCCAGGACTTCGGCTACCAGTACAGCCCCGAGATCTTCACCCAGTCCGAGACCGACTTCGCCATCGACGTGTGCGAGGCGGTCTCCGACGTGTGGCAGCCCGAGGCCGGTCGCGAGATCATCCTCAACCTGCCCGCCACCGTCGAGATGTCGACGCCCAACACCTACGCCGACCAGATCGAGTACTTCGGCCGCGGCCTGACCCGCCGCGAGCACTCCGCGATCAGCCTGCACCCCCACAACGACAGGGGTACGGCGGTCGCGGCCACCGAGCTGGCGCTGATGGCCGGCGCCGACCGGGTCGAGGGCTGTCTCTTCGGCCACGGCGAGCGCACCGGCAACGTCTGCCTGGTCACGCTGGGCATGAACCTGTTCAGCCAGGGCATCGACCCGCAGATCGACTTCGGCGACATCGACGAGATCCGCCGTACGGTCGAGTACTGCACGCAGCTGCCCGTCCACCCGCGCCACCCGTACGCCGGCGACCTGGTCTACACCGCCTTCTCGGGCAGTCACCAGGACGCCATCAAGAAGGGGCTGGAGGACCTCGAGAAGCGGGCCGCCGCCGACGGGATCTCTGTGCGCGACATCGCCTGGGAGGCGCCGTACCTGCCGATCGACCCGAAGGACGTCGGCCGCACCTACGAGGCCGTGATCCGGGTCAACAGCCAGTCCGGCAAGGGCGGCGTGGCCTACATCCTCAAGGCCGACCACAAGCTCGACCTGCCGCGCCGGGCGCAGATCGAGTTCAGCCGGGTGATCCAGGCGCGCACCGACACCGAGGGCGGCGAGATCACCCCCGAGGAGATCTGGTCGGTCTTCTCGTCGGAGTACCTCGACCGCGACGCCCCGCTCAAGCTCAACTCCGTGCACACCTCGTCGGCCGCCGGCGAGAAGGACGCCCTCACGGTCAACGTGTACGTCGGCGGCGAGGTCCGCACTCTTGAGAGCACCGGCAACGGCCCGATCGCGGCGTTCGTCAACGCCATCAACGACATCGGGTACGACGTCCGGGTGCTCGACTACCACGAACACGCCCTCTCCTCCGGAGGCGACGCGATCGCGGCGGCGTACGTGGAGTGTGCGGTCGGCGACCAGGTGCTCTGGGGCGTCGGGCTCGACCCCAACATCGTCACCGCCTCGCTCAAGGCCGTGATCTCCGCGGTCAACCGGGCCTGACCTGGGAGGTTCGACATGGACGGCCTCGACGGTGCCACGCTGGCGGCCGTCGTGGTCGTCGTACCGGAGGCGGAGCCGGTGGTCGGCCGGCACCGCGCCGACCACGACCCGTCGGCCGCCTGGGGCGTGCCGGCGCACGTGACGGTCCTGTTCCCGTTCGTCTCGCCGGCCCGGCTCGACGAGTCGGTGGTCGACCGGCTGGCCCTCGCGGTGGCCAAGGTGCCGGCGTTCGACGTGGTCTTCGGCGAGTGCGGGTGGTTCGACGCCGACGTGCTGTGGCTGGCGCCCGCGCCCGCGGAGCCCTTCCGGGAGCTCACCCGCATGGTGTGGGAGGAGTTCCCGGAGCAGCCGCCGTACGCCGGTGAGTTCGTCGACCTCACGCCCCATCTCACGGTGGCCCAGCGAGGCGGCGGCGCCGTACTCCGGGACATCGAGGCAACGGTGACCGCCGAGCTGCCCGTGGTCGCGCGCGTCGACTCGGTCTCCCTGATCGCCGGCCGGCCGGAGCCCGACTCGTGGCGCTCCGTCGCGGCGCTGCCCCTGGGCGACTGAACACACTTGCGGTAAAACCTGAGTGACCCTCAGGTTTGTGGCTCGTTGACGGGTGTGCACGCCGTCACACTCCCAGGAGCTCTCATGCGCCGCACCCTCGTCCTGGTCACCGCCCTCACCACCCTCGCCACGGGCGCGCTGGCCGCCCTGCAGCCCGGCGCCGGTCTCGCCAGCGAACCGGGGGGCGATCGCTACGGGCTGGTCCGCAACATCCTGCCTCCGGGATCCCGGGGCAACGCGACGGCCCTCGACCTGCTCCAGGTCGGCCCGAGCCGGACCGCGTCCCCGACCACGCCGAAGAACTTCGCCGACCAGCTCGAGATGTACGACGCGCTGACCAAGCAGGCGCCCGGGTCGATCACCGCGGGCGACCTCGACCGGCTCTACAAGACGGCCGGCTTCACGCCCGAGGAGGTCGTCAGCGCGGAGACTCCCCGCGACGGCGTGACCATCCAGCGCGACCAGTACGGCGTCCCGTTCATCACCGGCACCACCCTGGCCAACGTCGAGTACGGCGCCGGATACGCCGCCGTACAGGACCGGATGTTCCTCATGGACGCACT
>DASXRJ010000089.1:0-6826 GCA_036506675.1 Nocardioides sp. | reverse complement strand
GGCCAAAGATGCCGCCTCGCGGGGCCAAACTCGCCACTTCGGCGGGCGGGAGGAGGGTGGCGAGGTCGGCGGCGAGGAGGGTGTCGAGGCGACCGCCCTCATGGCCGGCGGCTCGGAGGAGCGAACGGGCGGTGGTCGGTTCGCCGGAGGCGGCGGCGACCAGGGCGGCGAGCCGGTCGCGTCGGTGACCGGGCGGCACCCTGTCGACCAGCGCCTCGGCGACATCGAGGGCGCCGACGGCGACGGCCGCGCGCGCCCAGCGCTCCAGGCGGCGGCCGGTGGCTCCGGCGGAGGCGCGGGTCAGCTCGGTGGCGATCTCGGGGGAGCCGGCCGCGGCCAGCGCCAGCAGTCGTACGACGGACCCGGCGGCCGGCGACACTGCCCATGACCGGGCGTCGGGCGACGCACCCGCGACCCGACGTCGTACGCCGGCCGGGAGCGCACGCAGCGCCAGCAGCGTCGCGTGCTCGCGGCCCCTGGCGATGTGTCGCCGGCCGACCGACGCGGCGACGGGCACGTTGCGTGCCGGCTGCAGCCAGTTCATTGCGCCTCCGTCCGAGTGATGGGTACCAATGTCGAGTAGATTACTAGAGTTAGTGTTAGTCTACGACCACCGACCGGGTGTCGATGCGTCACACCCGCCCTACGCAGTGAGAGGACCCGCATGCCCCGGCTCCACGAGCGGCCCGTCGTACTCCACGTGACCGGGGCGCGCCCGAACTTCCCCAAGGCCGCCCCGGTGCTCGCCGCCCTCGCGGACCGGGGCGTGGAGCAGCGGCTGGTGCACACCGGCCAGCACTACGACGAGCGGATGTCCGAGGTCTTCTTCCGCCAGCTCGGGCTGCCCGAGCCGGACGTCAACCTCGGCGTCGGCTCCGGCAGCCATGCCCGCCAGACCGGCGCGGTGATGACCGCGCTCGAGGACCTCTGCCAGGAGCTCGCCCCCGCCCTCGTGGTCGTGTACGGCGACGTCAACTCCACGCTCGCCGCCGCCCTCGTGGCCGCCAAGCTGCGGATCCCGCTGGCGCACGTCGAGGCCGGCCTGCGCAGCTTCGACCCCGCCATGCCCGAGGAGATCAACCGGCTGGTGACGGACCGGCTCTCCGACCTGCTCTTCGCGACCAGCCCGGACGCCGTGGCGCACCTCGGCAACGAGGGCGTCCCGGCCGAGCGCATCCATTTCGTCGGGAACCCGATGATCGACACCCTGCTGGCCAACCTCGACCGGTTCGACGAGGCCGCAGCCCGAAGCCAGCACGACCTCGAGGGGGCGTACGCCGTGGCGACGCTGCATCGCCCCGGCAATGTCGACGATCCCGTCGACGCCCAGGCCCTGGTCAAGACGTTGCACCCCGTCGCGGACCAGCTCGAGGTCGTGCTGCCCCTCCATCCGAGGGGCCGGGGCCGGCTCGAGGCGGCCGGCCTGCTCGACCACCCCCACATCAGGGTCGTCGACCCGCTCGGGTACGTCGAGTTCCTCGGCCTGGTGCGTGGCGCCGACGTGGTCATCACCGACTCCGGCGGCGTACAGGAGGAGACCACGGTGCTCGGCGTACCGTGCCTGACCCTGCGGCCCTCCACCGAGCGGCCGGTGACCATTACGCATGGCACCAACCGGCTGGTGACCCGCGAGGACCTCCCGTACGCCGTCGTCGACGTGCTCGCCGCAGCCGAGCGGACCCACAAGGTCCCGCCGCTCTGGGACGGCCACGCCGGGCCGCGGATCGCCGACGTACTGGTGGAGTCGCTCTGATGTCGTTCCGCACCCGGGTGCGGCGCGGGGCCGGCGCTCGGCTCGCCCGCAGTGCTCGTCGCCGGGCCCGTCGTACGACGCGGCGCTGGCGCAACGCCACCCGCACCCGCTGGCGCCGGCCGGAGATCCCGGACTTCCCGCTCCCCGAGGTCGGGCCCGCCCGCCCGGTCACGGCCGCGGTCATCCTCGACCCCTTCTCCGAGCTGGCGTTCGGCTACGAGTGGCGCCAGGTCACCTTCGGTCCGGACGACTGGCGGCAGGTCCTCGCGACGACGATGCCCGACCTGCTGTTCGTCGAGTCCGCCTGGCACGGCAACGCCGTCAACGGGGCCGGACGGTGGCGGCTGCATCTGACCGAACAGCCCAGCGAGGAGCTCCGTGCGCTGGTCCGGTGGTGCCGCGACGCCGGCATCCCGACGGTCTTCTGGAACAAGGAGGACCCGCCCAACTACGACCTCTTCCTCGAGACCGCTCGGCTCTTCGACCAGGTCTTCACCGTCGACGCCGACCGGATCCCGCACTACCAGCGCGACCTCGGCCACGACCGCGTCGACCTGCTGCCGTTCGCGGCCCAGCCACGCCTGCACAACCCGGTCCGCCGCGGCCGGGTCGTGCCGGGCGGCCGGGAGTACGACGTCGCCTTCGCCGGTACCTGGTTCGCCGACAAGCACGCCGGCCGCCGCGCCCAGCTCGAGCTGCTGCTGACCCCGGCCCGCGACCACGACCTGCACATCTGGTCGCGGCTGCAGGACGAGGACCGGCGCTACCAGTTCCCGGCGCGCTACCGGCGGCATGTGGTCGGCTCGCTGCCCTACGAGCGGATGCTCGGCGCGTACACGTCGTACAAGCTCTTCCTCAACGTCAACTCCGTCACCGGCAGCAAGACGATGTGCAGCCGGCGGCTCTTCGAGCTCTCGGCCGCGCAGACGCCGGTGGTGACGACTCCGGCGGCGAGCATCGAGCCGTTCTTCGGCCGCGACGTCGAGGTGGTGCGCGACGCCGGCGAGGCGGCCGCGGCGCTCGAGGTGCTCCTGGCTCATGAGGACCTGCGCGACCGGATGGCCCTGCGCGCCCACCGCCGGGTGTACGACGAGCACCTGGTCACCCATCGCGTGGACACCGTGCTGCGCGCGATCGACCGCGAGTCGACGGTGCCCGCCCCGATGACGAAGCCGACCGTCAGCGCGATCGTGCCGACGATCCGGCCCGGCCAGCTCGACCACGTGCTCGGCCAGGTCGGCACCCAGACCTGGCCGCACCTCCAGCTGGTGCTGGTGCTGCACGGGATCGACGTACCGCCCGATCTGGAGGCTCGGGCCGCCGACGCCGGGGTCACCGACCTCGTCGTACGCCGTGCGGATGCCGACGTCACCCTGGGCGCCGCCCTGAACCTCGGCGTCCAGGCGGCCGACGGGCGCCTGGTCGCCAAGCTCGACGACGACAACCTCTATCTCCCGAACTACCTCACCGACCTGGTCCGCGCGCTCGACTACTCCGGCGCCGACGTGGCCGGCAAGTGGGCCCACTTCGTGCACCTGGAGGCGAGCCGGCTCAACCTGCTGAGGTTCGCCGAGCACGAGCACCGCTTCACCGACCTGGTCCAGGGCGGCACCCTGCTCACCTGTCGCGACCTGGCCGCCGAGCTGCGGTTCGAGGACCTACCGCGCCGGGTCGACACCACCTTCCTGCACAAGCTCGGGCGCGGCGGCGGGACCGTCTACTCCGCCGACCGCTTCAACTTCGTGTCAGTACGCCGCGCCGACCCGGCCGGCCACACCTGGCCCGTCACCGAGCGCGACCTGCTGCGTCGCTCGTCCCGGCTGCTGTTCCACGGCGCCCCCTACCCCCATGCGGAGGCATGATGACGTTGACCGCCGAGCGGCAGCCGGTCCCGGCGCACGCCGCCGACCACCCGAAGCGCCGGGCCGAGAAGCGCGGCAACTCCCGGATCCGGGCCGACATCGAGGGACTCCGCGCGCTCGCGACGTTCCTGGTGCTGCCCTACCACGCGGGGCTGATGCTGTTCCCGGGCGGCTTCGTGGGCGTCGACGTCTTCTTCGTTATCTCCGGCTTCGTGATCACCGGGCAGCTGCTCAAGGAGGTCGACCGCTCCGGCACGGTCGCGCTGGGCGGCTTCTACGCCCGCCGGGCCAAACGGCTGCTGCCCGCGGCGTCGCTGGTGCTGGCCTCGACCGCGGTGATGGTCTGGCTGTGGGTGCCGAAGATCCGCTGGGAGACCACCGGCGGCGACATCGTCGCGGCGGCGCTCTACTTCGTGAACTGGCGGCTCGCCGACCGCTCCGTCGACTACCTCGCCGAGGACGTGACGCCGTCGGCGGTCCAGCACTACTGGTCGCTGTCGGTGGAGGAGCAGTACTACTTCGTCTGGCCGGTCCTCCTGCTCGGGGCCGTCGTACTCGCGCGGCGGTTCGGGATCGCCCGGCGGCCGGCGCTTCTCGGCGGGCTGGCCGTGGTCGCGCTGCCGTCCCTGGCCTGGGCCGGCTGGATGGCCGTGCACGCGCACGAGCGGGCGTACTTCGCGACCACCGCCCGGATGTGGGAGTTCACGATCGGCGCCTTCGTGGCGATCATCGCGTCGTACGCCGACCGGATGCCGCGTCGGTACGCCGCCGTACTCGCCTGGGCGGGGCTGGCCCTGATCCTGTTCTCCGCGCGGATCTACACGGCGGAGATCACCTGGCCCGGCTACTACGCACTGGTGCCGACCCTCGGGGCCGGCATGTTCATCGCCGGCGGGGTCGCGGCCGGGTCGGCAGGGCCGGTGAAGGTCCTCGGCAACCGGTTCATGCTGTTCATCGGCTACCTGACCTACTCGCTCTATCTGTGGCACTGGCCGCTGCTGATCGTGGCCCGCGAGCACTTCGGGGGCATCTCGGTCCCGGTCGGGCTGGCGATCGTGGCGTTCTCGGTCGTGCCCGCGTGGCTGACCTTCCACCTGCTCGAGAACCCGCTGCGTAACGCCGAGCTGCTGCGCCGCTCGTCGCGGGTCGCGCTCAGCCTGGGCGTGAACTTCACCCTGGTCGGCGTGGTCGCCGGGCTCGCCCTGGTGCTTGCGCTGCAGCGGGCCGTCGAGCCGTCCGGACCCAGCGTGGTGGCGCTCGGAGCCGGCGTACTCTCCGACCACCCGACGCGGGACCGGGCCGGCCAGCCCGTCGACCGGGTCGAGGGCGGGATCACGCCCAACCCGCTGGAGGCACCGCACGACGTACCGGACCTCTATGCCTCCGGCTGTCAGGTCGGGGTCGAGAGCTCGACGCCGGTGACCTGCAGCTACGGCCCCGCGGACGCGAGGACCACGATCGCGGTGGTCGGCGACTCGAAGGCGGCCCAGTGGGTGCCGGCGCTGCAGGTGCTGGCCGAGGCACACGGCTGGCGGGTGACGACGTACACGAAGTCGGCGTGCCAGTTCAGCCTGGCGACGTCGTCGCTGGATGGTGAGCCTTATGACACCTGCCGCGAGTTCGCCGACAACGTCATCCAGAAGCTGACCGGCCTGGACCAGCCCGACCTGGTGATCACTGCCGGCCAGCGGGGCGAGGGGTACGACGACTCCGGCGAGCTGTCGGAGAGCGTCATGCGAACCGGGCTGGCGGATGCCTGGAGCGAGCTGAAGGACGCCGGGATCAAGGTCGCCGTACTCAGCGACACCCCGCAGACCGGGTCGGAGATCTACGCCTGCGTCTCGGAGCACCCGGACGCCCTCACCAAGTGCACCTACGACCGCCAGCACGGCATCGACGCCAGCGGGCACGACGTACAGGAGGCGGCCGCGCGCGACGCGGGCGTGCCGTTCCTCGACCTCAACCCGTGGATCTGCCCGACCGAGACGTGTACGCCGGTGATCGGCAACGTGCTGATCTACCGCCAGGGGTCGCACCTCACCAAGACCTACATCGAGACGCTCGCGCCGCGTCTCGAGGCCGAGCTGGTCGACGCGGGGCTGCTGCCCCATGACTGAGGTGTCGACCGGGCTGTGGCCCGAGCTGTGGACGCGCGCGCGGTCGCGCTGGCGACGCGACTCATCCCGCACCCCGAGCTGGGCCGTGCCGCCGGCCCGGACACCCGCGCTGCCCATCCGTGCAGCCGTGGTGGCGAGTGACCGGCTGACCGTCGGTCTCGCGGCCGAATGGACCCAGGTCGGCGTCCCGGGCTGGCAGGAGCCCGGCGTCATCGACAGTGTCGATGACGTGGCCGCGAGGCTGGACGCCGACCTGGTTCTGGTCGAGGTCGGACCCGACGCACCCGCTGCCGGGCTCGACCTCCTGGACCGGGTCCCCGAGGGCATCCCGTTGGTGGTGTGGGTGACCTCGGGGACTCCGGACGTACACGTGCGCCCCCTCCTCGAGCGCGCCGACGCCGTCTTCGTGGCGCTCGCCTCCGAGCTGCCGGCCTGGCAGCGGCTGGCGCCCGGCGCGCGGCTGCTACCGCCGGCCGCGTCGTCGCGGGTCCGGCCGGTGCCGGGCCCGGCCGACCGCTCCGCCGATCCGCGCTCCGGCGCGGTCGTGGTGGCCCGGGGTCCGGTCGCGCCCGCGGTGGCCGGCCCGGTCGCGACCGTGCTGGCCCGCGCGCTGCGCCCGCTCGGCGCCGAGGTGACCGTGCACCGGGCCGCCGAGGGCGGCTACCTGCCCCGCGCGCTCGCGCTCCGGGCGTACGGCGGTCCCGCCGAGGACGCGATCGGGTCGGCCTCGGTCGTGGTCGACGGTCCGCGGACCGCTGTCGACGACACCTGGACGGTCGTCGAGGCGGCGGCCCGGCGTACTCCCGTGGTCAGCCTGGCCGGCCTGCCGCAACCCGAGGGCATGGAGGTGCCGGCGGCCGGCGAGGTGGTCGAGCTGCGCAGCGAGACGATCGCGCTGCTCCACCAGCCCGAGCTGCGGGACCGCGAGGGCCTGCGCCTGCATCGGGCCGTACGACGCCGCCACACGCTGTCGCACCGGGTCGGCGAGATCCTGGATGCGACCGGCCTGCCGCGACCGGTGGCCGGCCGGTCGGTGAGCGCGATCGTGCCGACCAACCGCCCGCACGAGCTCGACACCGTGCTGCACAACGTCG
>DASXRJ010000088.1:0-3267 GCA_036506675.1 Nocardioides sp. | reverse complement strand
CGCCGCTTCCGAGTCCGGCACCCGTAAGATTCAGGATCCGGCGGCTGAGCGCTGCCGTCAAGGTCACTGTGGGTTTCCTGACGCGCGCAATAGGCCTGCTGTTGCCTACACGGCATCAACCGCAGTCAGCGTCCAGTCAAGGCGTCGATGGGGGTCGGTCAGGTCCTCGCTGCTTCGGCACCGACGAAGCCGGCATGGCCGCGACCACCAGTAGGCGTTCAGTGCGCCGGACCTTGCGAGCCGGTCGACCGCGGCACGACGAGGCCCGACTCGTACGCCGTGATCACCGCCTGTGTGCGGTCGCGCAGACCCAGCTTGGCGAGCAGGCGGCTCACGTGGCTCTTCACGGTCTGGTCGCTCACGACGAGCCGCGCGGCGATCTCGGTGTTGGAGAGACCCTCGGCGACCAGCGCGAGCACCTCGAGCTCCCGGGGGGTCAGGTCGCCCAGCACCAGGGGAGCAGGCCGCGGGCGCAACCGGGCGAACTCGACGATCAGTCGACGGGTCACCGCCGGGTCGAGCAGGGCCTCGCCCCCTGCGACCACGCGAACCGCGTCGAACAGGCGCTCGGCGGTCACGTCCTTGAGAAGGAACCCGCTGGCTCCGGCACTGAGCGCGTCGTAGACGTACTCGTCGAGGTCGAAGGTCGTCAGCATCAGGATCCGCGGGCGCTCACCGGCGGAGGTGATGCGTCGAGTCGCCTCGATGCCGTCCATGACCGGCATCCGCACATCCATCAGGACCACGTCGGGATGGGAAGCACCGCACAGCCGGACGGCGTCCGCGCCGTCGTACGCCGTGCCGACGACGTCGAAGTCGGGCTGGGTGGCGAGCAGGGCGCCGAAGCCGGCCCGCACCACCTCCTGGTCGTCGACCACCATCACCCGGATCACGGCGTACCAGCGCGATCCAGCGGGAACCTCGCCTCCACGAGAAAGCCTCCTCGCGTTCCGGACCCGACCGTGATGACGCCACCCACCATGGCAGCCCGCTCGCGCATGCCGAGCAGGCCATGCCCTTCCGCGGCCCCGGCAACGAGCCCGGGACCGTTGTCCCGCACCCGCACCTTCAGCGCCGTCGCCCCATAGTCCAGCGACACGTCGACCGCAGCTCCGGGCGCGTGGCGGCGCGAGTTGGTCAGCGCCTCCTGGACGATCCGGTACGCCGTGAGCTCGACGCCGGGCTCCAGCGGCCGAGGCTGCCCGTGCAGGATCAGCCGGGTGCTCGCGCCACCGGAGCTGGCGCGGGCACCGTCGACGAGGTCTGCCACGTCGGCCAGCCCGGGCTGGGGTGCACGGGCCGGGACCGGGTCGGCGTCCTCCCTGAGCACGCCGAGCAGTCGCCGCATCTCGCTCAACGCCTCCCGCGCGGTGTCGCCGATCGCCAGTAGCCGTTTGGCCCCCTCGGGCGGCATGCCCGGCGTCGTCAGCCGGGCCGTCTCGGCCTGGACCGAGATCATCGAGATGTGGTGGGCGACCACGTCGTGCAGCTCCCGGGCGATCCTGGCCCGCTCGCCCAGCGCTGCGTGCTCGAGCAGAGTCCCGGCCAGCGACTCCTCCGACGTACGCCGGGCAGCCTCTTCGGTGCGGGAGCGCGCCGTACTCCCCACCATGCCGGCGACCGTCGCCACGACGAGCATGACCGCGACGCTGTCCGGGTGATCTCCCGCAGCTCCCAGGGGGAAGACCAGGATGAGCGCAAAGGGCAGCAGCATCACCAGCCAGGCCCGCTGCCCCCGATAGCGGGCGACGAGGTAGCCGACGACGACGAGCGCGATGGTCGCGGCCACGGTCGGGCGGAAGCCGCTGACCAGGGTCAACGCGTTCGCCAGGGTGACCGTCTCTGCGGCGAGCAGCAGGTGGGTGCGGACCAGCGCCACCGGAACAGTGGCCAGCAGCGCGAGCAGCAGCGTGAGCGGCATACCGTCGTGGACGACCTCCGGCGGGGGGCGGAGGAACGGGTCGCGGGTGGGTCCGCTGGTCACCGTCGTGCTCGTGGTCACCTGGATCAGGGCAAGGAGCGCGAGCACGACCGCCGCGGTCACCGGAGCCTGGGACGCACCCGTCAGCCGTCGCCCGGCGTCTGCCGCGCGGCTCAGGAACGAAGAAGCCTGGCCCACAGCTGCCATTGTCCCCGACTCTGCGGCCCGTGACGTCACTCCAGGGGCAGCGCCCTCAGCTCACTCTCACGGGTGACACGGGGCCCTCGGCTCACCCGTCGGCAGCGCCCGAGGAGGGCTCTGGGGCGTGACGACGCAGAGCCGACCGGTCCCTAGCGTTGCTGGCATGGACGCAACCATCGAAGTGGCAGGCCTCCGCAAGCGGTACGGCGCGACCGTCGCCGTCGACGACCTCACGTTCAGCGTGACCCCCGGCCAGGTGACCGGGTTCGTCGGCCCCAACGGGGCCGGCAAGTCCACGACGATGCGGGTCGTGCTCGGGCTCGACGCGCCCGATGCCGGCACGGCGCTCATCGGTGGCCGGCCCTACCGCTCGTTGAAGACGCCCCTCACCCAGGTCGGCGCCCTGCTCGACGCCGGCGCCCTGCATCCGGGTCGCCGGGCCAAGGACCACCTCCTGTGGATGGCACAGAGCAACGGCCTCCCCGGGCGCCGGGTCGGCGAGGTCCTCGACCAGGTGGGGCTGGCCTCCGCGGCCCGCAGGCGGGCCGGCGGCTTCTCCCTGGGCATGCGCCAGCGGCTCGGCATCGCGGCAGCGATGCTGGGCGACCCGCCGGTGCTGATGTTCGACGAGCCGGTGAACGGGCTCGACCCCGAGGGGATCCGGTGGATCCGGGGCTACCTGCGATCCCTCGCGGCCGAGGGGCGGGCGATCCTGGTCTCCAGCCACCTGATGAGCGAGCTCGAGGAGACCGCCCACCATCTCGTCGTCATCGGACGCGGCCGCCTGGTCGCCGACACCAGCGTCGCCGACCTGGTCGCCGGAGCCTCCGGCACCCGAGTCCTGCTGCGCACGACCCGGCGTACCGACGCCATGACGCTGCTCGCCAACGCCGGCGCCACCGTCGCGGCGATCGACCACGACGCGCTCACGGTCGACGGCCTGTCCGGCGAACGCATCGCGGCCCTGCTCGGCGACCCGCCGATGCTCATGCTCGACGAGCCGTTCAACGGACTCGACCCGGAGGGCATCGTCTGGATGCGCGGCACGCTGCGGGCGCTGGCGGCGGAGGGCCGAGCGGTCCTGGTGTCCAGCCACTTGATGAGCGAGTTGCAGGACACCGCCACCCAGCTCGTGGTGATCGGTC
>DASXRJ010000087.1:0-3944 GCA_036506675.1 Nocardioides sp. | reverse complement strand
GGCGACCCGGTGTGGGTGGCGCGGGAGTCGATCGAGCACGCCAAGCGCAAGCTCCACGACGTGGTCATCGTCGACACCGCCGGCCGGCTGGGCATCGACGCGGAGATGATGAAGCAGGCCGCCGACATCCGCGATGCGATCGGCCCCGACGAGGTGCTGTTCGTGGTCGACGCGATGATCGGTCAGGACGCCGTCAACACCGCCCTGGCCTTCCAGGAGGGCGTCGGGTACGACGGCGTCGTACTCACCAAGCTCGACGGTGACGCCCGAGGTGGTGCCGCGCTGTCGATCGCCTCGATCACGGGCAAGCCGGTCATGTTCGCCTCGTCGGGCGAGCAGCTGACCGACTTCGACCTCTTCCACCCCGACCGGATGGCCTCGCGCATCCTCGACATGGGCGACGTACTCACCCTGATCGAGCAGGCGGAGAAGACGTTCGACCAGGAGGAGGCCCGCAAGGCCGCCGAGAAGCTCGCCGGGACCGGCGACTTCACCCTCGACGACTTCCTGAAGCAGATGCAGCAGATCCGCAAGCTCGGGTCGCTGTCGAAGATCATGGGCATGCTCCCGGGCATGGGCCAGATGCGCGAGCAGCTGGAGAACTTCGACGAGCGCGAGATCGACCGGATCCAGGCGATCATCCAGTCGATGACGCCCTCCGAGCGCGACAATCCCAAGATCATCGACGGCTCGCGCCGGGCCCGGATCGCCAAGGGCTCGGGCAGCCAGGTGTCGGCGGTCAACCAGCTGGTCGACCGGTTCTTCGAGGCCCGCAAGATGATGCAGCAGATGGCCCGCGGCGGCGGCATGCCCGGGATGCCCGGCATGCCGGGGATGCCCGGGATGGGCGCGCCCGGCGGCGGCAAGCGCGGCAAGGGCAAGCCACAGGCCAAGGGCAAGAAGCGCGTCTCCGGCAACCCCGCCAAGGCGGCCGCGCAGCAGAAGGCGATCGCCGACCGGGCCGCGAAGACCGGTGGCAACGGCTTCCCGGAGGGGGTCGACCTCGAGCAGGCGGCCTCCGAGCTGCAGCTGCCTCAGGACTTCTCGAAGTTCCTGAAGTAGTCAGTCCTGGCTGGCCACCCTCGCGATCGCGAGGGTGACGGCTCCGACGAGCTCGGCCCGGTCGCCCAGTTGCCCCGACCCGATGCGCACGGCCGCCGCGGTGTCGGGGTGCGCGTAACGGTCCACAGCCGACCGGATGCCCTGCACCAGCGCCTCGGACGAACCCAGCGACCCGCCCACGACGATCGCCTCGGGGTTGAGGCTGGTGCAGAGATCCGCAAGCGCTCGGCCGATGGTGCGGCCCGCATCGCTGAGCACGCGGCGTACTCCCGGATCTCCGGCGGCGTCGAGCTCGAGCATCGCATCGACGTCCAGATCGTCGTCGTACGCCGGTCGCAGCAGGCCCAGCAGCCGGAAGGCCGAGACCTCGGTCTCCAGGCAGCCCCGGCTGCCGCACCGGCAGACGTGGCCGTCCTCGCGGATCTGGACGTGCCCGATCTCGCCCGCGATCCCGCTCGCGCCGCGGTGGAGGCGGCCGCCGAGGACGATCCCGGCGCCGAGCCCGCTGGCGACCTTGACGTAGACGACATCGGACGCTCCTTGCGCGGCGCCGTGGTGGTGCTCGGCAATGGCGCCCAGGTTGGCGTCGTTGTCGACCGCGACCGGGATCCCGAGTCGACTCTCCAGCTCGTCCGCGGGTGCGAGGTCGCGCCAGCCGGGCAGGATGCCGCCGTAGATCCGGGCGGACCGCCGGTCGATCGAGCCCGGCACACACATGCCGGCGCCGAGCAGGGACTCGGACGTCACCCCGGCCTGACGGGCCGCATCGGTGACCATCCGGGCGGCCTGGTCGAGGGTCGGCGCACCGTGGGTGTCGGTGTCGGCGGCCGCCTCCAGCTCCGTGATGATCCGCCCGGACCGGTCTGCCACCGCCACCCGGATGTGCCGGTGGCCGATGTCGACACCGGCCACGCCGCCGGGCCGGGTGGTCAGCGCCACGAGCACGGGCGGACGCCCGCTACCGCCCTTGTACGGCGTTCCCCGGTTGCTGGTCTCCTCGACGTGCCCGGACGCGATCAGGTCGGCCACGAGCGTGGAGACGGTGGTCCGGGACAGACCGGTCCTGCGGGCCAGGTCGGCCCGGCTGAGCGGCCCGGAGCCGGCGAGAAGGCCGGTGATGGCGCGCCGGTTCGACGCGCGCAGCTGTTCGAGGGAGTGGCCCGGCACGACGCCGACAGTAGACCGATTCCTCCGAGAAGTGCACTAAAAACCGCTTCGATAGCGGTTGTTACGCATTGACTCGGCCAAATGCCTCTTCCTAGGTTCGATGTGAATCAGGTCACACTCGGCCTCGGGAGGGCGCACATGTTCGGTCACCAGTCACGTCGTCGCGGTCGTCGGACCGCCGTACTCATGGGGGCGGTCGCGGCGCTCACCGCGGCCACGCTCCCGGTCCAGACCTCGAGCGCCGAGGCGCGGCCGCCTGCCTACCGCGACGCGTCCCTGCCGGTCTCGCAGCGGGTCGACGACCTGCTCGACCGGATGACGATCGACGAGAAGGTCGGTCAGATGACCCAGGCCGAGCGCGGCGACGTGGCGGCCGACCCGTCGCTGGTCACCACCTGGAAGCTCGGCAGCGTCCTGTCCGGAGGCGGGTCGGTGCCCGCCGACAACACGCCTTCGGGCTGGGCGGACATGGTCGACTCGCTCCAGGCGCGGGCACTGGCCACCCGGCTCGGCATCCCGCTGCTGTACGGCGTGGACTCGGTGCACGGCCACGGCAACCTGTATGGGGCGACCGTGTTCCCGCACAACATCGGGCTCGGTGCCACCCGCGATCCCAAGCTGGTCGAGCGGATCGGCCACATCACCGCCGAGGAGACCCGGGCCACCGGGCCGCAGTGGTCCTTCTCGCCGTGCGTGTGCGTGGCCCGGGACGACCGGTGGGGTCGGACCTACGAGTCGTTCGGCGAGGACCCGGCGCTGGTCGTGAGGATGGAGACCGTGATCGACGGGCTGCAGGGCGACCCCGGCGAGCTCGGCAACGCGGATCACGTGCTGGCCACCGCCAAGCACTACGCCGGTGACGGCCTCACGTCGTACGACGAGAGCCTGGCCGGAACCGGTGCCTACCCGATCGACCAGGGGATCGACAAGGTCGACCACGAGACGTTCGCCCGGCTGGCCCTCACGCCGTACCCCGCCGCGATCCAGCAGCACCACGTCGGCTCCGTGATGCCGTCGTTCTCGAGCATCGACTGGACCGAGGACGGGCTCGGCAGCCCGATCAAGATGCACGCGAACGGCGAGCTGATCAACGGCGTACTCAAGGGCGACATGGGGTTCGACGGCTTCGTGATCTCCGACTGGCAGGGCATCCGGCAGATCCCGGGTGACTACGCCACGCAGGTGAAGACCTCGGTCAACGCCGGCGTGGACATGTTCATGGAGCCCTACTCCGGAAGCCCCGTGGGTGCGCCGGACTTCGAGGCCACGCTGACCGGACTGGTGCAGTCCGGTGACGTGCCGATGAGCCGCATCGACGACGCGGTCTCGCGGATCCTGACCGCGAAGTTCGAGCTCGGTCTCTTCGAGCACCCCTACACCGACCGCAGCAACCTCGACGAGATCGGCAGTCCGGCGCACCGGGCGGTCGCCCGCCGTGCGGTCGCCGAGTCGCAGGTGCTGCTGAAGAACGCCGGCCGCACGCTGCCGTTGGCCCCCGGCCAGCGCGTGTACGTCGCGGGCAGCAACGCCGACAACATCGGCAACCAGGCCGGCGGCTGGACTCTCACCTGGCAGGGTGGCTCGACCAACGTCATCCCGGGCGACACGATCCTGGACGGGATCAAGGCCTCGAGCTCGAAGGTCACCTTCAGCGAGGACGCCAGCGCACCGATCGCTCCGCGTTCGGTCGGTGTCGTGGTGGTCGGCGAGACGCC
>DASXRJ010000086.1:0-11418 GCA_036506675.1 Nocardioides sp. | reverse complement strand
CGAGCGCGCGGCGGTCATCCTCAAGGCCGCCGACCTGCTGGCCGGCCCGTGGCGGCAGCGGCTCAACGCCGCGACCATGCTCGGCCAGAGCAAGACGGCCTTCCAGGCCGAGATCGACAGCGCCTGCGAGCTCATCGACTTCTGGCGCTTCAACGTGCACTTCGCCCGGCAGATCCTCGAGGACCAGCCGATCGCCAACAGCCCCGGCATCTGGAACCGCACCGACCACCGGCCGCTCGAGGGCTTCGTCTACGCCATCACGCCGTTCAACTTCACCGCGATCGCCGGCAACCTGCCGACCGCGCCGGCGCTGATGGGCAACACCGTGCTGTGGAAGCCATCGGCGACGCAGCAGCTCGCCGCCCACCTGACCATGGAGCTGCTCGAGGAGGCCGGCATGCCGGCCGGCGTGATCAACATGCTGCCCGGCGACGGCCTCGAGGTCTCCGAGGTGGCGCTCGCGCACCCCGACCTGGCCGGCATCCACTTCACCGGGTCGACCCCGACCTTCCAGCGGCTGTGGGGCACCGTCGGCGCCAACATCGCCGGCTACCGGTCCTACCCGCGGATCGTCGGCGAGACCGGTGGCAAGGACTTCATCGTCGCGCACCCCTCGGCCGACCCGGACGTCGTCCGCGTGGCGATGATCCGCGGCGCTTTCGAGTTCCAGGGCCAGAAGTGCTCGGCCGCCTCGCGCGCGTACGTCGCCCGCTCGGTGTGGGACAAGCTCAAGGAGCAGTTCCTCGCCGAGGTCGACGGGCTGGCCATGGGCGACGTCACCGACCTGTCCAACTTCATGGGCGCGGTGATCGACGACCGGGCGTTCGCCAAGCACAAGCAGGCGATCGACCGGGTCGCCGCCAACGACCACCTCACGCTGCTCGCCGGCGGCCAGTACGACGACTCGGTCGGCTACTTCGTCCGCCCCACGGTCGTGGAGTCCAGCGACCCGACGGACCAGATGTTCTCGACCGAGTACTTCGGGCCGATCCTGGCTGTGCACGTCTACGACGACGCCGACTTCGAGAAGGTCGTCGCGCAGATGGAGAGCTTCGCGCCGTACGCCCTGACCGGCGCGATCATCGCCCAGGACCGGGCGGCGATCGCCTGGGCCCGCCGGGAGCTGCGGTTCGCGGCCGGCAACTTCTACATCAACGACAAGCCGACCGGTGCGGTCGTCGGCCAGCAGCCGTTCGGCGGCGGCCGGGCGTCGGGCACCAACGACAAGGCCGGCGCCGCGGTCAACCTGCTGCGCTGGACGTCGCCGCGGTCGATCAAGGAGACGTTCGTGCCGCCGAAGGACTACCGCTACCCGCACATGGACGCCGAGTAGGGGTGTCAGTTTCCCCGGATATCCGGGGAAACTGACGGTTGTCAGGGGTTGCAGTGCCTGACAACCGTCAGCTCTCCCTGACCAGCGGCGGGGTTCAGTCCTTCTTGAACGCCTCCTGCGTCATCAGCTTCCACAGGCTCGGCCGTACGGCGGTCGTGGTGACCGCGAGGTGCTTGCGCAGGAAGCGGTCGTCGTCGACCTGCGCGAGCATCGCGGCGGCCAGGTCGGCCCGGGCGGTGAAGACCCCGGGCGCCTGGTTCTCGTCGAGCCGGTAGTCGGTGGCGTCGGGCAGGTCGAAGAGCCCGCTCGGGCGAACGATCGTCCAGGCCAGGTCGCTTGCCCGCACCAGCGCCTCCATCCGGCGCATGTCGGCGTACGTCGTCCTGCCGATCGTCGCGGTCACCAGCGGCTGCATGACCCGGTTGATCATGAAACCGCCGTCCGCGTGGTGGTGCGGCTCGGTCGCGCTTGAGCTGACCACGACCAGCCGCTTGACGGAGTGCCAGCGCATCGCCTCGACGATGTGGCCGCCGCCGGTGGAGTAGACCGAGATCGGCTTGCGCGTGAAGGGCACCCCGAGCGAGGAGAGTACGGCGTCCGCGCCGGCCACCGCTCGCTCGACGGCACCCGCGTCGTACACGTCGGTCTCGGTGATCTCGAGCCGGTCGTCGCGGAGCGGGAAGGCGTCCGGATGGCGGGTCGCGGCGGTCACGTGGTGGCCCTCGGCCAGCGCGCGGGCGGTCAGCAGTCGGCCGGTCGGCCCGTTGGCGCCGAAGATGGTGAGCTTCATGGTTTGCTCCTGGTGGGTTGTCGTTTCCGGAAGATACGAAAACCATAGAATATGAAAACCGTATAAACAAGGAGGTGTGCCGTGGTCGACGCGAGAAAGCCGCGATCCGGCCGGCGCGCCGGTCGGCAGGCCGGTCGGCGGGCCGTGGCGCAGGCCAAGCTGGGCCTGCGTGACCTGCGCATCGAGCTGACCCTGCTCAACCACCGGGTGGGGTCGCGGCTGGCGCTGCGCGACATCGACCTCGACTGTCTCGACGTGATCGTCCGGAACGGGCCGTTGAGCCCGACCGCGCTCGCCCGGCGGACCGGCGTACACGCGGCGACGCTGACGGGCGTGCTGACCCGGCTCGAGGCCGGCGGCTGGATCGTGCGCGAGCGGGTC
Organism: Nocardioides sp.; assembly: GCA_036506675.1. Taxonomy (GTDB): domain Bacteria; phylum Actinomycetota; class Actinomycetes; order Propionibacteriales; family Nocardioidaceae; genus Nocardioides. The sequence continues at coordinate 8,914 of DASXRJ010000086.1, read as the reverse complement.
GAGAACGACCGGCGTGCGGTGCTGGTGCGCGGCGTACCCGATCGGATGCGCGAGATCCTGCGCGTCTACGACGGCATGAACACCGCGATGGACGAGGTGTGCGCGGAGTACGACGACGACGAGCTCGCCGTCATCGCCGACTTCCTGGCCCGGACCAGTGCCGCGGGCCGGGCCGCCACCGAGGCGCTGGCCGAAGCGCCTGCCGAGTCGCCGGCAGGATCAAAGGAGCGGCCGCCGGAGGACGGTGTCGAGTGAGGCTCTGGGAGGATGGCGGCACCATGACCGTCGTACCTGCCCTGCACATGGGCGCACTCCACCCGGTGGAGCAGCTGCTCGTCATCCTGATCGCGTTCGGCCCGTTCGTGGTGCTGGCCGTCGTCGTGTACGTCGTCCGCCGCCGCGATGTCGCCGCGGAGCGGTCCGCCGCGACACGGTCCGACGACTCTTCGCAACCCCCGAACCCCTGACCCGGACGGGCTCGGTATCTGGGGCCATTCCGCGGCGCTCCTTGCTGAGTAGTCAGATTGGAGGTCGTGTCGCCGGGTGCGGTGGCACGCAGCTCGGGCAAGGAGCCCGCTATGGCAGGTGCGTCATGGGTGGACGCCGCAAGGCGCTGATCATCGCGAACGGCGCGTACGACCACGAGGGTCTTCGACACCTCGCGTCTCCGGCTGCCGACGCGGCGGCGCTTGCCGACGTCCTCGGAGACCGCGCGATCGGCGGCTTCGATGTCGACGTGGTGCACGACCAGCCGGCGCACGTCGTGGAGGCACACATTGAGGACCTGTTCTCTGGGAACCGGCTCGATGATCTGATCCTTCTGCATTTCTCCTGCCATGGGCTCAAGAGTGACTCCGGCGAGCTCTTCTTCGCGATGAAGAACACGCGCCCGGACCGTCTCGCCTCGACCGCCGTACCCGCCGACTTCGTCCAGCGCCAGATCCGGCACAGCCGCGCGAGCAGCGTGGTACTGCTGTTGGACTGCTGCTATGGCGGCGCGTACGCCGGCGGAGTCGCCGTGCGCTCGGCCGGTTCGGTGAACGTGCAGGACAGCTTCCCCGCGCAACCCCTGGGCTCGGGACGGGGACGGGCTGTCATCACGGCCTCGAACGCCATCGAGTACGCCTTCGAGGGGGACCAGTTGGCCGACGGGGGTGCCTTGCAGCCGTCGGTGTTCACCTCGGCCCTTGTGCGCGGCCTGAAAACCGGGGAGGCCGACCGGGACGAGGACGGGCGCGTCTCGCTCAACGAGCTCTACGACTACCTGTTCGACCAGGTGCGGGCGCGCAACCCCAACCAGACTCCGAGCCGCGACATCGAGATGCAGGGCGAGCTCTATCTCGCGCACAGCCAGCGTCGGCGAATCGTGGCGGCGCCGATTCCTCCCGACCTGCTGGCGGCGACGACGGACGCGAATATGTTCAGTCGCATCGGTGCGATCGGCGAGCTCCGGGCGCGGCTCCTCAGCGCCGACCTCCCGGTGGCCGCCGGCGCCCATCAGGTGCTGGCCGAGATGTCGCGCACCGACATCGGTCCGGTCGCGGAGAAGGCGACCGAGGCTGACCGCGAGGCCGCGGTGCACACGGATGTGGACGCGGTGCGGTTCGGCCAGCTCGAGTCCGGGTCTGAGTCGCCCCACCTGACCGTCCGCTTGCAGGGACCATCGATCGCGAGGGCCTGCGTGCCGCAGGTGTTCGGCGATTGGATTCAGGTCACCATGAACGGCGACGTGGCAGATGTCTCCGTCGACACCTCCGCGGCTGGGCCTCGGCGCGGTGCCATCACTTTCCGCGGCCCGACGGGGGAATACCGGGTCATCGTGGAGGCCGACGTGACCGCGGCTCCGAAGTCCCGCCTGCCCGACCCGGCTGGCAACGCCGAAGAGGAGCCGCGACTCCAAGTACAGCTTCCGCAGCCGCTGCCGCAGCCGCCTGAGCCGCCGCCGGTGCTCAACGAGGCCGGCCGATCGGGCACGGTCTCGGTCCGGCCGCCCGAGCCCCAGCCCGCACGGGCCCAGTCACCTGAGCCGCAGCCGGTCCGGCGGCCCGAGTCGCAGGCCCTGGAGGTCCAACCGTCTCAGTCTCCACGGCCTCCGCCCCAGCCGTACCGGCCGGCACCTGAGCCTCGGTCCTCCTCGAACGCCGCGTCAGCTTCGACGGTCTGGGCGCTGATGCCCGTGTACACCTGCGGGTTCCTGGGCTGGGTGCCGGTGCTGCACGCGGCGATTCTGCTTCGCAAGGCTTCGCTGTGGTGGGCCGCCCTCGCCTACGGGGTGTGCTTGGGGGTGGCGGTCGTCCTGTCCGTCAACGAGCAGACGAGCGCGGCGGGTGGCCTCGCCACGATCGCCCTGGTAGCGGCGTCGACGACGCACGCATTTTCCCTGCGCCGGCAGGTCTTCGCCTCGCAGGCCCCGTCTGTGCCAACACCGCGCATCCAGTCTCGGCCGATGGCTCAGACGGTGGCCGCCCCGAAGGCAGCGCGCCACACGACGGCCGCACCCGAACCCCCTCCGCCGGGACCTGCGACAGGCGAGGTGCCCACCGTCCGCGTGGTCGCCCTGGGGGTCGCAGGCTCGGGCAAGACAGTTCTGCTCTCGAGCATGTTCCATACGCTGCACGTGCCGATGCCGGAGCACTCGTTCTACCTCGAGACCGACGCCCGCCACCGGATCGACCTGAGCCGCCTGTTCGCTGAGGTCAGCGACACGGGCGAGCCGTGGCCGCGCGGCACCCGCACCGGCGAGTCCCGTGAGATCGCGTTCGACTGCTACTCCTTCCGTGAAGGGATCAAGCACCGCCTGCTACGGATCAGCTACCTCGACTACGCCGGCGAGCTGCTGCAGTCGCCAGACGCCGGACCCACGGCGCTGGCCGACCTAGAGGCGCGCATCCAGTCCGCGCACGGCCTGTTCGCGATCCTGGACGGCTACCGGATCCTGCAGTACCTGCGGAACCAGGACGCCGGCCGCCGCTACTTCTCCAGTTCGTTGCAACCGCTGATCGGGCTCATGGCCGGTGCCCTGTGCCCGATCCACTTCATGATCACGAAGTGGGACCTGGTGAGTGGGTTCGGCGAGCCGGCCCACGCGGACGAGGCGACCCGGCTGGCGATGGTGCGCGAGGCACTGCTTGCCAGCCCGCAGATCCGGGCGCTGGTCGACGCGCACAGCTACCTCAACCGGGTGGTCCGGCTCTTCCCGGTCAGCGCGGTGGGTCCCGACTTCGCCGAAGTCGACGCGGCGGGCCACGTCGTGAAGCGTCAGGACGGCACTATGCGACCCAGCAACGTCGAGCTGCCGCTGGCCGTCGTACTGCCCGACCTCTTCGGACACGTCGACGCTCACCTCGGCGTTCCCGCCCGAATGACGCTCGCCCACGCCGCGCAGGAGCGCGCCCTGCTTGGTGTCGCGGAGGCCGAGGCCAGGCTCGCTGCGCTGCGCAGTCGGCCGGAGATGCAGGAGCTGAGTCATGGCCTGCAGGTGGTGCTCGGGATCCATGGGCCGACGCTGGCCGGTGCCTTCCTTGACTGGAAGGCAGTGACGACGGGCCTGCGGCCGGTGGCTCTCGGCGGTCCGGCTGACTGGACTGCAACAGGTGCCCGGACCCGCATGGTCACGGAGTTCTGCGACGCGGTCGGTGGCCTTGAGCTGCGCCTTCCTGCGTCACGGCTCACGGACAGGGGCCTCGGATGAGTGCACCGGCGGAGGCGGGGTGGCCCTTCCTCCTGGCTCGCGGTCGGCGAGCCGGATACCGATCCCTCCTCGTGCCGGACTTCCTGGCGTCGGTTCCGGCGGTGCTCACCGAGAGCCTCGGCGCCACGACGAGCCGCGGTGCCCGTCACGAGGAGCTGCTCGAGCTGCCGGCTTCCGGTGCGGTGCGCTGCGTGTACCGGACGGAGCGGCTGATCGGCGGAGGCGACGGCGGTCGTGCGTCGCTCGACGAGCACGGCCGCCCGCTGGAGTTCCTGTACGGCGTGGCGGTGCGTCCCCAGGGCGGTGCTGGCGGTGAAGTCGGGGAGGGCGACCTCGATGATGCCCGCGGCGACGCGCTCGCGACGTACCACCGCTTCCTGGCCGACGAGGCTGGTTTCGTGATGGAGCGCTCGGAGCCGCGGCCGCTGAGCGGGTACGACGTGGCCAAGCTGGGCCAGTCGACACCCCACGAGCCGGTCCTGACCGAAGCCCAGCCGCCAACGTCGTACTCGCAGGCCGCCGCGACTGATCCGCGGCCGCCAGCACTCCAGTCCAGTCGCCCGCCGCCGCTGGTCCTGATCGGTGCGGTGGTGGCGTGCGCGGCCGTCGCCTTGACACTGTGGCTGGCGCTGTTCCGGGAGGGCGAGGAGAACGCGGAGCCGGAGGTGGTCAGCGTCGATCTGGCCCGCCCCGAGGTCGACGGTGTGCTGTGCCTTCCGGGGGCGAAGGTCGTCCAGGAGGCCGAGGTGACGACCGACGGTGCAACCCAGGTCGTCTACCACTGGGAGATCCCCGAGAACGACTACGTGAGCGACCCTGGAAGGCTGGTCTTCGAGCACGCCGGCACTCAGCCCGCGCGAAAGATCCTGACGCCCCCGCCCCTGTCCCTGTCCCTCGGGCAGAAGCATCAGACGATCCGGTTCGTGGTCGAGGAGCCCAACGAGAAGACCGCCAAGCTCGGCTACACGCTGACCTGCGCCGACTGACCCGCGAGTATGCCGGCAGTACGGCGTCAGCGGGGCGTCAGCCCTCCGCGAGCCACTCGGCGCCGACCCGCTGCTGGACCTTCAGCACTCGGCCGAGCGCGGAGCCGATGATCGTCTCGACCTTGCCGCCGACCAGCGGGATGCCGACCTTGATCACGGCGTCGACGGTCTGCACGGTCTCCTCGCCCTGCTCGGTCAGCGACACCGTGCCGTTGACCGTGCCCGGCTTGCCGGGAATGCTGACGGTCAGCCGGCCGCTGGTGGCCGACGACCAGACCTCCTCCTGATGGATGTCGAAGGTCGAGCCGAGGAACTTCGCGGCCACCCCCGGCAGCCCGTCGGTCGGCTGGCTGGTGTCGATCACGGAGCGCACGCCGTCGGCGGTCTCCTCGACCAGCACCGAGTACGACGCCGCACCCGCCTCCTGCGCGACCCGCTCGCGGAACGCCTTGTCGGACAGCATCGCCGCCACGACCTCGGCGCTGCCCGGGAAGCGGATCTCCTTGGTGAACTTCAGGTCAGTGCTCCTCAAGGAGCCAGGTCTGACCGGTGGTGTTCTCGCGCTGCAGCGCCTTGAGCAGCAGGTCGCGGATGAGTCCCTCGATCTTGCCGCCGACCAACGGCAGCCCGACCTTGATGTCGAGGTCGACGATGACGGTGCTGCCGACGCCGGTCGGCGTGATGACCGTCGTACCGCGGGCCTCGCCGGGCTTGCCCGGGATGGCGACCACGACGTCCGCGGCCGACGGCGACCTCCAGTTCTCGGTCTGGACGATGGTGATCTCGTCGCCGACGAACTTCTTCGCGAACGACGGCACGCCCTTGCTGGCCTGAGTCTGCTCGATGGTCACGACATCGTCCTTGGCCGTGACGGTCGCGCGCACGACCTTCAGCGCCGCGCAGACGTGCTCGCGGAAGGCGGCGTCGCGCATCATCGCCGACACGGTGGCCGGGTCGGCGTCGTAGGGCAGCTCGTGGTGGAGGCGGGTGGACATCTCAGCGTTCTCCGTTCAGCCAGTCGCGCCCTACGACGCTCTCGTTGTTCCAGCCCTCGACGAGCCTGTCTCTCATCAACCCCTCGATCTTGCCGCCGACCAGCGGGATCCGCACGGTCGCCTCGCCGTCGAAGGTGTCCAGCGTGGCGTCGCCGTCGTGGCCCTCGGCGACCAGCCGGCGGGTGCCGCTGATCGAGCCGGGCTTGCCGGGCATGGTCACCGAGAAGTCGGCGACCGACCCGTCGGACCACTCCTCGGCCTGGATCACCTTGATCGAGCTGCCGGCGAACTTGCGGGCGAAGGAGGGTACGTCGCTGTTCGGCTGGACCATCTCGATCCGCACCGTCGTGCCGTCGACGCTGGCCTGCACGGAGTCGGCGCCCTGCGACCACGATGCCTTCTCGCGGAAGGCTGGGTCGGTGAGCATGGCGTATACGTCGGCGAGCGGCGCGTCGTACCGCACGCTGTGGGTGAGCTTCATGGGCACATCATTGCGGAGGCACTCCCACCCGACCACCGGTCGGTCGCGAAAGTCACACCGGCTACCGTCGCGAGCATGACCGAGTCCTTCGTGTCGTTCGGTGAGCAGGGCGCCCAGCTCACCTACGGCTCCTATCTGCGCCTTCCCCAGCTGCTCGACGCCCAGCACCTGGAGTCCGACCCGCCCGCCCACGACGAGCTGCTGTTCATCACCATCCACCAGGCCTACGAGCTGTGGTTCAAGCAGCTCCTGCACGAGGGCAGGTCCGCCCGCGACGCGCTGCTCGAGGCGACCGGAGGCCCCGGCGACCGGCTCTGGTGGGCCCAGCACCTGCTCAACCGGATGCACGTGATCGAACGGGTGCTGGTGCACCAGGTCGACATCCTGGAGACGATGACGCCCCAGGACTTCCTGGAGTTCCGGCAGCGGCTCGCCCCGGCAAGCGGCTTCCAGTCGGTGCAGTTCCGCGAGCTGGAGTTCCTGTCCGGCGCCAAGGACCCGACGTACGTCCAGCGCTTCCGCGGCCTCACCTCCGTCGAGGAGGAACGGCTCGCCGCCCGCCTCCAGGAGCCGAGCCTCTGGGACGCCTTCGTGCACGTGCTCGACGTCCGCGGCCTCGCCGCCGGCAGCGACGACGAGATCCGTACGTCGATGCGCACGGTCGCCCACGACCGTTCGTCGTACGCCGACGTCTGGGCGCTCTCCGATGCTCTCCTGCAACACGACGAGCTGGCCGCCTCCTGGCGGGCCCGGCACGTGGTCATGGTCGAGCGGATGATCGGGGCCAAGTCCGGCACCGGCGGATCCAGCGGGTCGAAGTACCTCCGCGGGCGGCTGCCGATGCAGTACTACCCGCTGCTCTGGGAGCTCCGCTCCGAGCTCTGAGCGCAGCCGCCTTGCCGACCCGCGTCCGGGTCAGGGTGCTGCCCGCTGGCTGCGCCGCCAGCGCTGCGGGGTGGTGCCGTAGTGGGCCCGGAAGCGGCGTACGAGATAGGAGGCGTCGCGCAGGCCGGTGCGCGCGGCCACCACGCCGAGGGGTACGTCGGTCTCGCGCAGCAGCCGGCGTACCTCGGTCATCCGGCGCTCGGTGATCCACTCGAGCAGCGTCCGGCCGGTGCGCTCGCGGACCACCGTCGTGAGGTGTCCGGGTGTGTATCCGAGCGCCCGGGCCACGTCCGTCGCCGAGACCGGCTCGCGGAACGTCGCCTCGATCTCCTCGAAGACCCGCTCGACCAACGGGTCCGACCCGACCTGGCGCGCCGGCGCGAGCCGGGCGGCCGCGACGAGCAGGCGGGTCAGGAGTCCGGTGACGGCCTCGTGCGCGCCGAGCCGGGCGGGTCCGGCGAGCTCGTCGGCCAGGTCGCCCAGCCAGGACTGCCAGCGCGGCCGGTCCGGCTCGGGGACCACGCCGTGACCGGCAGCGAACAGCGCGAGCAGCGGGTGCCGGCTCCACGTCAGGGGAGAGACCGCGGCCAGGGCCGGCACCGCGTCGGGGGTGAAGGCCACGGTCCAGGCGCGGCAGCTCGGCGCGCCGGGCGGGAGCCCGATCACCTGCCCCGGCGACAGGGCGTGCACCTCGCCGGCCCGCAGCGGGCGCTCGGCGCCGTCGACGGTGAGGCTGCTCTCGCCCCGCTCGACGTACACCAGCACGAGGAAGTCATGGGCGTGCCGGTGGCCCGGCGGCAGGTCGGCGTGCGCGGAGTCGGTGTCGAGTCGCTGCACCGAGACCGGGGGTACGCCGACCCGCTCGTGGTAGCGGTAGACCGGCGTACCGTCCGGGCGCACCGTGCGCAGGCGCCGACTCCCGTGCGCAGGGTGCTCGACCGAAGAATGTGCCATGGTCTCTGACTCCTGTGCTGTCTGTGGTCCACAGAATATCCAAGAATCGAGATAACCGACCCGAGGAGCTCTCGATGACCAGCAGCAACCACGTCCACATCGTCGACCGGCGTACGCCGGGGGAGCGGGGCCGGCCGTTCCTGCCCGGCATGGGCAAGAGCTGGCTGCTGCCGGCGTACGACGTGCTGACGCGGGCCGCCGGCGTGACCGCGCTGCACCAGCGGGCCGCCGCGATCGCCGGCGTCGAGGCGGGTCAGTCCGTGCTCGACGTGGGCTGCGGGACCGGCAACCTGTCCTTCGCCGTACTCGCGGCCGAGCCGAAGGCCCGGGTGACCGGCCTCGACCCCGACCTGGCCGGCCTGCGCCTGGCTGCCCGGAAGGCCAGGCGCCGCGGCGTACCGCTCACGCTCGTGCAGGGGTACGCCGATCGCCTCCCCGCCGAGGACTCCGAGCTCGACCACGTGGTCTCCTCGCTGGCCCTGCACCATGTGGAGCAGGACGGTAGAAGTGCGTTCGCGCGCGAGGCCCTCCGGGCGCTGCGACCCGGCGGCACGATCACCATCGCCGACTTCGGGGGCCCGGACCGGCCGGAGCAGGACGCCGACCGCGCCGCCCACGCCCACGGTCCGGCGCACGCGCTGCGCCACCTCGCCTCGCTGCTTCCTGGGACCGGTCGGGCCGCCCGGCGGTCGACCGTCGTCGGCAACTTCGACGGCGGGATCGTCGACCTACTCACCCAGGCGGGCTTCGCGGATGCGCGCGAGGTCGACCACCTCGACCATCGGTTCGGCCGAGTCTCGTTCGTCCAGGCGACCCGCCCATAGGCCCTCGTTAGGCAAAATCTTCCGAGCGACCCTGGGTGGGCTAGACATTGCCTGGGGTGGCGGGATAGGAATGGCTCGCACGTCTTGCCGGGCTCTGT
>DASXRJ010000085.1:0-11789 GCA_036506675.1 Nocardioides sp. | reverse complement strand
CGGCATCCTCGTCGCCGGCGCCGGCGCGGGCTGGGCGCTGGCCGCCGACGCGGCGACGTTCGCGGTGGCCGCGTTCTGCTTCCACGCGATCGACGTACCGGCCGTCCGCGACCCCGACGCGGCTGCCGCCACCTCGATGCTGGCCGACCTAGGCGCCGGCTTCGCGGAGGTCATGCGGCACACCTGGCTCTGGCTGCTGATCGGCCAGGCGCTTCTCTACCACCTGTTCTACGGCGGCGCGCAGGGCGTACTCGGCCCGATCGTGGTGCGCGACTCGCTCGGCATGGCGGCCTGGGGCTGGGCGCTCGGGGCGCTGATGGCCGGCTTCATGCTCGGCGGCGTGGTGTCGCTGCGCTGGCGGCCCCGCCACGGCCTCTTCGCCGGTACGGCGCTGCTCGCCCTCACCGCCGCCTTCCCGCTGGCCATGGCGCTCTCCGACCAGCTGCCGGTGCTGCTGCTCGGCGCGGTGCTGCACGGCTTCGGGCTGGAGCTCTTCAGCGTCAACTGGGACCTCTCGATCCAGCAGAACATCGGCCCCGACAAGCTCGCCCGGGTCTACTCCTTCGACATCGTCGGCTCGTTCGTCGCCCGGCCGCTCGGCCTCGCGCTCACCGGCCCGGTCGCCACGCTCGTCGGCTTCGACCGGTGGCTGCTCGTGGTGGCCGCTGTGATGGCCGGGTCGTCGCTGCTGGCGCTGCTCTCCCCCGACGTACGCCGCCTGGTCCGCCGCTGACCCGGGACGTGACTCGGGACGTCATCCGGACCGAGCCGTAGATGGCTCCGTCCGGATGACGTCCCGGCGACCCGATCAGGCCTAGGCGTCGCCCCCGGCGGCCTCGCCCTCGGGCAGCGGGTCCACGGCGAACCCGTGCGCCGAGCCCGACAGTGTGGCGAGCATCTGCCGCACGTTGGCCAGCTGCGCGTTGATGCTGTCGCGACGCTGGGCGGCGGCGGCGAGCTCGCGCTCGGAGTCCGCACGGACGCGCTCGGCGACCGACCGAGCCTCGCGGACCAGGGTCTCGGCGCGCTGCTCGGACTCGGCGACGGTGCGCTTGGCCTTCGCGTCGGCTTCCTTTTGCTGACGGTCGGCCTGGGCCTCGACGTCCTTGGCCCGCGAGACCATGGCGTCCAGCTCGGCCTGGGCGGCCGCCTGCTGCTCCTGGAACTCCGCGGTCGCCCGGTCCCGACGCTCGGCGAGCGTGGTCTCGAACTCGGTCGCGGCCCGAGCGGCCTTCGCACGCTGCTGCTCGTAGAGAGCCTCGGCCTCCTGACGGCGAGCGGCGGCGTCGCGGTCGGCGGCGTCACGCTCCTCGTCGGCAGCCTTGCGAGCGTCGGCGAGCACCCGCGCACCCTCGGCGTCGGCCTCCTGGCGGCGCTTGTCGGCGTACTGGTCGGCGGAGCCACGGATCGTGACCGCGGCCTGCTCGGCCTCCTTGCGGATGCCTTCGACGTCGGCCAGCGCCTTGTCACGCAGGTCCTTGGCCTCCTCGTCGGCCAGCCCGAGAATCTGGGCGACGCGAGCACCGAGGTGGTCGTACGTGGCGGGCTTGTTGTTCTCGGGCTGAGCGGCGGCGGCAGCCTTGGCCCGGTTCTCGGCGGTGCGGGCAGCCTGGGTCGCGGTGGACGCCTTGGACTCGGCGTCCTGCAGGCGCTTGTGCAGCTTTTCGGCGGCTTGCTCGGCCTCGGCGGCCCGGGTCTCCAGTGTGGTGAAGACGCGGTCGACGTCCGTCGGGTCGTAACCGCGCATCACAACACGGAAGGGGCGTTCGGGCTGGCTCATTCGGACTCCTCAGGAGAAGGGTTGGCGGGTTTGTTCTCGGGTACGGCGAGCGCCTCGATCACACCTGAGAGCTGGCTCAGCTCCGTAGCGATCTGATCTCGACGGCTGGACATGGCGGAAGCCTGGTCGCGTGCGGCGGCCAAGACCTGGCGAGCTTGGCCACGAACCTCGTCGGCCTCGGCCCGCCCATCGGCGATGATGCGACCGGCGTCCTCGCGGGCCCGGCGAAGGACCTCGGCGGCGTCGGCGCGCAGCTTTACGACCTCGGCAGCAACATTGCTGCGGAGGGTACGAGCACCGGTCTCAGCCTCGGCGAGGCGTCGGTCGGCACGTTCTTGGGTGCGTTCGGCCTGCATCTTCGCGTCGGCGAGGAGGGCCTGGGCCTCGGTCTCCGCCTTCTCGAGAGTACGACGCGCGTCCTCCTCTGCCTTCACGCCGACGCCCGCACCCTGCTCCTCGAGCTCGCGGACCTTGGCCTCGGCCTCGGCGATCTGGGCCCGGAGCCGCTCGGCGACCCGGTTGACGACCGCCTGGATCTGGCGGCGGGACTTGCTGACCCGAGCACCGGCGGTGGCGTGACCGCGGGTCCGGACGGCGAGCGCCTCAGTGTCGGCCGCACTCAGCAGCTGCTCGACGGTGGCCTTGGTCCACGCGGTCTGCTCGGCGGCCCGCTGGAGCTCGGCCTCGCTCTCGGTCCGGGCCTGGCCCAGCAGCGCCTCGGCCTGGGTCTGGGCGCTGGCCACCAGCTCGTCGGACCGCTCCTGGCTGGCCTGCCGCTCGCGGGCGGCCTCCTCGCGCTGTGCGGCGACCTCCTTGGCCACCTCCGCCCGCTGCTTGACCGCATGGGCGACGACGTTGGCGACGTGCTGCTCGCCGTTGGACCGGGCCTGCTCGACCAGGCCGCGAGCCCGCTCGGCGGCCGACGAGGCGATGGTGGTCGCCTCCGCCTGAGCCTGCCGGATGGTGGCCTGGGCCTGCTCCTCCGCGACCCGGCGTACGTCGATCGTCTGGGCCCGGACCTTCTCGAGCTCCTTCTCGGCCTCGGCCCGCTTGGCGGCGATCTCGGCCTGGGTTTCCTCGTGCAGCCGGTCGCGCTGCTCCTCGGTCGAACGGAGCAGCAGGCTGGCCTGGTCGCTCGCGTCCGAGATGATCAGCGCGGCCTCCTCGGAGGCCTCGGTCACCGCCAGCTGGGCCTGCTCGTGCAGACGCTTGGCCTCGGCCTGTGCCTTGACCGCCTCCTCGTTGAGCTGCCGTCGTTCGGCCTCGAGCTTCTGCACCGTGCCGACCAGCCGGGCGTGCTCGGCCCGGGCCTCCGAAATGAGCCGCGCCGCCTCCGCCTTGGCCCCTTCGACGACCCGGGCGGCCCCCGCCGCAGACTCCGCGGTCAGCCTGGCGGCGGCCTCCCGGGCCTCTCGAGAAGTACGCTCGCTCGCCGCTCTAGCCTCACCCGTAACACGGGCGGCCTCCTCCTCAGCTTCACGGCGAATCTGGTCTGAGACGACCTGTGCTCGTTGGAGCAGCTTGGCGGCAGCGTTCTCGGTCACCGGGTGCCCATCCCGGTCCCGAGTCGACAGCTCAGCCTGCATGCCGGAATGATGGCAGGTTGTGCCTTAGTAGGGGAATTCTGCTCAAAACAACATCGCAAAACCTGGGTCTTCGAGCATCCCAGCGACGTCCGCCAGGAACCGAGAGCCCTTCTCGCCGTCGATGTGTCGATGGTCGAAGGATAGCGAGAGCGTGGTGACCTGACGGGCCACGATCTCGTCGCCGACTACCCACGGCTGCTTCTTGATGGCGCCGAAACAGAGGATCGCGGACTCGCCCGGATTGATGATCGGCGTACCGGAGTCGACACCGAAGACACCCACGTTGGTGATCGTGAACGTCCCCCCGCTCATCTCCGCCGGCTGGGTCTTGCCTTCGCGGGCGGTGGCGGTGAGCTGGTTGAGCGACCTTGCCAGGTCGGGCAGGGAAAGCTGGTGCGCGTCCTTGATGTTGGGTACGACGAGTCCGCGCGGGGTCGCGGCCGCGATTCCGAGGTTGACGTAGTGCTTGTAGACGACCTCTTGGGCCGCTTCGTCCCAGTAAGAGTTGATTTCCGGCGTACGCCGCATCGCCAGCATCACCGCGCGGCTCAGCACCAGCAGCGGACTGACCTTGACGTCCTTGAACTCCCGGCGCTGCTTCAGCCGCTCCACGAACTCCATGGTCGCCGTCGCGTCGATGGTCACCCACTCGGTCACATGCGGGGCCGTGAAAGCGGACTGCACCATTGCCGCCGCCATCATCTTCCGCACGCCCTTGACCGGCTCCCTGGTCTCGCGTGCGCCCGTCGTACTCGCGACGTCATACGGGCGGAGCTCTCTATGGCTCTCTCCGTATGACGTCACGGCGCCCGCTCCGTATGACGCTGCGGTGGCCGCCGCCTCCACGTCGGCCCGGCTGACCGTGCCGTGGGGGCCGGTCGGCGCGGTGGTCGCCAGGTCGACGCCGAGGTCCTTGGCGAGCTTGCGGACCGGTGGCTTCGCCAGCACGCGTACGTCGCTCGGCCGGGTCGCGGCCGCCGGCACGAACGCCGACTCTCCCGCGGGCTCGGGGGCGGTCCGGGCGGAGGTGGCGGGTACGGCGGGCTCGTCGGACTCGACGACCACCTGCGGCAGCGCTCCCCCGGGAGCGAACGCACCCTGGACCTGCTGCTGGGTGGCCGCGCCCGACTCGGTCGACGGCGAGGCCGAGCCGCGCCGCGGACGTCGTACGGCACCTCGTTCGGCGGGCGCCCGGCCCACCAGGCTCTCGCCCTCCCCGCCACCGCTCGCGCGGGGGTTGGAGAGGTCGATCTCGCCGATCGGGGTGGCCGGCGCGGCCGCAGCCGGCGCCGCGGGCGCGCCGGCCGGCACCGAGGCCGGGTCGCCGATCGCGATGATCGGCGTACCGACCGGCACGGTCTCACCCTCGGGCACCAGCAGCGCGGTGACGGTGCCGGCGTACGGCGACGGCAGCTCGACCAGCGACTTGGCGGTCTCGATCTCCACGACGATGTCGTTGATCGCGATGATGTCGCCGACCTTGACCTTCCAGGCCACGATCTCGGCCTCGGTGAGGCCCTCCCCGACGTCGGGGAGCTTGAACTCGGACATGCTCAACTCCTCAGGAGGTGTGGCCCTAGAAGGCAAGGGAACGGTCGACGGCGTCCAGCACGCGGTCGAGGTCGGGGAGGTAGTCCTCCTCGATCCGCGAGGGCGGGTACGGCGTGTCGAACCCGCCGACGCGCAGCACCGGAGCCTCGAGCGAGTAGAAGCACTGCTCGGTGATCCGGGCGGACAGCTCGGCACCCATGCCGAGGTTGACGTGCGCCTCGTGAGTGACGACGGCGCGGCCGGTACGGCGTACCGACTCCAGCACGGGCGCCATGTCGAGCGGCGAGAGCGTGCGCAGGTCGATGACCTCCAGCGACCGCCCCTCGGCCGCGGCCGCCTCGGCCGCCTTCATCGCGGTCTTCACGGTCGGCCCGTAGGCCAGCACGGTGACGTCGGTGCCCTGCCGGACCACCCGCGACTGGAACAGCGGGTCGGGGCCGGCGTCCTCGTCGAGGTCGGCCTTGTCGGCGTGGTACTGCCGCTTCGGCTCCAGGAAGATCACCGGGTCGTCGCAGGCGATGGCCTGCTGGATCATCCAGTAGCCGTCGACCGGGTTGGAGCAGGCGACCACCTTCAGGCCCGGCGTGTGCGCGAACTGCGCCTCCGGGCTCTCGCTGTGGTGCTCGACCGCGCCGATGCCGCCGCCGAACGGGATCCGGATCACCATCGGCATCTTGAGCTTGCCCTGGCTGCGGAACTGGAGCTTGGCGACCTGGCAGACGATCTGGTCGTACGCCGGGTAGACGAAGCCGTCGAACTGGATCTCCACCACCGGTCGGTAGCCGCGCATCGCCATGCCGACCGCCGTACCGACGATGCCGGACTCGGCGAGCGGGGAGTCGATGACGCGGTCCTCGCCGAAGTCCTTCTGTAGGCCGTCGGTGATCCGGAAGACGCCGCCGAGCTTGCCGACGTCCTCACCCATGATCAGGACCTTGGGGTCGTCCTCCATGGCCTTGCGCAGGCCCATGTTGAGGCCCTTGGCGAGCGTGATCTTCTGAGTAGCCATCAGTTGCCCCCTGAAACGGCAGTGCCCTCGAAGCTCGCGAGGTACGCCGCGAACGCGTCGCGCTGGGCGGCGAGCTCGTCGGTCATCTCGGAGTAGACGTGGTCGAAGATGCTCAGCGGCTTCGGGTCGGGCAGCGCCTTGCAGCCCTCCCGCAGGTGGTGGCCGAGCTCGTCGGCCTCGTCCTGGACCTTGTCGAAGAACGAGTCGTCGGCCAGCCCGTTGCGGGTCAGGTAGACCTTCACGCGGGCGATCGGGTCCTTGAGCTTCCAGTGCTCGACGTCGTCGTTGAGCCGGTAGCGGGTCGGGTCGTCGGTGGTCGTGTGGGCGCCCATCCGGTAGGTGTAGGCCTCCACGAAGGTCGGGCCCTGTCCGTCGCGGGCCCGCTGGAGCGCGGCCTTGGTGACGGCGTACGTCGCGAGTACGTCGTTGCCGTCGACCCGCAGGCCCGGGAACCCGAAGCCCAGCGCGCGCTGGTAGAGCGGGATCCGGGTCTGCCGCTCGATCGGCTCGGAGATGGCCCATTGGTTGTTCTGGCAGAAGAAGACCACCGGGGCGTTGTAGCTCGCGGCGAAGATGAACGCCTCGTTGACGTCGCCCTGGCTGCTCGCGCCGTCGCCGAAGTGCGCGATCACGGCGGCGTCACGCTCGGGGTCGCCGGTGCCGACGGCGCCGTCGCGCTGGATGCCCATGGCGTAGCCGGTCGCGTGCAGCGCCTGGGCGCCGATCACGATCGTGTAGAGGCCGAAGTTGTTGGCGTTGGGGTCCCACGAGCCCTGGTCGACGCCGCGGAACAGCCCCAGCAGGCTGAGCGGGTCGACACCGCGGCAGTAGGCGACGCCGTGCTCGCGGTAGGTCGGGAAGACGAAGTCCTGCGGTCGCAACGCGCGGCCGGCGCCGATCTGCGCGGCCTCCTGGCCCAGCAGCTGCGCCCAGATGCCGAGCTCGCCGTGCCGCTGCAACGCGGTCGCCTCGGTGTCGATGCGCCGGGTCAGCACCATGTCGCGATAGAACCCGCGGATGGTCTCGGCCTCGTCGACACCCTCACCGGGATCGAACGAGAAGTCTGGATGTTCGACGCGCTCGCCTTCGGGGGTGAGGAGCTGGATGAGCTCCGGGCCCCCGTCCTGCTGCGAGGGGCCGAAGACCTCGACGAGGTCCGGCCCGAAGTCGGACTGATGGCTCACCTGCACTCCTTCGTGTCGCCCGGAGCCTGCGGGGTCGCCGCCACTCCGAGAGGGGGTACGTGGCACGGTCCGCCGTCGAGGGGTGGTACGTCGTGCGGCCGTGTCGACAGCGCCGGGCACCGTGTGTGACGGGGCCCACATTGCCTCACCCCATAACTTACCTGGGAGCCTGCTGTTCACGCCAAGCCGCCCCCTCCCGCCGAAGTGGCGTTCTTGGCCCCGCGAAGTGGCGTTCCTGGCCCCGCGAAGTGGCGGGTTTGGCCCCGCGAAGTGGCGTTCCTGGCCCCGCAAGGTGGCGATCTTGGCCCTTCGAGGTGGCGAAGAAGTCCCGCTAGCTGCAGCCGGTCTCGCCCAGATCCTCGTGCTCGCGGTGGGTCTTCGGCTCGACCTGGAAGGTCGTGTGGTCGACCCCGAAGTGTTCGGCGACGCACTGCGAGAGCTCGTCGAGGATGGCGCCGACTCCGCGGGCGGCCAGCGCTGCATCGGTCGCGGTGACGTGGGCCGAGAGGCTGTGGATCCCGCTGGTGATGGTCCACGCGTGCAGATCGTGTACGTCGACCACGCCGCCCACCCCGAGCAGATGCGCCCGCACCTCGTCGAGGTCGAGCCCGGGCGGCGTCCGCTCCAGCAGTACGCCGAGCGAGTCGCGCAGCAGCGACAGCGCCCGCGGCAGGATCATCACCGCGATCAGCAGCGAGGCCAGAGCGTCGGCGCGCAGCCAGCCGGTCGTCCAGATCAGCAGCCCGGCCAGCACAGCCAGCGCCGAGCCCAGCAGGTCGCCGGCCACCTCGAGCAGCGCGCCGCGCAGGTTGAGGGAGTCCGTGTCGCTTCGACTCAGCACCCACATCGCGGCCCCGTTGGCGACCAGTCCGACGGCCGCGAAGGCGACCATCGGACCTGCGTCGACGAACTCCGGGTCGGCCAGGCGCCCCACTCCCGCGACGGCCAGGAACGCGCACACGCCCAGCAGCACCAGCGCGTTGACCGCGGCGGCGAGCACCTCCGCACGGTGCCAGCCGAAGGTCGAGCGGTCGGTGGCCGGCCGGCTCGCGAGGTACGAAGCCGCCAGCGCCAGCACTATCGCACCGGCATCTGTGGCGAGATGGCCCGCGTCGGCCAACAGCGCGAGCGACCCCGCGACGTACGCCCCGACCAGCTCGACCACCAGCACCGCGGCGGTGAGCAGCAGGACCCACCTCAACCTGGTCCGGTCCGCCGCCCGTCCCGCCGCGTGTCCGTGATCGTGCCCCATGCCTCCACCCTCTCGCGAAGTGGCGAACTTGGCCCCGCGAGGTGGCAGGAATAGCCCTTCGAAGTGGCGCGAATTGCCCTTCGAATGGGAGAAATGGATCCTCTCCCAAACCCCGGCTACCGTGGCCGACCGTGACTGGACACGACGACACCGATCGGCTCAGGGCCCGGACTCTTGCCGCCGAGTCGGCCCAGCTCGGCGACGGGACCGGCTGGTTCGAGAGGTTGTACGACGAAGCGGCGCGCGGCGAGGCCGTCGTGCCCTGGGCGGACGGCGAGCCCAACCCGCACCTGGTCGCCTGGGCGCAGACCACCGGCGTCCACGGCGCCGGCCGCCGGGCCCTGGTCGTCGGCTGCGGCCTCGGCGACGACGCGGAGTACGTCGCCGGTCTCGGCTTCGACACCGTCGCCTTCGACATCTCGGCCACCGCGATCCGGCAGGCACGCGAGCGGTTCGCGGGCTCGCCCACCGAGTACGTCGTCGGCGACATCACTGCGCCCCAGCCGAGCTGGCGCGATGCGTTCGACCTGGTGGTCGAGATCTACACCGTGCAGCCGTTGTGGGGCGAGGCTCGGGCGGCCGCCATCCGCCAGCTCCCGACCCTGGTGGCTCCCGGCGGGACCCTGCTCGTGATCGCGCGGGCTACCGAGGAGACCGACCCGGCACGCGACCCCGCCGAGATGCCGTGGGCACTCACCCGCGCCGAGCTCGACGCCCTGTCCGGCGACCTGCTCGAGCCGTTCGACGTACGCCTCTTCTGGGACGACGAGGACCCGCCCCGCCAGCGCTGGCAAGCGGAGTTCCACCGGCCGACGTAAGGCTTCGGGAGGCGGAGACCGCTAAGGCTGCGGAGACGGGACTTCTTCGCCACCTCGAAGGGCCAAGGGCGCCACTTCGCGGGGCCAGTTTCGCCACTTCGGCGGTCAGGCGCGGCCGTGAGCGGTGAGCCAGAGATCCGGGTCGGGGCCCTTGGGGATGATGCCGGACGGGTTGATGTCGGTGTGGACGACGTAGTAGTGCGCCTTGATCTGGGCGAAGTCGATCGACTCCCCGAACCCCGGCGTCTGGAAGAGGTCGCGCGCGTAGCCCCACAACGCGGGCAGCTCGGTCAGCTTCTGGCGGTTGCACTTGAAGTGCCCGTGATAGACCGCGTCGAAGCGCACCAGCGTCGTGAAGAGCCGTACGTCGGCCTCGGTGATCGACGACCCCATCAGGTAGCGCCGCGTCGACAGCCGTGACTCGAGCCAGTCGAGGGCGACCCAGAGTCGGTCGTAAGCATCGTCGTACGCCGCCTGCGAGCCGGCGAAGCCGCACCGGTAGACACCATTGTTGACCTCGGTGAAGACCCGCTTCATCACCGACTCCATCTCCTCGCGGCAGTCCGCGGGCCACAGGTCCGGCGCGTCGGAGCGGTGGAAGTCGGACCACTCGAAGAAGAGGTCGTGGGTGATCCACGGGAAGTCGTTGGTCACCACCTGGCCGGTCTCGACCTCCACCATCGCCGGGACGGTGATGCCGCGCGGGTAGTCGGGGTAGCGCCGGAAGTAGGCCTCCTGCAGCCGCTCGATCCCGAGCACGGGGTCGCGCCCGCCGGGATCGAGGTCGAAGGTCCAGCTCCGCCTGTCATGGATCGGCCCGGGCAGGCCGAGCGAGATGACGTCCTCGAGCCCGAGCAGGCTCCGGACGATGATCGCGCGGTTGGCCCACGGACACGCGCGCGCCGCGATCAGCCGGTAGCGCCCCGGCTCGACCGGCCAGGTCGGCGCGTCCAGCTCGGCGGCGAAGTAAGGGTCACGAGAGAACCCGGCCTTCACGGTGATCCGGTCCGGGATGTAGTTCATGTCCCGGTCGAAGGCCTTGCCAGGGTCGACGTACGACGGCTTGAGGTCAGTCACCCGCCCTCCCCTTCCCGAGTAGTTGGGTATTCAACAATACCGGGAAACCTTGGTCTTGTCCGAAGGGGCACTGGCGTCAGGACGAGCGGAAGTCCGTGCGGGAGCGTTGATCGTCGCGAGGGCCAACGTCGCCACCTCGGCGAGGGCCGACTTCGCCACCTCGGCGGGGCCAACTTCGCCACCTCGGCGGGGCCAACTTCGCCACCTCGGCGGGGCCAAACACGCCACCTCGCGGGGCCAAACTCGCCACCTCGCGGGGCCGAACTCGCCACCTCGCGGGGCCGAACTCGCCACTTCGGCGGGCAGGGAAGGGCTCAGCGGAAGGCGGCGGCGACCTCGATGAGGCGGGAGTTGGCCTCGGGTTCGCCGATGCTGGCGCGGGCACCTTCACCGGCGAAGGGGCGGACCACGAGACCGACGGCGTCACAGGCGGCTGCGAACTCGAGGGTCCGCTCACCCAGGGCGAACCACACGAAGTTGCCCTGGGCCTCCGGGACGTCCCAGCCGACGGCGCGCAGGCCATCGACGACGCGGGTTCGTTCGTCGACCAGGTCGTCCACGCGGGCGAAGAGCTCCTTCTCCGCGTCCAGCGACGCGACCGCTGCGGCCTGGGCGATCGAGGAGACCCCGAACGGCAGCGCCATCGCGCGCAGGGCGGCCGCGATCGGCTCGGGCGCGACGGCGTACCCGACCCGGAAGCCGGCCAGGCCGTAGGCCTTGGAGAATGTGCGGGTGAGGATGACGTTGTCGCGGGCCCGGTACGTCGACAGTCCGTCGACCGCGTCGTCCATCCGCACGAACTCGACGTACGCCTCGTCGACGACCACCAGCACGTCCGGCGGCACCGTCGCGAGGAAGGCGTCCAGCGCGGACTGCGTCACCGCCGGCCCGGTCGGATTGTTGGGGGTGCAGACCAGTACCACCTTGGTGCGGTCGCTGATCGCCGCGGCCATCGCGTTGAGGTCGTGCTCGGATGACGACGTCAGCGGCACCTGCACCGACGTCGCACCGGCCGCGGCCGCCGCGATCGGGTAGGCCTCGAACGACCGCCACGCGTAGACGACCTCGTCGCCCGGGTCGCAGAACGCCTGGAGCAGCTGGTAGATCAGCCCGACCGACCCCGTCGACGCACACAGGTGCGAGACCGGCACGTCGAGCTTGGCGGCGAGGGCGGCGTACAGCGCCGCACACCCCATATCGGGGTAGCGGTTCATCCGCGCCGCCGCGTCGGTCGCCGCCTCGAGTACGCCGGGCAGCGGCGGGTAGGGGTTCTCGTTCGACGACAGCTTGTACGTCGTCAGCCCGGGCCGCTCCTCGGGTGGCTTGCCGGGCACGTAGGCCGGGATCCGCAGGACGTTCTCGCGAGGTTGTGGACCGCTCATACGCCCGACCCTAGCCAGCCCTCCAGTGGCACGCATCACTGGTGGCCCCCTACCTTCCGACCGCCCCAGCCGAGCCCCAGCCGAGCCCCAGCCGAGCCAGCTTCAACGCCGTACCGACGCCTCGCGGACGCCTCGTACGACGCCGTAATA
>DASXRJ010000084.1:0-13648 GCA_036506675.1 Nocardioides sp. | reverse complement strand
TCGGGGCGCGCGTTCTCCGCCCACCTCAACCGTCGGCGAGGACTTCGGCGATCGTATGGCGGGCGTCGAGGGACAAGACGGGGTTGGTCGTCTCGTAGTACCCGACGCCAAAGATCCGCGTGAGCACCCACCCTTTCGCGCGAGCGGTAACCGCCCGATCGCGGCCATCAACCTCGCAAGCCGGCGAAGGTGCAGTGTGGTGAGCACGGAGAATCGTCAATGCGAGGTCGCCACACAGCCGGTGTTCGCGGGCACGTCTCCCTATGGACCGTGTGCGGGTGCTGGTCGACACGACGTCGGTGTGACGTCGACGATCGCGCCAGACCAGCTGCGCGGGCTCGAGGGCGCCGCTGGAGCTCACCCACCATCAGCCCGCGGGGTGTGGTGGGTGGGGTAGCCGTGGACGGTGCCGACGAGCCGGTTGGCGGGAGCTCGGGCCGGCAGTCGGTGTCGCCGATGGGGCGGCGCTGGTCCTGGAAGGTGCGGGCGCCGGGACTGAATGTGACGGGGCGGAGGCCCACGGATAGCGGGCGTCGGCGAGGCGGCGATTGCGGGCGTAGCGGGCGAGCGCACGGTGTTTCGCCCGAGGTCCGGGTGACGGGTGACTCGCCGCCACAGTTCTTGCGAGACTTGGCATCGGCATTGCGGTTCGAGACATCCCGAGTTTCTGCGAGCACCCGGGCTCAGGACCACCCAGCGGTAGGACCGCCGGGGGGCATCGCACCTAAGGAGCGAACGTCCATGACGCAGATCGACGCAGTACCCCAGACGGCCGCACGACTGTCCGGCTTCGCGGCGCAGCACCACGGCGACCGCAGAGCCGTGCGCGCCAAGCGCAACGGCGCGTGGGAGGACCGGACCTACGCCGACGTCGGCGGGGACATCGAGCGCCTTGCGACCGGCCTCCTGGCGTACGGAATCGACGCCGGCGACCGCGTGTGCGTCCTCGCCGACACGCGGCCCGAGTGGTCGATCGCGGCCAATGCGATCTGGAGCATCGGTTCCGTGGTGGTCCCGATCTACCCCTCGAGCTCGCCCGACGAGTGTGCTTGGGTCGTGGGGAACTCCGGCGCGGTCGCTGTCATCGTCGAGGACGGCGCGCAGCTCGCCAAGATCACCGCCGTGCGCGATGCGGTGCCGGCGCTGCGGGCGACCTTCGTCGTGGAGGGGCAGGAGGCCTCCGACGGCGTTGTCCCGCTCGAGGCGGTTGCCGCCGCGGGCGGCGACCGCGAGGAGCTCGAGCGCCGCCGAGCGGCGGTAGCCCCCGACGATCCGGCGCTGATCATCTATACGTCGGGCACGACGGGCCCGCCGAAGGGGTGCGTGTTGACGCACCGCAACGCGATGGCGGTCTGCTCGATGGCGCTGGAGCTCGGGACGCTGTGGCCAGGTGAGGTCGCCTACCTGTACCTGCCGCTGGCGCACGTGTTCGCACAGATCGTCCAGCTGGCTGCCTACCAGGTCGGCGCGGCGATCGCGTACTACGGGGGGGACACGAAGCAGATCGTCCCCGAGCTGATGGAGGTGCGTCCCGACTACCTGCCGTCGGTGCCGCGCGTCTTCGAGAAGCTTCACGCCCTGGCGATGGCGCAGGTTCCGCCCGAGCAGCAGGACGAGCTCGAGCGCGCGGTTCGGCTCGGCGTGCGTGTGCGCGCGCTCCAGGCGCGCGGCGAGCCGGTTCCGGAGGACCTCGCCGAGGCCTACCAGCGCGCGGACGAGACCGTTTTCTCGAAGATTCGCATGCTGTTCGGCGGCAACCTCCGCGAGGCGTTGTCCGGTGGAGCGCCGATCGAGCCGAAGATCCTCGAGTTCTTCTACGCCGCCGGGGTCCCCGTGATGGAGGGCTATGGCATGACCGAGACCATGGGCGCCGGCACGGTGAATTCTCGCGACGCGTTCCGGTTCGGAACGGTCGGGCGCGCGACCCCGAGCGTCGAGGTCCGCATCGCGGACGATGGCGAGATCGTCATGCGCGGCCCGCAGATCTTCGCGGGCTATTGGAAGAACGAGCAGGCGACACGCGAGGTGCTCGACGACGACGGCTGGCTGCACACAGGCGACCTCGGGGCGCTCGACGACGACGGCTTCCTGAGCATCACCGGCCGCATCAAGGACATCATCATCACCGCCGGCGGCAAGAACATCACCCCGGCGAATCTCGAGAACGACCTCAAGCATTCGCCGTTCATCTCGCAGGCGGTGATGTACGGCGACCGCCGGCCGTATCCCGTGGCGCTTGTGACGCTCGACCTCGAGGGGCTCGCCCCGTGGGCGCAGGACCACGGCCTACCCCTCGACTTGGAAGCGCTCGCGCAGCACCCCGACGTCCACGACCTTGTGCAGCAGGCGCTCGACAGCGCGAACTCGCGCTACGCACGGGTCGAGCAGATCAAGCGCTTCGCGATCCTCGGTCACGACTTCGCGCAGGAGACCGGCGAGCTGACGCCGACGCTGAAGGTCAAGCGAAACGTCGTCTTCGACCACTACGCGGATGTCCTCGACGACCTCTACGCGCGTTGACCGACGCGGGGCAGGCGAGTCGGAGCAGACCAGGGTCAGGTGCTCGGTGCGGCGATGCTGCTCGACAGCGCCATGGCGAACAGCGCCAGCAGCCGCTGGAAGCCTTCCTCCCCGGCGATCTCCTCGCGCAGAAGGATGTCGACGGTCCGTGCCGTCGGGAGATCGATCATCAGCTTCGAGGCGAGGGCAAGCGCGGCCCTGGTGTTCGCGGTGCCCTCAACCGTGCTGCCGATCGCCTTGAGCGCCTGCTCGGGTGTCGCTCCGGCACCCACGAGGCGGCCGAACCGGCCATTACGGCCACCGAGGCAGGTGACGTACAGGTCGCCTGCCCCCGCCAAGCCCAGAACGGTGCTGGCTCTGCCCCCCTTCGCTTCCACGAGCCGCACCATGTCGGTCAGGCCTTGGGCGAAAACGGCGGCGCGTCCGTTGGCGAAGGTACGGTTCAGGGCGCTCTGTGCGAACCGCTCGCTGAGACCCTCGCACATACCCACCGCGATGGCCACGACGTTCTTGTAGGCCGACGCCGTCTCGGCGCCAACCACGTCGTCGGTCACCACCGTTGCCGTGGTATTTGAACGGAGAGTGCGCGCCACGCGCTTTCCCAGGTCGGCATCGTGGGACGCGAACACGAACGCCGTCGGCGCACCGGCAACGACTTCTGCCGCCAATGCGGGGCCGGCAAGCGACACGGTGCGCTCGCGCGAGCCGAGGATCGAGCCCACGACCTCGGAGGGCGACTCGAACGTGTCTGCCTGCCATCCCTTGGTCGCGATCACCCAGGTCGCGTCAGCACGGGCGCTACGCGCCCCGATGGTGACCGGACCTCGGAGTCCCTCGCTCGAGAGGGCGACGACAACGACCTCGGCCTCCGCGAGGACACTCTCCCACTCGTCGAAGGACCGACAGGTCACGGCCGGGTGCAAGGTCACCCCGAGCGCAGGATGCGCACGGCCGTCGCGCACGGCAGCGAGGACCCGTGTGTCGAAATCGGTCCCGAGCAGAGCAACTTCCGCGCCCGCCAGCGCCCACCGTACCGCCAGGGCCGCGCCCATCGCGCCTGCACCGAGCACCGCGATCATGAACTGAACCTACCGTGGCCGTGAGGCCGTCAACCCGGGTCGCGACCGAGGAAGTCGGCGATGACGGCGGCGCAGCGCTCCGCCTGGTCGAAGAGCAACAGGTGGCCGGCGCCCTCGACCAGCTCGAGCTGCGTCGAGGGGATCCGGCGGGCGAGGATGCGCGCGTTGCGCGGGGGCACGACGGGGTCGCGGTCGCCGGCGAGCACCAGCGTGGGCGCCGCGATCCGACCCAACCACGGCAGGCTGGTCCATCCGGCGCCAGCGACCAGCTGGCTCGCGTAGCCCCAGAGGGTGGGCGGCCGGGCGCGGCGGGCCTCGATCTGCTCGCGCAGCAGGTTCTCCCGCGGGGTGACCGTGGGGCCGTACAGGACCCCGGCCACCAGGCGCAGGAACGCGGGTGAGTAGTACCGCAGCGGGGTGGCGAGGAGCGAGACGGCGAGCGGGTTGCCGGGGACGCCACCGAGCCCGCACATCGTCGACGCGAGCACCAGCCGGCGCACCCTGTGCGGGTTGGTGACCGTGAGCTCCTGGGCGACCGCGCCGCCGAAGGACACGCCCAGCACGTCGGCGTGCGGATGCCCGAGCGCGTCGAGCAGGTGGGCAGCCTGCCTGGCGAGCCCGGGCATCCGCTGGGGCACGAGCCGGGTCGGTGAGTGCCCGGTGCCCGACGCGTCGTAGGCGATGGTCTGGATCCCGTGGCGGCCGATGGCCCGTTCGAGCGGGTCCCACATCTCGATGTTCCCGCCCAGGCCCATCACGAGGAGCAGGGGTCGTCCTTCGCCGCGGATCGACACCCTGAGGAGGTGGCCGTCGACCAGGACGAACTCGAGGAGTCGCTTCATCACGGTCGCCGGCGCGTCACAGGTGGACGTACCGGCCGGGCGCGGCCTCGATCGGCGGGTGGCGGCGGTTGCCCGGGTTGGCCGGGGCTCGGCGCTCCTCTCCCGAGCGGTCGCCCAGCCAGCGCAACCAGTGGTCCCACCAGCTCCCGTCGTTCGTGGTGGCGCCGGCGCGCCACTCGAGGGGATCGGGCGGCGGCGGCCCGGGGCGGGTCAGGAACCTCGACCTCCTGTTGCCCGGGGGGTTGACGATGGCCTGGATGTGGCCGCTCGTGCCCAGCACGAACTCGCTGTCTCCCCCGAGCAGCTGCGTGGTCTGGTAGGCCCCGGTCCACGGGATGATGTGGTCGGTGGCGCCGGCCACCACGTAGGCGTCGCACCTGACCTTGCCGAGGTCGACCGGGGTGCCGAGCACCTCGAACGAGCCCGGCCGGGCCAGCCCGTTGGCGCTGTAGAGGTCGAGGAAGTCGGAGTGCAGGCCCGCCGGCAGGTTCGTGGTGTCGGCGTTCCAGTAGAGGATGTCGAACGCGGGCGGGTTCTGGCCGAGCAGGTAGTTGTTGACCCAGTAGTTCCAGACCAGGTCGTTGGGGCGCAGCCACGCGAACACCCGGCCGAGGTCGTGGCCGTCGAGCACGCCCCTGCGCTGTGAGCGGCTCCTGGCCGCGTCGATCGACGCCTTCGACGAGAGGAGCCCGACGGTGGACTCGCTGGCGGTGTCGAGCCCGGCGACCATGAAGGTGGCCGACTTGACCAGCGACTCGTCGGTGGCGGCCAGGTGCGCGAGCAGGCAGGCCAGCGTGATGCCTCCGGCGCACATGCCGGCGACGTTCGCATCGGTGGTCCCGCTCACGTCGCACGCGACCTCGAGGGCCGTCTTGCAGGCGGACACGTAGGTGGCGAGGTTCCACTCCCGCTGCGCCGGCGTCGGGTTTCGCCAGCTGACCGCGAAGTAGGGGATGCCGGCCGCGACGGTGTGCTCCACGAGGCTGCGGCCCCGGGCCAGATCGGAGATGTAGTACTTGTTGATCTGCGGTGGGATGGCGACGAGCGGGCGCCTGAACGCCCGCGACCCGGCCGGCGCGTACTGGATGAGCTCGAACAGCTCGCTGCGATGGATGACCGCACCGGGAGTCACGGCGATGTTCTCGCCGACCTTGAACGGCCGGGTGTCGACCATGGACGGCATGCCTCCGTTGTGCCGGAGGTCGTGCCGGAGGTGGCGCAGCCCGGCGACGAGGCTCTGCCCGCGGGTCTGCCAAGCCTTGGTCAGCGTGCTCGGGTTGCCGAGCAGCGTGTTGGTGGGGGCGGCCGCCTCGATGACGAGGGACAGCGCGAAGCGCGCCCGCTCGCGGCTCTTGTGGTCGAGGCCCACGTCGTCGACCAGTCGGAACAGGGCGTCGCGCTCGACGAGGTACGCCTGCAGCAGGCGGCGGTAGACGGGGTTGCCCGCCCAGGCCGGATCGACGAATCGCTTGTCGGCGGGGTCGGGGGCCCGGTCGCTCCGTCCCCGCGCCACGTCCACGAGCTGGCGCGCGGTCTCGGTGGCACCGGTGACGACGACGCCGGGCTCGACGGCGACCCGACCCATCAGCCGGCCGAGCGCGGCGCCGACCTGCCGTCGGGTGAGCCCGACGAAGGGGTTGGCGCCCAGGACGGGGGGGTCATCGCGATCGAGCACGTCGGCCGCTGGAGGCCGCGCTCCCGTCGTGTCCGCCGCGGCCGCCGTCACGCGGGGCCCTGAGCTTCGGCACGGGACAGGGCGAGCTGCCGGCGCAGGTCCTTCTTGGAGAACTTGCCGACCGATGTCTTGGGGATCTGGTCCAGGAAGACGATGTCGTCGGGCAGCCACCACCTGGGCACCCGTCCCTCGAGGAAGGCGAGGAGGTCGAGCTTCGTGTCCGGTGTCGGCGGCGCGGTGGCGTGGAGCACGACACACGCGACGGGTCGCTCGCCCCAGTCCGGGTCGGTCCTCCCGACGACGGCGGCTTCGACCACGTCGGGGTGGGCCATGAGCTCGTTCTCGAGCTCGACCGAGCTGATCCACTCCCCGCCCGACTTGATGACGTCCTTGGCCCGGTCGACGAGGCGGATGTACCCGTGGGGGTCGATCGTGGCGATGTCGCCGGTCTCGAGCCACCCGTCGACCGTGAACGACTCGGGCGAGCGGGGGTCGTCGTGGTAGCCGGCTGCGATCCACGGCCCCCGCACCTGCAGCTCCCCGGGGGTGACGCCGTCCCACGGCAGCGGCTCGCCGGGGTCGGCCGCGTCGGTGCGGGTGATGCGGGCCTCGACGCCGGCGACGGGCTGGCCGATGCTGGTGCGCAGGTCGGCCCGGCCGTCCTCGTCGAGGCCGGCGTCGAGGGTCGACTTGATGTGGCACACCGAGCCGAGGGGGCTGGTCTCGGTCATGCCCCAGGCCTGGAGGATGGGCAGGCCCGTGCTCGCCCGGTAGGCCTCCGACAGCCCCCGGGGCACCGCCGAGCCGCCGCACACGATGCTGCGCAGGCTGCTGGTGTCGCGCCCCGCCAGCTGGGGAAGCACGCCCATCCAGATCGTGGGCACCCCGGCCGCCACGGTGACGCGCTCGGATGCGATGAGGTCGGCGACCGCGCCCGGCGAGAGATCGGGGCCGGGCATGACCAGCGACGCGCCGGTGGCGACGGCGGCGTGGGCGAGGCCCCAGGCGTTGGCATGGAACATCGGGACGACGGGCAGGACCCGGTCCGCCTCCTGGATCGCGAGGCTGCCGGCGGCCATCACCCCGAGCGTGTGCAGGACCGAGGAGCGGTGGGTGTAGACGACGCCCTTCGGGTGGCCCGTGGTGCCGCTCGTGTAGCACATCGACGCAGCTCGCTGCTCGTCCTCCACGTGGAAGTCGGCCGGCGACGCGGCCCCGAGCAGCGCCTCGTAGTCGTGCACCTCCGGGCCTCGATCGAGCGGGGGGGCGTCGCCCGTCCCGTCGTCCATCACGACCAGGTGCTTCACCGTGGTGAGCTGCGCCACATGGGGGTACAGCAGGCGGCCCAGCGACCGGTCGACGAAGACGACCTCGTCCTCGGCGTGGTTGATGACGTAGACGAGCTGCTCGGGGGACAGCCGGATGTTGAGGGTGTGCAGCACCCGACCGGTGCACGGCGCGGCGAGGTAGAGCTCGAGGTGGCGGGCGGTGTTCCACGCGAACGTGCCGACGCGGCCGTCGGCGCTGACGCCCAGCGCCTCGAGCACGCCACCGAGCCGGCGGGTCCGCTCGGCCCACACGCCGTAGGTGATCCGGTCCCGACCGGTGGCGGTGACCGTGACCACCTCCTTGTCGGCGAAGAGGCGCTCGGCCCGCTCGAAGAGATGCGGCAGCGTCAACGGGAAGTCCTGCATGAGGCCACGCACGGCTGGTCCTTTCGTGAGGGATCGTCGGGGGATCGAGAGGTGGGTGTGCCACCCGTGGCGGTCCGGGCGGCACACCCCTTGCCAGCGCGTGGGGGTTATGTGCCGCGCTGGAACTCGGCGGCCAGCGGTGAGGCGAACAGGCCCTGGACCTCGGTCAGGCCGCCGTCGACGCTGGCGTCGGGCTTGAGGATGTGGACCTCGCGGGCCGGTGGCTGGCCCGGATCGCTGAAGTCCATCGGCGCGACCAGGCCGGCGGTGTCGACGTCGTCGAGGCTCTGGAAGGCTTCGAGCAGGCCGGGGCGGGTGAGCGCACCGTTCTCGCAGGCGGTCTCGAGGATCTGGGCCATCAGCTCGCCCTGGGCGTAGCCGTAGAGCACGAAGTGCGTGGGCGTCTCGCCGGCGAACTCGGCGGCGAACGCACTCCGCACATCGGCAGGCCCGGCCGCGTCGCTGGCGTAGGGAGCGATCGACGACACCATCAGGTACGACGCCTGCAGCGCCCCCGCCGCGGGGCTGGCGAGCAGCGCCGGGCTGAAGGTGGGGTTCGACCCGACGAAGCTCATGTCGAACCCGTTGGCCTGCGCCACCGCCACGGCCGACGCGGCCTGGGGCGGGGTGGTGGTCAACAGCACGACGCCGGCGCCGGCGTCCTCCAGCGCGGTCACGGCGGCGCTCAGGTCGGCGTCGGTGGGCTGGACCTTCTGCGCCGCGATCTCGACGCCGAGCTCGTCGGCGGCGTACCGCGCGCCTGCGAGCGCGTTCTCGCCGTAGTCCCCCTCGAGGTAGATGTGGCCGACGGTGTCGCCCTCGGCGATGCGGCCCTGGTCCATCAGCCACTGGAGAGCGTTGATCATCTCGATGTCATAGGTGGCGCCGGTCACCACCATGGAAGGGCTGTCGAGCACGCTCGACGAGAACGACACCGCCATGGTGAGCACACCGTCCTGGTCGATGGTCGAGCGCAGCGCGTCGATCATGGGCGACCCGAGCAGCTCGTCGAACGCGAGGACGTCGGGCTGCATGTCCGCGTACAGGGTCGTGGCGTTCTGGGCGTTGTAGGCGTGGTCGCTGACCGTGAACTCCACGGTGCGGTCGCACACGCCACCATCGGCGTTGCGGGCGTCCCAGAACAGCTGGCGACCCTGGGCGATGCCCTTCGACGCCCCGGCGAACGGGCCGGACTGGTCGGTGAGCACGCCCAGCGTGATCGTGTCGTCGGTGACGCCGGGGCCGGTCTCGAGGGTGGCGGCGCCGGCGTCGCCGTCCCCGGCGGTGGCGGACGGCTCGTCGTCCTTGGTCGAGCAGGCGGCGGCGGCGATGACGAGGGTGGCCGCGAGCCACACCAACAGGCGGCGTGGAACACGTGAGGTCGGTGGGCTGGACATGGTCCCCTCCTTGGAGAGCGATGTGAACGGGCTAGTGGGGGTTGGCGGTGGCGACGTCATCGGCCAGGGCCTCGGCCGCCGGTGCCGGCGCAGGCCGGGCGGCACGTGCGTCGGAGCCACTGGCGAGGTGCCGTCGGGCCCGTCGGGCGAGCGCGGCGAGACCTCCGGGTTCGACCAGCAGCAGCGCGACGATGGCGGCGCCGTAGCAGTAGCGGGCGGCGATGCCGGCGGTCACCCCGCCGCCGGTGGACGTCGCGGCCACGAACGGCAGCGCGTCGCTGTAGCGCTGCAGGACGACCGGCAGCGACGAGACGAACAGCGCGCCGGCCAGGGTGCCGCTGGGCGACCCGATGCCGCCGATGACGATCATCGCCAGGTACTCGATCGCCAACAGCACGCCGAAGGTCTCGGGCACGATGTGGCGGAAGGCCAGCGCCAGCAGCACGCCGCCGAGGCCGGCCAGCATCGAGGACACCAGGAAGGCCGCCCCCTTGAACCGGGTGACGCGCACGCCCATCACGGAGGCGGCGATCTCGCCGTCCCGCACCGCGTGCATGGCCCGCCCGGCCCGGCTGGACCGCACGTTGCGGTAGAAGAGCCACGCCAGCGCCGCCGCGGTCAGGCCGACGTACCACAGCTTCTCCACGCGGGTGAAGGGCACGCCGAGGACGTGGAGGGTCTCGCCGGGCACGTCGTCGAAGCTGAACCCGAACACGGTGAGCGGGGGGACGTCACGGCCGTTGAAGCCGCCCGTGAGCGGTTCGGCGTTGACCAGCACGTGCTGGCCCAGGAAGACCAACCCGAGCGAGGCCACGCCGAGGTAGATGCCTCGCAGGCGAGCGGCGATGGGGCTGAACAGCAGCCCGGCCACGCCCGCGGCCACGACGGCGAGCGCGACGGCGACGATCGGCGGCAAGCCCCAACCGACCTGGCTGCCCGCACCTGCCTGCTGCGCCGGGGAGGCGAACAAGGTGTAGCCGTAGGCGCCGACGGCGATGAAGAAGGAGTGCGCCAGCGACAGCTGGCCGGCCTCGCCCACCAGCAGGTTCAGCCCGAGGGCTGCGACCATGGCGGCGAAGGCGAAGACTCCGACCTGTAGCCAGAAGGCGTCGAGGTAGAACGGTGCGACCAGCCCGACGGCGACCACGGCGAGGCGGGCGAGGAGCCCCGGGCGAGGTGTCCCCCGCCGGGCCGACGGCCCGAACCACGGGCGCCCTGCTTCGGCGAGCAGCGGAGTCTCAGACACGGGTTGCCTCCGCCGTCCCGAACAGGCCGGTGGGGCGGACGAGGAGGACACCGACCATCACGACGTAGGGCATGACCGTGCCGAAGCCCTGTCCGAGGAACGAGAGCTGATCCTGGTAGCCCTGGGTCAGCGTCTCCGCCAGCCCGATGAGCAGGCCGCCGACGATGGCGCCCCCGGTGGAGTCGAGGCCGCCGAGGATGGCCGCGGGGAACGCCCGCAGCGCGGCCGCCGACGTCGTGGACGACACGCCCGGCGAGGGGAAGGCGGCGAGGAACACCCCGGCGAGCACCGCGAGCACCGCGGCGATGAGCCACACGATGGCCGAGACCCGGGCCAACCGCACCCCCATCAGCTCGGCGGTGCCGTGGTCCTCGGCGCTGGCCCGCATGGCGATCCCCCAGTCCGAGAACTTCGACCAGGCGAAGAACAGGGCGAGCAGCACCAGCGCCACCAGGAGCGCAGCGACGCGGGTCTGGGGAACGGTGATGCCGAAGACGTCGACCGTCCCGCTCTGCCACGGATCCCCCACCGGCAGGATGTCGATGCCGAGCCGCCGGGTGACCTCGGTCTGCAGCACCACGTCGATGCCGATGGTCATGATGGCGACGGCGACGATCGACCGCCGAGCGACCGGACGCACGAACACCCGCTCCACCAGCAACGCCACGATCACGGCGACGGCGACGCCGCCCAACAGTGCCAGCGGAAAGGCGAGCCCGTCGACGGTGCGGAACCGCGCCACGAAGTAGGTGCCCACCATCAGCAGCCCGGCGTGAGCGAAGTTGACCACCCGGGTCGCCTTGAAGACGACCACGAACCCGAGCGCGAGCAGCGCGTAGACCGCGCCCAGCGCCACGCCGCTGAACAGCAACTGCAAGAGCTTGTCCATCAGGGCACTCCGATCCGGGGTTCGTCGTCGCCGGTCCCGAGGTAGGCCCGGACCACGTCGGGATCGCTCTGCATCTCGATCGGCGTGCCGTCCGCGATCACCCGGCCGAAGTCGAGGACCGTCACCCGATCGGCGATCTCCATCACCAGCCCCATGTCGTGCTCGACGAGCAGGACGGGGATCTCCAACGCGCCCCGGATGTCACGGATCAGCTCGCCGACCTCGTGCGTCTCGTGGGCACTCATGCCGGCGACCGGTTCGTCGAGCAGCAGCAGGGACGGTTCGACGCAGAGCGCCCGGGCGATGTCGACCTTCTTCTGGTCGCCCTGCGAGAGCTCTCCGGCAGGCACCCGCAGGAGGTGCCAGATCCCGAGGAACCCGGCGATCTCCGCCACCCGGGCCCGGTGGCGGCCCTCCTCGTGGCGAGCCGACGGGAGCCGCAGCCCGCAGGCCACGAAGCCGGCGCGGGTCAGGTGGTGCCGGCCGAGCAGCAGGTTCTCCTCGACCGTCGCCTGGGGGTACAGGGTGAGGTTCTGGAAGGCCCGGGCCACGCCGAGACCGGCGATCTCGTACGGCCGCCGTCCGACCAGCTCGTGGCCGGCGAACTGCACCGAGCCGTGCTCGGGCCTGTAGACGCCGGACACGACGTTGAACAGCGTCGACTTGCCGGCCCCGTTGGGCCCGATGACCGCGTGGATCGAGGCGGGCGCCACCCCGAGCGACACCCCGTCGAGCGCAGTGACCCCCGCGAACCGCACCGTGACCGACACGATCTGCAGGCCCGCCGCCGTGCGGCGCCCGGTGTCGAGGGCCGGCGTCATCGGACCCACCTGCCCGGGCGGTTGCGCTGGGCCCGCGCGCCGGCCAGCGAGCGGAGAACCCTGGCCGTCGATTCGGCGCCGCCGAGGTACAGCTTGCGGATGCGCTCGTCGCGGGCCAGCTCGGCGGCCGTTCCTCTCAGCGACACCTCGCCCACCGTGAGCACCACGGCCTGTGTGGCCACCTGCAACGCCATGGTGGCGTTCTGCTCGACGAGGAGCACCGCGGTCCCCTGGCCGTTGATGGCCCGGATCACCTGGCCGATGTAGGTGACGATCTGGGGAGCGAGCCCCAGTGACGGTTCGTCCAGCAGGAGCAGCCGTGGCGACGCCATCAGTGCCCTTCCGATGGCCAACATCTGTTGCTGGCCCCCGGAGAGCAGGCCCGCGGGTTCGTGACGCCGGTCGTGCAGGATCGGGAACAGCTCGAGGACCCGGACCCGCGTCCTGGCCTTGGCCACCCGGTCCCCGCGGCTGAACCCGCCGATGCGTAGGTTCTCGTCCACGGTCAGGCGGGTGAAGATCCGTCGCCCTTCGGGGACCTGCACCACGCCGTCGCCGACGATCGCCGCCGGCGGGCGCCCGTTCAGCCGCTGCCCGTCGAGCTCGATCGTGCCGGCGTCGATGGCGCCACCGATGCCGCGCAGGGTGCCCGACACCGCCCGCAGCAGGGTCGACTTACCGGCACCGTTGCTTCCCAGCACGGCGACCACGCCGCGGCCGGGCACGTCGACCGAGACGCCCCGGAGCGCACGGACGCCCCCGTAGCTGACCTCGAGCCCGCTCACCGACAACATGCCGGTCAGGATGCGGAGGTGACCGCGGTCACGGTAGTTGACTGTGGAGACCTCCCTTCGGGGTCTCCAACCGGAGACGGTCAACGGGAGGTGGCCAGGCCGGGGGGACTGGCGCACCATGGCCCCATGGGAGCCCGCAGGCCAGGCGTAGCATGCGCCTGATGGCCCGACGCCGTCGCGTTCCGGCGTGGGCGCCCGCCGACGCGCTGCTGGAGCTGGACGACGACTACGCCCAGGTCCTCAGCCTGCTCGACCGGCGTACCGCCTTTCGTGCGATCCTCGACCGCCTGCCCGACGAGATCGGCGTCGACGTCGCGTGGATCGGCGAGCTCGACCAGACCGGCAACATCGTGCTGAACCATGTGGTGCGAGCACGGACCGACGCCGTCAACGGCCTGGTGGTGCCACCCGGGATCGGGCTCGCCGCCCGCGTGATGGAGACCGGGCGACCCCAGTGGGTGGCCAACTACCCGGTCAGCCCGGGTCTGATCCGGCCCTTCAGTGCCCACGCCGACCGTGAGGGCGTCAAGGGCATGGTCGCGGTTCCGCTGGTCCACGCCGGCCGCCGGCTCGGTGTCCTCTACGGCGCCGACCGCACCGAGACCGGCTACAGCGATGTCACGGTCACGGCGCTCGAAGCGGCCGCGGCCCAGGCCGCCAACGCCGCGATCGTCGCCGAGCGCGCCCGCCA
>DASXRJ010000083.1:0-5106 GCA_036506675.1 Nocardioides sp. | reverse complement strand
AGCTCCTCGACCACCTTGCCTTCTCGGACGTCCCAGACGTTCGCTCGCGTGTCCAGCGATGTCACCACCAGCCGGCTCCCGTCGTGGGAGAGCCGTGCCTTCGAGATCTCCTCGCCGTGGCCATGCAGCAGGCGCCCACCCTCCCCTGACGCGGCACTGACCAGCAGGACGTCACCGGGGTCCTCCTCCGGGCCGGAGAAGTCGCCTCCGAGCGCGAGCAGCTTGCCGTCCGGGGTGATGTCGAGCCCGATGTAGGACAGATCCTTGTTCGTATAGATGTTCCGGCCGGTCGCCACCTCGTACGCCGCCAGAGGGCTGCTCGTGTACAGCCGGTCGCCGCCCGGGCTCAGTGTGACCCCGCCTTCGGCGACCTCGGCGGATAGCTGGAACTTTCTCCGGACCGACGGCCGCACGCCGGGCCGGACGTCCCAAACGAGCACTGTGGTCCGGTCCGCCGACAACGTGCCGTCCTCGTGAAGCACTGCGGCAAGGGATCGACCGTCCCGGCTGTAGCCGACGTGCGTGGCGCGTGCCGGTCGCTCGTAGAGAGGCAGTTGCTGCTCTGCGGGCACCGGTTGGAGCGTCTTCGAGTCGAGCAGTCGCACCGGGCGGGTCGTCTCTGAAGACATCCCGACGGCCAGGTGCCGGCCGTCCGGACTGAAGACGGCGCCCCAACCGTCCCCGGTCGGTATGCCTGGCTGGCTCTCGGGCCGGAGTTCGGCTTTCAGCTCACCGGTCGTCGGGTCGTACAGCAAGGCGTTGCCGCTCACGTCGTACAGGGCAACCGTCCTCCCGTCCGGGCTCACCTGCAGGCCGGCGACGTCGAGTTTCCTCGTCTCGACCGAGCGGACGAGTTGGGAGTGCTTGGCTAACACGGCGAGCAGGTTGGCCCGGGACTCAGGGGTCTCGTTGAGACGGACACCGGCCACGGCGAGCAGCATCGCCGCGTCGATGTCGTCGGTGACGACGGCCTTGGCACCGGCCCGTCCTGCATCGGCGGCGACCGCCGCCGATGTGGCGGCAGAGGCTTGCCGGTCGGCGCGTTCCGCCTGGCGGACGGCGACGA
The DNA here is from genome assembly GCA_036506675.1 of Nocardioides sp. Taxonomy (GTDB): domain Bacteria; phylum Actinomycetota; class Actinomycetes; order Propionibacteriales; family Nocardioidaceae; genus Nocardioides. The sequence goes on along the minus strand of DASXRJ010000083.1, from coordinate 4,040 downwards.
GCCCGGCGATCAGGGCACCCACGAGCAGGACCGCGGCGGTGGTCAGGGCGGCGCGAAGTCGCCGGTTGACCCGGAGCTGGTGCCGGGCGCGGTCCTCTGCGGCGTGCAGCTCGGCCTCCGACAGGCGCTTGCTCGCGGCAAGGAACTCCCGTTCGGTATCCGTGAGAGTGGGTCCGCTGGTCTGTTGCCAGTCGAGGGCTTTCGCGAGCCGTACGCCGCGGTAGAGCTCGCTGTCGGGGCGGTCGAGGGTGTTCCAGGAGTCGGCGACGATCGCCAGGTGGTGGAGGATGCGCTGGCCTTCGAGGTCGTCGTCGAGCCAGCCGCTCAGCCTCGGCCACGCCCGCGCGAGCGCCTCGTGCGCAAGCTCGACGACGCCGTCGTCGCTGGTCACCAGCCGGGAGCCGACCAGCAGGTCGATCATCGCGTCGTGCTCAGGGCCGGTGACGACCAGTCGTCTGGGGAGCCGGCTGCGGACCGGTTCACCTTCGGGTCCCGGAGTGACAAGGCGGAGCAGCAGGTCGCGCAGCACCGTGCGCTGCTCCGGCGGGACCAGCTCGTAGGCCCGCTCGGCCGACTGCGCGACCGCGCCCCGGATCCCGCCGGTGGCGCTGTAGCCGGCGACGGTAAGGGTGCGACCCTCGCGGCGCTGCCAGGTCTCGGCGAGCGCGTGCGACATCAACGGCAGCGCGCCGGGCTCGTCGGCGACCTCGTTCACCAGCAGGTCGACCAGACCGGGTTCCACCACCAGCGACGCCAGCCGGGCCGGCTCCTCGATCGCGGCACGCAGATCGGCTTCGGCCATGCCGGCCAGCAGGTAGAGACCCGGCTCGACCGCCCGGGCGAAGCCCGGGTGCGACGAGATGTCGGCCAGCCGATCGGCACGGAACGACAAGATCAGCGGGGCCACCGCCACGTGGGCGGTCAGGGTGGTGAGGAAGGCGTCGCGCTCGGCGGGGTCCTGGCACAGCGAGAAGACCTCCTCGCACTGGTCCACCAGCAGCGCCGGCGCCGGGCCCTTGCCGGGCATCGCGGCGGCCAGTGCGGCAACCGGGTGCACGCCCGGGGTCATCACCGCGACCTGCCGGCCGTCGCGGCGCAGGCTCGCCGCGACGCCCGCCCGCACGAGCGAGGACTTGCCGCAACCCGACGGGCCGACGACTGCGAGCACCGAGGTTTCGGACAGCTTCCGCAGGCAGGCGGCGACGTCGGCGTCGCGGCCGAAGAAGGCGTCGGCGTCGTCCACGTCGTACGGCCTCAGACCGGGATACGGGCACACCGGGCTCGGCTCCGGCGGTGCGCCGGCCACCACGAGCGACGGGTCCTGCCGCAGCATCGCTTGCTCCAGCGCGTCCAGTTCCGGGCGAGGGTCGACGCCGAGCTCACGATCCAGCACGGCACGGAGCCGGCGGACGGTCTTCAGCGCCTCGCCCTGACGACCCGCCTGGTACTGAGCCGTGGCCAGCAGGATCCAACGGCGCTCGCGCAGCGGGGCCTCCGCGACAAGTGACTGCGCCTTTCCCAGGACCTTGTCGTGCTGGCCTGCCCGCAGGGCGGACTCGACGTACAGCTCCTCGGCCGCGTGCCGCAGCTCGGTGAGCCGGGCCGCCTCGATCCGGGCGGGGTCCCACCCGTCCAGCTCGGTCAACGGCCGGCCCCGCCACAGCCTCAAGGCATCGGCGAGGACCAGCGCCGCCCGTTCGGCGTCATCGGACGCGAGCAGCTCGCGTGCACGGCCGACCGCGCGCTCGAAGCGCTGGGCGTCGATCTCTTCCAGCGGCACCGCCAGCCGATATCCCAGTGGCGAGGTCTCGATCGCGTGCGTGCCGAGCAGCTTGCGGAGCCGGACCACGCAGCCCTGCACGATCTTCGACCAGGACGGCGGCAACTGCTCGCCCCACAACACGTCGGCCAGTGCCTCAGCGCTGACCACTTCACCCGGGTGCACGACCAAAGCTGCGAGCACGACGCGATCACGTCGTCCGAGAACCTTCTGCTCCCCCTCGATCGTGAGCGGGCCGAGAACGGCGATACCCACACGTCGACTGTCGACCTGTCGCCGGAGGCCGTCAATGGCCGCGATACCGCGGTGATACCGGGCCTTGCCAACGCGATACCGCACAGTGCGACAACCGGATCACCGATCGTCAGGCGCACCTGGACCGCCAGCACAAGGCAGTCCCGCCCCGACGCGGAAGAAGGAGAGCAGCAGTCATGACCGCACACTCGAAGAACGCACGCATCGCCTCGGTCATCCGGCTGGCGCTGGGCACGGCAGCGGTCGGCCTGGCCGTGCTGGCGACGGCAGCCGACCCCGCGCACGCGATCAACCAGGATCAGGGCGGCGGGGCCGGGGTCGTGTCCAGCCCCAACGACGACGGGGGCCTGGACGTCACCTCGGCGGCCCTCGGAGCACTCGGCGGGATCGCCCTTGGCGGGGCCGGGCTGGGCGTCACCCTCGGCGTGCAGCGCCGTCGCGACCACGCGGCCGGCGGCTCGCCTGAGAATCGCACCCTACGGCACCGTAACTTACGGTGCCGTAGGGTGGGGGGTCCGCCCCTCAGGAAGGAACCAGCACCATGGCTGACGAGCTGGTCACGAATCTCCTGCACGAACTGGAGCCGGTGGTCGAGCAGAACCTCGAGCGGCACCTGGCGATCGCGAAGGACTGGAACCCGCACGACTACGTGCCGTGGAGTGAGGGCCGCGACTTCGCCTTCCTCGGTGGTGAGGACTGGTCGCCGGAGCAGTCCCGGCTGGACCCGGTCGCCAAGGTCGCGATGATCACCAATCTGCTCACCGAGGACAACCTGCCGTCGTACCACCGGGAGATCGCGGTCCAGTTCGGCCTCGACGGACCGTGGGGCACGTGGGTCGGTCGCTGGACCGCGGAGGAGGGCCGGCACGGGATCGCGCTGCGCGACTACCTGGTGGTGACGCGCGGGGTCGACCCGGTCGAGCTGGAGAACGCGCGGATGGCGCACATGACCGCCGGGCACCAGGTGGACAAGAACATGCTCGAGGCGATCGCCTATGTCAGCTTCCAGGAGCTGGCCACCCGGGTGTCGCACCGCAACACAGGTAAGGCCACCGGCTGCCCGATCGCCGACCAGTTGCTGGCCCGGATCGCGACCGACGAGAACCTGCACATGATCTTCTACCGGAACCTGGTCGCGGCCGCGTTCGAGGCTGCGCCGAACGAGACCATGCGGGCAGTGACGAACGAAGTCGCGAACTTCTCGATGCCCGGGGCGACGATGGAGGGCTTCGCGCGCAACTCGGTGACGATCGCCAAGGCCGGTATCTACGACCTGCGGCTGCACCACGACGAGGTGGTCGCGCCGATCCTGCGGATGTGGAAGGTGTTCGACCGCGACGACCTGTCCGGCGACGGCGCCCGGGCGCGCGACGAGCTCGGCGAGTTCATGGCCGGGCTGGACGCGCAGGCGAGCCGGTTCGTCGAGCAGCGCGAACGGCTCCGCGAGCGTCAGGCGGCCCGCGCCGCCAGCTGACCGGCGTAGCATCGGGGTCGGCCGAGATACATCGCCACGGTTCCGGACTACCGGAGTGGGAGGCACCGATGAAGCTCGTATCCATTCGTCGTACCGCCGTCGCCATCGCCGTACCGGCGCTGCTGCTCGGGGGACTGCCCGCTGCCGCGGCCGGGGGCAAGCCCGATGGGACGGGCCGGATCGACAAGATCGTGGTCATCTACCAGGAGAACCGCAGCTTCGACAACCTGTACGGCGGCTGGGAGCGGGTCCGCGGTCTGGCCGGCGACCCGACCGAGACCGAGAACGCCACCCAGGTCGCGCCGGACGGCACCGTGCTGCCGTGCCTGCCGCAGACCGACGTCAACCTGACCTCGCCGCCGCTGCTGGTGACCTGCACGGGCTCGGTCGGGTCGATACAGATCAGCTCGGCGTTCGAGAACCAGCCGTTCCGGGTGGACGACTACATCAAGCCCGAGGACACCACCTGCCCGGCGCCGGGGGTGTTCGCGCCGAACGGCATACCGAAGGGCTCCGGGCTGCCGGGCGGCT
>DASXRJ010000082.1:0-19435 GCA_036506675.1 Nocardioides sp. | reverse complement strand
ACCAGCCAGGCGATCGAGTTCGCCTCCGGCGTCGGCCGGTACGCCGCCTGCTCGGCCGTCAGTCCCTCGAGTACGGCGGGCACCGACTCGGCCACCCGGTCGAACATGTCCTGCACCAGCTCGTTCGCGACCGCCATGCCGACCACCCTACGAGGAACGGCCCGGCGCCGGGCAGAGCACCGACCGGGCCACGCCGCGCGCCGCTCGTCGCGGCGAACCCACCGCTGGCCGATTGCTCGATCCCGCTGGCCGCGCTACCGACAGGTAGCTCTCGCCGCCGCGGCCCTCAGTCGCCAACGTGGTGTCGATCACACCCGCACCTCACGGCCACTTGGAGGGCAGCCATGACCACCACCACCCACAAACTGGACCACCGGAGGTCCGACTACGAGCGGATCGCCCGCACCCCGGAGTTCTCCGAGCTGCGCCGCCGATACCGGGCGTTCGCGATCCCGGCGACCGTCGCGTTCCTCGCCTGGTACCTGCTGTACGTCGTGATGTCGATGTTCGCCTCCGACTTCATGGGCACCAGGATCGTCGGCAACATCAACGTCGCCCTCGTCTTCGGGCTGCTGCAGTTCGTGACGACGTTCCTGCTCGCCTGGCTCTACAGCCGCTACTCCGCGCGCCACCTCGACCCGCTGGCGCGCGACCTCACCGACGACTTCGAGCGGGGTGTCGAGTGAACGCCCCAATGAACGGCGCAGTCGTCGTCATGCAGGCCAGCCACCAGGGCCTGACCACCGCCCTCTTCCTCACCGTCGTCGCGGTCACGATCGGCATCACGTTCTGGGCCAGCCGGCAGACGCACGGCGCCACCGACTACTACGCAGGCGGCCGCAACTTCTCCGGCTTCCAGAACGGTCTCGCCATCGGCGGCGACTACATGTCGGCCGCGTCGTTCCTGGGCATCTCCGGCGTGATCGCGCTCTCCGGGTACGACGGCTTCCTATACTCGATCGGCTTCCTGGTGGCCTGGCTGGTCGCCCTGCTCCTGGTCGCCGAGATGCTCCGGAACTCCGGCCGCTACACGATGGCCGACCAGCTCGCCTACCGGATGCGCCAGCGCCCCGTGCGTACGGCGGCCGCCACCAGCACCGTGGTCGTCTCGATCTTCTACCTGCTCGCCCAGATGGTCGGCGCGGGCGCGCTGGTAGGTCTGCTGCTCGACGTGCAGGGAGATGCCGCGAAGAACGTCACCATCCTCGGCGTCGGCATCCTGATGGTCTTCTACGTGACCGTGGGCGGCATGAAGGGCACCACGTGGGTGCAGATCGTCAAGGCCGTGCTGCTGATGCTCGGCTCGCTGCTGATCGTCGTACTCGTGCTCGCGAAGTTCGACTTCAACCTCTCCGAGCTGCTCGGCACCGCGGCGTCCAACACCGGCAAGGGCCAGGCGTTCCTCGAGCCCGGTCTGAAGTACGGCATCGACACCACCCACAAGATCGACTTCATCTCGCTCGGCCTGGCCCTCGTCCTCGGTACGGCGGGTCTCCCCCACATCCTGATCCGCTTCTACACGACGCCGACCTCCCGGGACGCGCGCAAGTCGGTGATGTGGGCGATCGGCCTGATCGGCGCCTTCTACCTGATGACGCTGGTGCTCGGCTTCGGTGCCGCGGCGCTGCTCAACAAGGGTGACTACGCCGACGTCGCCGCTTCCAGCGGCAACCTCGCCTCGCCGCTGCTGGCCCAGACCGTGGGCGGCGGCGCCGACTCCACCGGAGGCGCCATCCTGCTGGCGGTGATCGCGGCGGTCGCCTTCGCCACGATCCTGGCGGTGGTCGCGGGCCTGACGCTGACCTCGAGCGCGAGCGTGGCACACGACCTCTACAACAGCGTGTTCCGCAGAGGTGAGGCGTCCGAGCGCGACGAGCTGCGGACGGCCCGGATCGCGGCCGGCGTGATCGGCCTGGTTGCCATCCTGCTGGCGATCCCGGCCAAGAACCTCAACATCGCGTTCCTGGTCGCGTTGGCCTTCGCGGTCGCGGCGTCGGCCAACCTGCCGGCGATCGTCTACAACATGTTCTGGCGGCGGTTCAACACCCGGGGCGCGGTGTGGAGCATCTACGGCGGCCTGGTGTCGTCGGTCGTGCTCGTGGTGTTCAGCCCGGTGATGTCCGGCAAGGGGATCGACCCGGTCTCCGGCAAGAACCTCTCCTTGCTGCCGACCAGCATCGACATCTCCTGGTTCCCGCTGGAGAACCCGGGCATCGTGTCGATCCCGCTCGGCTTCTTCCTGGGCTGGCTCGGCACCGTGCTGTCGAAGGACCAGGAGGCCGAGGACCGCTTCACCGAGCTCGAGGTCCGGGCGCTCACCGGTGCCGGCGCCGAGGGGGCGGTCACCCACTGAGCCGGGTTGCGGCCACGGTCCCTCATGCAACGTGGCCGCAACCCTCACCACCGCAAACTGCCCCCGACGGAAACTGCTCGGCGACGCCCCAGTTCGGTCAATCCCGAACTCGTCGCCGGGCGGTTCCGCCAATAGGCTGGCCACAGAGATCCGGCAGCGTGCACTGCCGACCACGGGGGCCGCCACCAGGCCAGCTGAACAGGACGAACGAGGAGAGATCGTGAGCGATCAGAACGAAACCCTGTCCAACCTGCTCCACGAGGACCGGCGCTTCGAGCCGCCGCCCGCGCTGGCGGCCGCGGCCAACGTGAAGGCCGACGCCTACGAGCGGGCCGCCGCCGACCGGGAGGGCTTCTGGGCCGAGCAGGCCGAGCGGCTGGACTGGGCACAGAAGTGGGACCGGGTCCTCGACTGGGACAACGCGCCCTTCGCCAAGTGGTACGTCGGCGGCCGGCTCAACGCGTCGTACAACTGCGTCGACCGCCACGTCGAGGCCGGCCGTGGCGACAAGGTCGCCATCCACTGGGTGGGCGAGCCGGAGGGCGACACCCGCGACATCACCTACGCCCAGCTCAAGGACGAGGTGAGCCAGGCGGCCAACGCGCTGACGGAGCTCGGCGTCGCCGCCGGCGACCGGGTCGCCATCTACATGCCGATGATCCCCGAGGCCATCGTCGCGATGCTGGCCTGCGCGCGGATCGGCGCCCCGCACACCGTGGTCTTCGGCGGGTTCTCGGCCGAGGCGCTCGCCTCGCGGATCGAGGACTGCGACGCGAAGGTCGTCATCACCTCCGACGGCGGCTACCGGCGAGGCGCGCCGTCCGCGCTCAAGCCGGCCGTCGACGAGGCGCGCAAGGTCGCGGCCGGGCTGGGTCACCGCGTGGCCAAGGTGCTCGTCGTACGCCGGACCGGGCAGGACGTCGCCTGGGACGACTCGGTCGACGTGTGGTGGGACGACGTGGTCGGCAAGGCGTCGACCGAGCACACGCCGGAGGCGTTCGACAGCGAGCACCCGCTCTACGTCATGTACACCTCCGGCACCACGGGCAAGCCCAAGGGCATCCTGCACACGACCGGCGGCTATCTCACCGGGGTCGCGTACACGCACCATGCCGTGTTCGACCTCAAGCCCGAGACCGACGTCTTCTGGTGCACCGCCGACATCGGCTGGGTCACCGGGCACAGCTACATCGTCTACGGCCCGCTCGCCAACGGTGCCACGCAAGTGCTCTACGAAGGCACTCCGGACAGCCCGCACAAGGGTCGCTGGTGGGAGATCATCAAGCAGTACGGCGTCACCATCTTCTACACGGCTCCGACCGCGATCCGGACCTTCATGAAGTGGGGCCGCGACATCCCCGACGGCTTCGACATGTCGTCGCTGCGGCTGCTCGGCTCGGTGGGCGAGCCGATCAACCCGGAGGCCTACATCTGGTACCGCAGCGTCATCGGCGGCGACCGCGCCCCCGTCGTCGACACGTGGTGGCAGACCGAGACCGGCATGATCCTGATCAGCCCGCTGCCCGGCGTCACGGCCGGCAAGCCGGGCTCGGCGATGACCGCGGTCCCGGGCGTCTCGGCCGAGGTGGTCAACGACGAGGGCGTCCCGGTGCCCAACGGCTCCGGCGGCTACCTGGTGCTGACCGAGCCCTGGCCCGCGATGCTGCGCACGCTGTGGGGCGACGACGACCGGTTCGTGGAGACCTACTGGAAGCGGTTCGCCGACCAGGGCTACTACTTCGCCGGCGACGGCGCCAAGAAGGACGAGGACGGCGACATCTGGCTGCTCGGCCGGGTCGACGACGTCATGAACGTCTCCGGGCACCGCCTCTCCACGACCGAGATCGAGTCGGCCCTGGTGTCCCACCCGAAGGTCGCCGAGGCCGCGGTCGTCGGTGCCACGGATGAGACCACCGGACAGGCGGTGTGTGCGTTCGTGATCCTGCGCGAGGAGGCCGGCGACGGTGGGGAGGACATCGTCCAGGAGCTCCGCAACCACGTGGCCAAGGAGATCGGCGCGATCGCCAAGCCGCGGCAGATCATGATCGTGGCCGAGCTGCCGAAGACCCGCTCCGGCAAGATCATGCGCCGGCTGCTGCGCGACGTGGCCGAGAACCGCGAGGTCGGTGACGTCACCACCCTCGCCGACTCGTCCGTGATGACGCTGATCCGTGAGGGGCTGGCCTCGGACTCGGCCGAGGACTGATCGCGCTCGACCTGCGCTCGGCGCCGGCGGGACGTCATCCGGGGCGAGCCATCTATGGCTCCGTCCGGATGACGTCCCGCCGGCCTTTCAAGGCGTGAGCCGGTAGCGGTCGCGGTGGCCGAGCACCAGCGCGCCGAGCAGTGCGGAGAACAGCGACCCCACGAGTACGGCGGTCTTCGCCGCGTCCGCCTCCCCGCCGCCGAAGGACAGGTCGGCCACCAGCAGCGACACCGTGAAGCCCACGCCGGCCAGGATCGCCACGCCGACGATGTCCCGCCACGACAGGTCGTCGTTCAGCTCGGCATGGGTGAACCGGGTGACCAGCATGGCCCCGCCGAAGACGCCCAGCGGCTTGCCCAGCACCAGGCCGAGCACCACGCCGATGACCACGGGGTCGGCGTACAGGCTGGAGCCGCCGGCGATCACCACGCCCGCCGAGGCCAGCGCGAAGAACGGCACCGCCAGGCTTGAGCTCAGCGGCGCGAGCCGGTGCTCGAGGTTCTCGGCGGGGCTGTGGTGCTCGTCGGGGTCGGGCCGGACCCGCGTCAGCAGCCCGAGTACGACGCCCGCGATCGTCGCGTGCACACCGCTCTCGTGGGTGAACCACCACGCGGCAACCGCGAGCGGCAGGTAGAGCAGCGGCGTACTGATCCGGAAGTGCTGGGCGACCGCCCACACCACGAAGCAGACCCCCGCGACCGCGAGCGCCCCCAGATCCAGCTGCTCGGTGTAGAACGCCGCGATCACCACGATCACGATCAGGTCGTCGACCACCGCCATCGTGAGCAGGAACGCCCGCAGCGAGGCCGGCAGGTTGCTCCCGACCACGGCGAGCACGGCCAGCGCGAACGCGATGTCGGTCGCCGACGGGATCGCCCAGCCGCCGGGCTCTCCCCCGGAGCCGGTGAGGTTGACCGCGAGGTAGACCAGCGCCGGCACCGCCACACCGCAGGCGGCGGCCATGACGGGCACCACGGCGTCCGAGAGCCGGCGCAGCGAGCCGACGACGAACTCGCGCTTGAGCTCCAGTCCGGCCACGAAGAAGAACAAGGTGAGCGCGCCGTCGGCCGCCCAGTGGTGTACGTCGAGCGGCCCGAGCTCCAGGTGGATCAGCGACCGGTAGGAGTCACCCCACGCGGAGTTGGCCCAGAGGACGGCGACCGCGGCGGCCAGCAGGGCGAGCGCGCCGCCGACCGTCTCCTCGCGGAAGAGATCGCCGAGGAAGGTGCGCTCACCGGGCTCGAGGTCAGGAAACAGGCGTTGAACACGGCGAACGGGGTTCATGGGACTCCTGAGAACGTCGGGCGTCGACTGCTGAGGTCCGCGAGCGGGCCGTGAGACCTCAAGATTCGCGGGCCGACCAGACTTCCCGGCTCACCACGCCGAACCTTACCAACCGGGCGGCGCCCCGCCGGCGCCTGTAGGGTCAGCGCTGAGTGATTGATCCGCCGCGCGCAGAGGGAAATACATGGAACCGGTCAAGGACACGGACCCCACCATCGGCAAGCTCGTCTCCGACGCCAGCCGCGACGTCTCCAAGCTGATCTCGCAGGAAATCCAGCTCGCCAAGTCGGAGCTGAAGGTCAGCGTGAAGGCCGGCGGACTCGGTCTCGGGCTGTTCGCGGTGGCGGCGTTCCTGGTCCTGATCGTGATCATCCTGCTCTCGATGACGATCGCCTACTTCATCTACTGGGACGGCAAGGGCCTGGCCCTGCACTGGGCGTTCCTGATCGTCACCGGCACCTACCTCCTGCTGGCCGCGCTGCTCGCCTTCGTGGGCTACCGCAAGGTCAAGCAGGTCCGGGCCCCGGAGCGCGCGATCTCGCAGGCCCAGCAGACCAAGACCGCCCTGACCAAGCGCTCCTGACCCCTCGGGTCGTGATGCCCACGACGCGTCCCCAGCAGCACGACTCAGGAGGCGCAGTCGCCGGTGTCGACGGCCTCGCTGCTCGCGGCACCCAGCCCCGCGGCGTCCTTGACCTGCTCCGAGGTGAGTGCGTAGCCGGTGTCCGTGTCGGTGACCGAGGCGGCGAACACCACGCCCTCCACCTCGCCGCCCGACGACACGATCGGGCCGCCGGAGTTGCCGGGCCGGATCAGCCCGCGCAGCGAGAAGACCTGGCGTACGACGGCGCCCTCGCCGTAGATGTCGGGCGAGCGGAGCCGCTGCTCGGCCCGGATCCGGGCGGGCTGCACGTCGAACGGCCCGTCCTCGGGATAGCCGAGCACCGCCACCCCCTCCTGCGCCACCCCGTCGTAGTCGAAGTCGAGGTGCCGGCGGTTGCCGTCGTCGAAGGCGAGTACGGCGATGTCGAGTCCCGGGTCGTAGAGCACCACGGTCGCGTCGATCGTCTCGTCGCCGATCAGCACCTCGGGATGGTCGACCCCGGCCACCACGTGCGCGTTGGTCATCAGCCGGTCGTCGGCGTACAGGAAGCCGCTGCCCTCCACGCCGCGCCCGCAGGCGTTGTCGCCGTGGATCTTGAGGACGGCGACACCGGCCCGGAGTACGTCGGGGTCGTGCAGCAGCCGCTTCGGCGGCGGGTCGACCGAGATGATCGTCTCCCGCGCGAACGGCTCTAGGTAGCGCGGGAAGAACGTCGCCCCGACGACGTCGTCGAAGGCGTGCATCACGCCACCGGCCGCGTTGGGCAGCATGCCGTTGACCTTGGCCAGGATCACCGAGCCGCGCACCTGCGGAGTGATGCCGGTGATCCGGGAGCCGGAGACCGCGAGGCCCAGCGCCCACGCCACCAGGAGTACGGCGACCGCGCTCAACGCCGCTCCACCGACCGCGTCGACGGCCCGGACCGGCTGCCAGCGGATCCGGTCGCGCAGCCGCGCACCGGCGTACTGGAAGAGCGCCTGGCCGAGCGTCGCCGACAGGATCACCATGAACAGCGCGCCCAGCGACACCCACACCGACGGATTCGCGTCGCCCAGCGCCAACGGCGCGATCCAGATGCCGAGCAGGCCGCCGAGCAGCAGGCCGGCGGTGGCGCAGGCGCCGGTCACGAAACCCTGCCAGTAGCCGCTCAGCGCATAGGCCAGCACCAGCACGACCAGCACCCAGTCGAGGAAGTTCATCGCCCGGGACCCTCCTGGAAGTCGGTGTTGGGAGCCGGCATCTCCGGAATGTCGTCGGGGATGTCGTCGGCGCGGTCGAGGTTTCTCCCGAAGATCATCCAATCCTGGATCTCGAACAGGTTCTCGGTGTCCCACGGCTTGGTCCAGCCGAGGTGGTCGAAGAGCCGCGAGATGATGCCCGCGGTGAAGCCCCACAGCAGCAGCTCGCCGTCGAGCAGGAAGCCGGGCCCGAGCCGGCCGAGCGGGTGCATGGTGGTCACCCGGTGCGCCGGGTCGAGCAGGTGGTCGATCGGCACCCGGAGTACGGCGTGCACCTCGTCGGGGTCGACCACGCCGACCGGCGACTCCTCGCGCCACCAGCCGATGACCGTGGTGACGGCGAAGTTGCTCGGCGGCAGCCACAGCTCCGGCAGCTCACCGAGTACGTCGACCCCGGCCGGGTCGAGCCCCGTCTCCTCCTGTGCCTCGCGCAGCGCCGCCGCGGTCGGACTCGCGTCGGTGGGATCGAGCTTTCCGCCCGGGAACGAGATCTGCCCGGGGTGCGAGCGCATGTGGTGGGCCCGCTCGGTCAGCAGCAGGTCGCGGCCCTCGGGCCCCTCCCCGAACAGCATGAGTACGGCGCCCTCCCGCGGGTCGCTTCCCGGCGGCGGCACGTAGCGCGACAGCTCGCCGGCCGTGATCGAGCGGGTGGCCGCGCGTACCGGTTCCATCCACTCGGGGATCACCGGCTCCGGGCGATCCGGGTTCACAGGCTCACCCCCAGCTCGTCGTGGACCAGCGTCTCAAGACCGTCGAGCGAGTCGATGGCCCGCGGCTCCTTGAACACGACCTTGCCGTCGGCGTCGACCAGCACCAGGAAGGGCAGGAACTGCAGGTTGCCGAACGGCTCCTTGCCGACCAGGTCCTCCTGCGGGTCGGCCAGCAGCGGGTACGTCGCCCCGGTGTCGCGGACCAGCTTCATCGCGTTGTCGGGGATCGACTCGCGGGCGTCGAGCCCGACCACGGCGACCCGGTCGGCGTACTTCTGGTGGAACTCCTCGAGGATCGGCATCTCCCGCCGGCACGGGACGCAGTAGCTCGCCCACAGGCTGAGCACCATCGGCCCGCGCAGGGACGCCAGGTCGACCGCCCGGCCGCCGCCGAAGCAGGGCAGGGTGATCTCGGGCAGCCCACCGGCAACCACGGCGCCGGGCCCGGACGCGCACGGCTCGACGCCGGCCGCCTGCTTCTCGGCGCGCAGGTGAGGGGTGTCGACGTCGATCTTCGCCGGCCCGACCTGGGGCACATAGAAGTCGTCGTCGCTCGAGGGCGCGCACGCAGTCAGCGTGGCCGCCACCAGCAGCGCGGCGAGGGCGCGTCTCCTCATGCGCGGCCCTCGGTGCGCACGAGCTTCTCGGCGGCGATCGGGTCGGTGGGACCCTCGCCGTACGCCGGACACCACTTGGCCACCGGGCACGCGCCGCACGCCGGGTTGCGGGCGTGGCAGCGGCGCCGGCCGTGCCAGATCAGGTGGTGGCTGAGCATCGTCCAGTCGCGCTTTGGGAACAACGCCCCGATCGCGTGCTCGACCTTGACCGGGTCGGTCTCGGTGGTCCAGCCGAACCGGCGTACGAGCCGGCCGAAGTGGGTGTCGACGGTGATGCCGGGGATCCCGAAGGCATTGCCGAGTACGACGTTGGCGGTCTTGCGGCCGACTCCCGGCAGCTTCACCAGGTCGTCGAGCCGGGGCGGCACCTCGCCGTCGTGCCGCTCGACCAGCGCCTGGGACAGCTTGAGCAGGCTCTCGGTCTTGGCCCGGAAGAACCCGAGCGGGCCGATGATCTGCTCGAGGTGCTCGCGGTCGGCGCCGGCCATCGCCTTGGCGTCCGGATAGGCCGCGAACAGGGTCGGGCGTACGGCGTTGACCCGCTTGTCGGTCGTCTGCGCGCTGAGCACGGTCACGACCAGCAGCTCGAAGGGGTTGTCGAAGTCGAGCTCGCACTTGGCGTCGGGGTAGGTCTCGGCGAGCACCCGGTCGATCTTGCGGGCCCGTCGTACCAAAGCGGTGCGGGTCTCGCCGTGCTCCGTGCGCGCACCCGTCACACCGTCGTCCACCCCGGCATCCACCCCAGCCACCATGCCGCCCAGCGTAGACGGCGACACCGACGGTCCGCGGCTGCACCAACCTCGAGGGGCCGACGTCAGGACCTCAGGACGCAGGCGGAAGCAGCCGGCCGAGCAGTATGGACACGGTGATCGCGCCCAGCATCGGTGCGGTCTTGCTGCGCTCCTCGACCACAGCGACGATCGGGCTGCGGTTGGCGGCCATGATCGCGGCGATCTCCAGCGCGGTGTCGTCGGGCGCGACCACCGGCAGCGTCACCCGGTCGCGGGGCAGCATGTCGGCGACGGTGCGCTGGGAGAGTACGTCGCTGATCTGGTCGGCGTACGCCTCGTCGAGCACCCGCGCCAGCGTTGGGTCGTCCTGCACGTAGCCCGGGATCATCACCCGCAGCACCTGCGAGTTGGGCAGGATCGCGATCGGGTGCTCGTTGGCGTCGACCACGATCAGCCCGGGCCGGGCCAGGTCGACGATGAGCCGCGCGGCGTCCAGCGCCGACGTGTCCATCCGGACCGTCGGGTACGGCGCCGCCAGCTCGTGTGCCTGCACCTCGTCGAGGCTAGCCGAGGTCGGCCGCGCTTGTAACGCGCTGTTATCCCGTCTACTGCGCCGTTGCAGCGGGTGGCTAGGCGGGATAACAGCGCGTTACAAGTTCCGCCGCGGCCCGCGCCTGGTCAACCGGTATAGACGGGCGGTCGGGGCCGGGCGGTCTCGGGCGGTCTCTGGCGGACGGGCCGGCTCGGGGCGAAGCCGGGGCCGGATCGGGGCGGCGTAGCCCCCTGAGTACGACGACGCGTCGGCGACGAATCCGCCGGTGGAAGGTCGGGTCGACAGGCAGTTCGGTACGACGCGCCGGGGGGCGGCGTACACCCTCGGCGTGTCGCCACGAACTGCCTGCCGACCCGGCCCGACCCAACCCCAACCCAGCACCAACCCGGCCCCGCAACGCGAGCCGGACCCGACACCAGCACGCCGCCCAGATGGCACTCGGTCCCAGCTCCCGATCCGGCCGCCGAGGAGCGCAACGGTGTTCTAAGGTGGGCGACGGTGTGCCGGGAAGTCTGGTCGGCGAAGTCCGACCCGACCCCGAGAGGTGCCACCGTGGCCGTTGCCGCGATCTTGATCTTCGTCGGTGCCTACATCCTGCTGATGACGGATTGGGTACACCGCACCAAGGTCGCCCTGGTCGGCGCGGGACTGATGCTGCTGCTCCGCATCAACGACGCCGAGCACGCCTTCTTCGCCGAGGACAGCGGCATCGACTGGAACGTCCTCTTCCTGCTGCTCGGGATGATGGTGATCGTCTCGGTGCTCCGGCGTACCGGCGTCTTCGAGTACGTCGCCATCTGGGCCGCCAAGCGCGCCCGCGGCAAGCCGTACCGGCTGATGGTGATGCTCTGCCTGCTCACCGCCGTGGCCTCGGCGATGCTCGACAACGTCACCACGATCCTGCTGATCGCCCCGGTGACCTTCCTGGTCTGCGAGCGGCTGGCGCTGCGGGTGGCGCCGTACCTCATCGCGGAGGTCATGGCCTCGAACATCGGCGGTACGGCGACCCTGGTCGGCGACCCGCCCAACATCATCATCGCCAGCCCCAGCCGCGGCGACCTCAGCTTCAACGACTTCCTGGTCAACCTGACGCCGATCATCGTGCTGCTGATGGTGGTCTTCTGCGTGCTCTGCCGGTGGCTGTTCCGGCGCGACTTCACCTACGACCCGAAGCGGGCCGCCACGGTGATGGCGCTCAACGAGCGGGAGGCGATCAAGGACGGGCTGCTGCTGGCCAAGTCGCTCGGCGTACTCGTGCTGGTGCTGGCGGCGTTCGTGCTGCATCCGGTGCTCCACTACGAACCGTCCATCGTGGCGCTGCTCGGGGCGGGCCTGCTGGTGCTGATCACCAACGTGACCCCGGGCGAGGCGATGGACGGGGTGGAGTGGTCGACGCTGGTCTTCTTCGCCGGCCTGTTCGTGATGGTGGGCGGTCTGGTCCGCACCGACGTGATCGGCGAGATGTCGGCCTGGACCGCCGACCTCACCGACGGCCGGCTCGGCGTCGCCACCATGACGCTGCTCGGCGGGTCGGCGGTGCTGTCGGCGATCATCGACAACATCCCCTACGTCACCACGATGGGACCGATCGTCTCCGAGCTGGCCGCCGGGCACGGCTCGGAGGGTCACGTGCTGTGGTGGGCGCTTGCGCTCGGCGCCGACCTGGGCGGCAACGCGACCGCGATCGGCGCCTCGGCCAACGTGGTCGCGCTCGGGATCGCGGACCGGGCGGGCAAGAAGATCGGCTTCTGGGAGTTCACCCGCTACGGCCTCGTGGTCACCGCGGTGACGGTGTCGCTGTGCGTGCCGTACCTGTGGCTGCGCTATCTGTGACCCCGTTCTGTGAGCACTGAGCCGTCCGGTGCCTCGGTTGGGGTATCTTCTCGGAGGACAGCCACGCTGTGATGTGCGGCACGGGCCGGGCCGGCTCGGGCCGGCATTTTGGACGAGGAGGACCTCAGGTGGACAACGACGTACTCCGTCAAGCTCCGCTCTTCAGCGCTCTCGACGACGAGGCGGCCTCCGCGCTGCGCTCCTCGATGGCCGACCACAAGCTGCGACGCGGCGACGTGCTCTTCCGTGAGGGAGACAGCGGCGACACGCTGTACGTCGTCCTCGACGGCAAGGTGAAGCTCGGTCGCACCTCCTCCGACGGCCGCGAGAACCTGCTGGCCATCCTCGGGCCGGGTCAGATGTTCGGCGAGCTGTCGCTCTTCGACCCCGGGCCGCGCTCCGCGACCGTCACCGCGGTCACCGACGCCTCCTTCGCCTCGCTCTCCCACGCCGACCTGCTGCGCTGGCTCGAGGGCCGGCCGGCGGTCGCGCTCGGGCTGCTCGCCCAGATCGCCGGGCGGCTGCGCAAGGCCAACGACGTCAACGCCGACCTGGTCTTCTCCGACGTGCCCGGCCGGGTGGCGAAGGCGCTGCTCGACCTGGCCAGCCGGTTCGGACGGACCGCCGACGACGGCGTACACGTCCATCACGACCTCACCCAGGAGGAGCTGGCCCAGCTGGTCGGCGCCTCCCGCGAGACCGTCAACAAGGCGCTCGCCGACTTCGCGTCGCGCGGCTGGCTGCGGCTGGAGCCGCGCTCGGTCGTGATCATGGACGTCGAGCGGCTCACCCGTCGCGCCCGCTGACGTGACATTCCTCGCGTCCGCGAGGGTTGGCAGCACCCGGCGCCGGTCGTAGCGTCCCGATCACAGGTCGCAACCCGAAGGAGCCCTCGCATGTCCACTCTCGCCGGCCGCACCATGATCATGTCCGGCGGCAGCCGCGGCATCGGCCTCGCCATCGGCATCGCGGCGGCCCGTCAGGGCGCGAACGTCGTCCTGCTCGCCAAGACCGACGCACCCGACCCGCGCCTGCCCGGCACCATCCACACCGCGGCCGCGGAGATCGAGGCGGCCGGCGGTGGCGCCCTCGCCGTGGTCGGCGACGTCCGCGACGAGGAGTCGGTCGCCAACGCCGTCGCGCGGGCGGTCGAGACCTTCGGCGGCATCGACATCTGCATCAACAACGCCTCCGCGATCGCGCTCGACTCGACGGAGAACCTGCCCATCAAGCGGTTCGACCTGATGACCCAGATCCAGCTGCGCGGCACCTACCTGCTCACCCGGGCCGCGCTGCCCCATCTGCGCGAGGGCACCAACCCCCACATCCTGTCGCTGTCGCCGCCGGTCAACCTGGCCCCGAAGTGGCTCGGCGCGCATCCGGCGTACACGCTGGCGAAGTACGGCATGTCCCTGCTGACGCTGGGCTGGGCCGCGGAGTACGCCGAGGCCGGGATCGCCGCCAACTGCCTCTGGCCGGAGACGCTGATCGCGACGGCCGCCGTACAGAACCTGCTCGGCGGCGACGACGCCGTCGCCAAGGCCCGCACCCCCGAGATCGTGGCCGACGCGGCCGTCGAGATCCTGTCCCGCCCCTCGCGCGAGTGCACCGGCAACACCTTCATCGACGTCGACGTGCTGCGCGAGGCCGGCGTGACCGACCTGAGCAAGTACGGCGGCACCGGGGCGCTCGAGTACGACCTCTTCGTCGACCCGAACTGAGCCGGCCTGAGCCGGGCCGGCCCGGTCTGCACCACCTGGCGAGATTCTGACGAGGGATTTCCACAACCGGCCGCGCGTCGGGTGACGGCCGCGGGGTGACGTGGCAGGGTTGCTCGGGAGTTCCCACGAATCGAGAGGTACGTCATGTCTCTGCCCCGTCTGCTCGGTGGTCTGATCGCCGCCACCGGCGCCGCCCACTTCGCCGCGCCCAAGGCGTTCGAGCCCGTGTCGTCGCTGGCCTTCCCCAACGACACCCGCAGCTGGGTCTACCGCAACGGTGCCGCCGAGGTGGCGATCGGTGCGGCCCTGATGACGCGCAAGACCCGCAAGCTGGGCCTGGCCGGCCTGGCGGCGTACGGCGCGTTCCTCGGCAGCAGGGTCGTCACCAGCCGCTGAGTTCATCGGCCGACGCGTGACCCCACGACAGGGGCGCTGGATCAGGGAACCTCGACTAGCGCCCGGTCGATGACCGGGGCCAGATCCAGCCCGCTGGGCAGGGTGCCGAACGCGCCGCCCCAGTCACGCGCGAGCCGGCTCGCACAGAAGGCGTCGGCCACCGCGGCCGGCCCTTCTCCGTCAGTCGAGTGGCGCAGCAGCAGGGAGCCCTGGAACACCAGGGCCAGCTGCTCAACGATCCGCCGCGCCCGCGACTCGATGTCGTCGAAGGACGTGAGCTCCTTCTTCAGCCGAGCCAGCGCGTCGTCGTACCGGGAGTCGGCACCGGCGGCCTGCTCGACCTCGGTGAAGTAGGCGTCGAGGGTCTGAGGTTCGCGGCCGAGCGCCCGCAGCGCGTCGAGGGCGGCGACGTTGCCCGAGCCCTCCCAGATCGAGAGCAGCGGCAGCTCGCGGTAGAGCCGTGGGAGGTCGGAGTCCTCGATGTAGCCGTTGCCGCCCAGGCACTCCAGGGCCTCGGCGGCGTGGATCGGGCCGCGCTTGCAGACGTAGTACTTGGTGACGGCGAGCGCGATCCGGCGTAGGGCGGCCTCGCCCTCGTCACCGCGTACGGCGCGGTCGTTGGCGCCGGCCAGCCGCAGCATCGCGGTGGTGGCCGCCTCCGACTCGACGGCAAGGTCGGCCAGCACGTTGCGCATCAGCGGCTGCTCGATCAGCGGCTTGCCGAAGGCCGAGCGGTGCCGGGCGTGGTGGACGGCCTGGACGAGTCCCGTCCGCATGCCCGCGGCCGTGCCGATCACGCAGTCGAGGCGGGTCATGTTGACCATCTCGACGATGGTGCGCACGCCCCGGCCCTCCTCGCCGACCAGCCAGCCGAGCGCGCCGTCGTACTCGATCTCGGCGGAGGCGTTGGAGCGGTTGCCGAGCTTGTCCTTGAGCCGCATCAGCATCATCGCGTTGCGCTCGCCGCCGGGCAGCACGCGGGGCACCAGGAAGCAGGACAATCCGCCGGGCGCCTGGGCGAGGGTGAGGAACAGGTCGCTCATCGGCGCTGAGGTGAACCACTTGTGGCCGGTCAGCGCATAGCTGCCGTCGGGCTGCGGCTGCGCCGTCGTGGTGTTGGCGCGGACGTCGGAGCCGCCCTGCTTCTCGGTCATCGACATGCCCGCGATCAGGCCGCGCTTGGTGGCGGGGTCGCGGAGGCCGAAGTCGTACTCGCGGTTGGTGAGCAGCGGCTCGAAGGCGGCGGCCAGGTCGGGGTTGGCCCGCAGCGCCGGTACGACGGCGTACGTCATCGAGATCGGGCAGCCGTGACCGGCGTCGACGTTCCACACCATGAACTTCGCGGCCCGGGCGACGTGCGCGCCGGGGCGGTCGTCGGCCCAGGGCGCGGCGTGCAGGCCGTGGGAGACGGCGGTCTGCATGAGCCGGTGGTACGCCGGCACGTACTCGACCTCGTCGATCCGGTGGCCGTACCGGTCGTGGGTCAACAGCCGCGGCGGCACCCGCTCGGCCAACCGGCCCCAGTCCTGTGCCTCGGCGGTGCCGGCCAGCCGGCCGAGCTCGTGGATCTCGTCGAGCGCCCAGCCGGCGCCCTCGCGCTCGATGCCCTCGAGCAGGGCCGGGTCGGCGGCGGTGTCGTGGCCGGTCAGCGGCGGGACCTGGTTGAAGACGTCGTGGGTCGTCATGTTCATCCCTTGTTGGTGGAAGGCCCGGCATCGTCGTACGGCGCCGCGTCGCGCTCGCGCACGGCCTGCCGGAAGCCGACCTCGGCCGCGCGTTGCTGGAAGGCGTAACCCTCGCGGGTGTGCCGTGAGACTCCGTCGAAGACGGTGCTGATCAGCTGACTGTTGGCGACGCCCTGGGCGAGCAGGGCGGAGTTGAGCGCGAGCTTGACCATCATCAGCTGGTTGAGGGGCATCGCGGCGATCCTCTGGACCAGGATCTCGGTGCGTTCGTCGAGGTCCTCCGGCTCGGGCGCCTCGATCGCGAGCCCCCACTCAGCGGCCTCGCGACCGCTCAGGCAGTCGCCGGTGAAGAGCAGCCGCTTGGCCCGCTGGTCGCCGAGCCGGTGCGCCCAGAGCCCCGCGCTCGGCACGCCCCAGACCCGGGTCGGCGGGTAGCCGATCTTGGCATCGGCGGCGATCACGATCTGGTCGCAGTGCAGGGCGATGTCGGTGCCACCGGCCACACAGAAGCCGTGGATCTTGGCGACCGTCGGCTTGTTCGCGTGCAGCAGGCTGGCGAACCCCCGCGTGAAGCGGCTCATCATCGCGTAGTCGACCATCGGGTCCCAGGTGCCGCCTGGGTCGTGGTTGGTCATCTGGACGACCGGGTCGAGCACACTGCCCGGCGCGCCGCCGCCGATCCCCGAACCGCCGTCCATGAGGTGCTCGGCGGACGCGGCCAGGTCGTAGCCCCCGCAGAAGCCTTTGCCCCGTCCGCTCAGCACGATCACGTGCACCCGCGGGTCGAGGTCGGCCCGCTCCACGGCGTCGGCCAGCTCGACCGGGGTGTCCGGCGTGATCGAGTTGCCCCGCTCGGCCCGGTCGAAGGTCAGTCGAGCGACCCGGCCGTCCACCTCGTAGGTCAGAGTCCGGTACGCCGGCACGTCGTCGGCCTGTGTGCTCGCCTGTGTGCTCGCCTGGGCGTAGGCCGAGTCGGCGCCCTCATGGGCGGCCCGGCGCCAGGGCGCTGCGTCACTCATGGGGTATCACTCACGCCTCAACGTTACAGTTTTGTTGACAGATGTGTCTAGAGGCGTAATGACTCAGTTGCCCCTGGGTGTGTGCCAGAGTGCTGCCATGGCAGACCCGACGACCGCTCCGGCCGCCGTACTCGGTCCGCTGTCCGCGCGCTCAATGGTCCTGAGCCTGATGCTGGGCTCGCACCCGGACCGGAAGAGTCCGGCCGACCTGACCCGGGCGGGTGAGCTCTTCGGGATCCCGGCCGGGACCCTGCGGGTCGCGCTGACCCGGGCCGTGGCGGCCGGCGACCTGCGCCGGGAGGGCAGCGACTACCTGCTCGGTGACCGGCTGGTGGCCCGCCAGCGCCGGCAGGACGAAGCTGTCGAGGCGGCCGACGCGCCCTGGGACGGCGAGTGGGAGCTGGCCGTCGTGGTGGTCACCGGACGACCGGGGCCCGAGCGCGCGGCTCTCCGGGAACGGCTGGCCGGACTGCGCCTGGCCGAGCTGCGGGAAGGCGTGTGGACCCGGCCGGCCAACCTGAGCCGGACGCTCGAGCCGGATCCGGTGCTGTCGACGTTCCGCGGCGTACCCGACGACGACCCCGCCACCCTCGCCGCCGGGCTGTGGGATCTCGCCGGCTGGGCGTCTCGCGGCCGCGCGGTCCTCGCTTCCCTGACCGGCACCCACGATCCGCCGCAACGGCTGGCCGTCGCCGCTCAGCTGGTCCGGCACCTCACCACCGACCCACTGCTGCCGTCGGTCCTGCTTCCGGACGACTGGCCGGGTGCCGAGCTGCGGGCGGCGTACGCGGACTATCAGCGCGAGCTTCGCGACCTCTCCCTCGCCTGACCGCTACCCCCGGACCGGCGTGGGCCTCAGGTCGATCTCGGCGCGGGGGCGTGGACCAGCCGCCGGGTTGTGTTCTTCGCGTTGATCATCCGTTCGATCTGCCGCGACTTGATCGAACGGATGATCAACGGAAACGGGGCCCACCTGAGGGTGGTGGCGACCCCGGCGACCTGGGCTAACGTCCCGCGAGGTAGGCCAGCTGGGCGCGCACCGACAGCTCGGCCGCGCCCCAGAGGACCGGGTCGACGTCGGCGTACACGCGCTCGACGACGGTCTGCGGCGTGAGGTTCGCTCCCGAGCCGGCGACGAGGTCGAGGTGGACGAGCGCCTTGCCGAGCGTCGGCTCACCGCTGAGAGCGAGTACGGCGGCCTCCACCTGGGCCAGCCGTTCATGCCGATGCGCCCGGTAGTAGTCGAGCGCCGCCAGCGCGTCGTCGATCACCGGCCCGTGGCCCGGCCAGATCGTGCGCAGCTCGTGCGCCTCGGCCAGCGCGTGCAGCCGGTCGAGCGAGTCGAGGTAGGCGCCGAGCTGCCCGTCGGGGTGGGCGACGACCGTCGTACCGCGGCCGAGGACGGTGTCGCCGGTCAGCACCGCGCCGTCGGCGGGGACGAGGAAGGACAGCGAGTCGCTGGTGTGACCCGGCGTGCCGATCACCCGGATCTCCAGGTCGCCGACGGCAACCACGTCGCCGTGGGTCAGGCCCTCGCCGCCCAGCCGGTAGGCCGGGTCGAGCGCGCGCACGCCGGCTCCGACGCGTCCCGCGAAGAAGCGGGCCGCCTCGGAGTGGTCGAGGTGATGATGCGTGAGGAGTACCACGGCCACGTCGCCGGCCGCCTCCGCGACCCGGTCCAGGTGGCCCTCGTCGAGCGGCCCCGGGTCGACCACGACACTCCGCCGTGACGCCGGGTCGCGGAGGATCCAGGTGTTGGTGCCGTCGAGGGTCATGATGTTGGCGTTCGGGGCGAGCACGCACTCGGCGTACTCTCCGAAGGCGCCGCCGGCCCAGCTCATGACCGCAGCCTCTCAGCCATCCGTTCGGCCACCTCGGCCCGCAGCGCGACCAGCCGGTCGGGCACGGTGAGGTACGCCGAGTCGCCCTCGAAGACGACCCGCGGCTCGATCATCTCGGTGACCGGCCCCTGGCTGGCGAGCAGGGCCTCGTGCGGCGTGCGGGCGTCGTACAGCTCGAGGCAGGTGGAGTACGTCGGCGGCAGCATCAGCATCTCGCCGGCGTCGACGGCGGTGATCGCGTCGCGCAGCGTCCACCAGGCCACCCCGTCCGACTCGGTCGACACATCGCGAGTGCGCTGTCCCTCGGGCAGCTCGGCGACGAAGAACCAGGTCCGGTAGCGGCGCGGCTCGAAGACCGGCGTCTGCCAGCCCGTGGTGACGCCGAGCAGGTCGGTGCGGATCACCAGCCCGCGCGCGGCCAGGAACTCGGTGAACGACAGGCCACTGCCCTCCAGCGCGACCCGGTCGGCCTCCCAGTCGGCGCCGGTGGTGTCGGCGACCACCTCGTCGGCGGACGGGCCGGCCAGGAGAACGCCGGACTCCTCGAAGGTCTCCCGCACCGCCGCGCACACCAGGGCCCGCGCAGTGGCCTCGTCGACGCCGAGCCGGCGGGCCCACTCCGCCGGTGGCGGGCCGGCCCAGCC
>DASXRJ010000081.1:0-3861 GCA_036506675.1 Nocardioides sp. | reverse complement strand
CGTTGTCGTCGACTCGACGGGCCTCCTGCCCGCCTTCGCTCCTCCGTCTTGCGAGGCACACACCCGGAGCACGGCACACCCCCGACGGACTTCCGGAGATGACCACTGGCATCCGGGGCGCGACGGCCGCCCTTCTCGGTCTGGTGGCCTGTGTCCTCGTCCCGCTCGCGGTGGTCTCGGTCTGGTTCGGCCAACAGATCACCGACACCGATGGGTACGTCGACGCCGTCGCGCCGCTGGCCGACAACCCCGTCGTACGCGAGGCGGCGACCGACCAGGTCGAGAACGCGGTCAACAGCAAGTTCCGGGTCAGCGAGGCCAACCAACCCATCGTGCACGTCGCCGTGGGCCTGGCGATCGACGGCCCCGAGTTCCCGCCCGTGTGGCGCACCGCCAACCGGACGGCCCATGAGCGGCTGATGGCGATCCTCGAGGACAGGTCGGGCCGGGACGAGGTCTCGATCGACCTGCGTCCGGTGGCCCAGCAGGTCGTCGCCGGCCTCGGGCGCACCGGCGCCGTCAAGACCGACGGCGTCCGGGTCCCGCCCATCCCGGTGACCCTGGCGCGGACCGAGCAGCTGGAGCAGGCCCAGGCGGGCTACCAGCGCATGGAGCCCGTGCGCCCGTGGGTGCCGATCGCCTGCGTGGCGTTGCTGGTGCTCACGCTGGTGATCGCGAGGAGTCGGCTGCGGGCGGGGGCTTGGCTCGGGTTCGGGTCGGCCTTGGCCCTGGGCCTGACGTGGCTCGGCCTGATCGTCGCGCGCCGGGAGGCGATCACCCGGATCCCGAGCGGTGACGACGCGCTCGCGGGCGAGGTCTGGGACGCCCTCACCAAGAGCCTGCACGGCACCATGCTCAACCTCATCGTCGCCGGCCTCGTCGTGGGCGTCGCGCTCCTGCTCGTCGACCGGCTGGGACTGCTCCGTGGTCGCCGCGCGGACCCCGCCTGAGCCTGAGGTCGCCCCGAGCCTGACCCGCCCGAGCCTGGCCGAACCGAGGCCGTCGGCCGGCTTCGCTAGCCTGCGCGGGTGGCCACCGTCCTCGGGCCGCGTGCGCTCAACCGCGCGACGCTGGCCCGCCAGCTTCTCCTCGAGCGCGCGCCCCTGTCCGTGATCGAGGCTGTCGAGCGGCTCGGCGGGATGCAGTCGCAGGCCCCGCTCGCGCCGTACGTCGGCCTGTGGAGCCGGCTCCTCGACGCCGACACCGACGCGCTGTCGCGGCTGACGGCCGACCGGACCGTCGTACGCACCCATCTCATGCGCAACACCATCCACCTGGTCAGCGCGCGCGACTGCCTCGCCTGGACGCTGCTCTTCGGCCCGCTGCGCGCCACCCACTTCACGGCCCACGGCTTCGCCCGGCGGCTCCCGGACCTGGACCACGAGGAGGTGCTGGCCGCGGCCCGCGCCCTGCTCGAGGAGCGGCCGGCCACCAAGGCCGAGCTGGGCCGGCGGCTGGCCGAGCGCTGGCCCGACGCCGACCCGAGCGCGCTGGCCTACCTCGTCACCCACCACCTGCCCCTGGTGCAGCCGCCGCCCCGCGGCGTGTGGGGCAGCAACGGCCCCGCCCTGTGTACGCCGGTCGACACCTGGCTCGGCCGCGCACCCGAGCCGCGACCGGATCTCGACGGGCTGGTGCTGCGCTGCCTCGCCGCCTTCGGACCGGCGTCGGTCGCGGACGTCCAGGCGTGGTCCGGGCTGAGCCGGTTGGCCGAAGTCGTCGAGCGGCTGCGCCCGCGGCTGCTGACCTTCCGCGACGAGCAGGGGCGGGACCTCTTCGAGCTGCCGGACTCACCACGCCCCGACCCGGAGACCCCGGCGCCGGTCCGGTTCCTGCCGGAGTACGACAACCTCCTGCTCTCGCACGCCGACCGGTCCCGGGTGATCCCCGACGGGCGCCCGGTGCCGCTGCCGCCGGGCAACGGAGCGAACCGGGGCACCCTCCTCGTCGACGGCTTCTGGCGCGGGACGTGGCGGATCGGCGACGCGGTCCTCGAGGTCACCACCTTCGGCCGGCTCGCGGCGGCCGAGGCGTCGGAGGTCGAGGAGGAGGGCCGGCGCCTGCTCGAGTTCGTGACGGGCGGCGCGGCGGGCGTCGTACGCGTGGCCGAGGAGTGAAAATCGCCCCGGCGGGGCAGGATGTCCTCATGCGCAGCGATCTCTTCGACAAGTCCAACCTGGAGGTCAGCAGCACCGAACGCTTCGTGCTGCAGAACAGCCAGATGCTCAAGGTCGGCCTCGGGCCCGACGTACTCGCCTCCAAGGGCACGATGGTCGCCTACCAGGGGCAGGTGGAGTTCCACCACGAGAAGGCCGGCAGCATCGGCAAGCTCGCCAAGAAGGTGCTGACCAGCGAGAACGTCAGCCTGATGCGGGTCACCGGCCAGGGTGAGGTCTACTTCGCCGACGAGGCCGGCTACGTGCACCTGCTCCACCTCGACAACGAGGGGATCAGCATCAACAGCCGCAACATCCTGGCCTTCGACGCGAGCCTGCAGTGGGACATCAACCGCACCAAGGGCGCCGGCCTCGCGACCGCGGGGTTCTTCAACACCACTATCGGCGGCACCGGCACGGTCGCGATCACCGTGGTCGGCAAGCCGGTGGTGCTCGACTGCTCGCGCCAGCCGACCTTCGTCGACCCGCAGTCGGCCGTGTGCTGGTCGGCCAGCCTGACCCCCGGCGTACACAACAGCATGAACATGAGCTCGCTGCTGCGCGGTGGCTCGGGCGAGGCTATCCAGTACGTCTTCCACGGGCCCGGCTTCGTCGTCGTACAGGCCTATGAGTGGAAGCCGGTCACACAGGGCTCCCGCTGACCCGACACCCTCTCGGAACGTGGGCGGCCGTAGAGCGACGTACCTAACCGGCCGCGGGGCGTCGAGGACGAGCGGGATCCGTCCACGCAGTCGGCCGATAGGTACGTCCGTCTACGGGGAACACCGGTCGCTCACGGGGTGCCCGACGCCCACAAATGTGCCGTGGCCCCCGGCAGGCTGCCGGGGGCCACAACGTCGTGCAGGTTCAGCTGGTCACTCGCCGCGGATGAACTTCTCCACCTCGGCGCGGCCCAGGTCGTCGGCCATCTGCACCGGCGGCGACTTCATCAGGTACGTCGACGCGGGGTGCACCGGGCCGCCCAGCCCACGGTCCTTGGCGATCTTCGCCGCCCGGATCGCGTCGATGATGATGCCGGCCGAGTTGGGGGAGTCCCAGACCTCGAGCTTGTACTCCATGTTCAGCGGTACGTCGCCGAACGCGCGACCCTCGAGCCGGACGTAGGCCCACTTGCGGTCGTCGAGCCACTGCACGTAGTCGGACGGACCGATGTGCACGTTGCGCGCGCCGAGGTCGTGCTGCAGGTTCGACGTGACGGCCTGCGTCTTCGAGATCTTCTTGGACTCCAGCCGGTCGCGCTCGAGCATGTTCTTGAAGTCCATGTTGCCGCCGACGTTCAGCTGGTAGGTGCGGTCGAGCACCACGCCGCGGTCCTCGAACAGCTTCGCCATCACGCGGTGCGTGATCGTCGCCCCCACCTGCGACTTGATGTCGTCGCCGATGATCGGGACGCCGGAGTGGGCGGCCAAGTTCGAGGCTGCCGGTCTGCCGATCGTCGGTGACGACATCAAGTCTCAGGTGGGCGCCACGATCACGCACCGGGTGCTGGCCAAGCTGTTCGAGGACCGCGGCGTGATTCTCGACCGCACGTACCAGCTCAACGTCGGCGGCAACATGGACTTCAAGAACATGCTGGAGCGCGACCGGCTGGAGTCCAAGAAGATCTCCAAGACCCAGGCGGTCACCTCACAGGTCGACCACGACCTCGGCAAGCACAACGTGCACGTCGGGCCGAGCGACTACG
>DASXRJ010000080.1:0-24517 GCA_036506675.1 Nocardioides sp. | reverse complement strand
GACAGCTCGCCCGGCCGATGGCCGGACCGGTCGGCGAGACCGACCCTCGCCAGCGCGGCCTCGGCCCGGTCCCGGCGCTCGGCCCGGGGCACGCCGGCGTACACCAGAGGCAGCTCGACGTTGCGCCAGGCGGGCATGCCGGCGAGCAGGTTGAACTGCTGGAAGACGAACCCGATCTGCCGGTTGCGCACCTGCGCCAGCTCGGTCTCGTCGAGCGACCCCACGTCGTGGCCGGCCAGCCGGTAGGACCCGGAGGTGGGCACGTCGAGGCAGCCCACGATGTGCATCAGCGTCGACTTGCCGGAGCCGGACGGGCCGACCACGGCGACGTACTCACCCTCGGCGATGGTGGCGTCGATGCCGCGCAGCGCCTCGACCTCGAGAGCGCCGGTCGCGTAGGTCTTGCGTACGTCGACCAGCTCGATGATCGGCGTCTCGGCGAGGGCGCTCACTGCGGCGCTCCGCCGGTGTAGAGCTGCGGCCCGCTGCCATCGGGCGGCACCGCGCCGTCCGGCAGCTCGGAGAGGCTCGGCCCCTGCCCGGACCCGTCGGCCCCACCCGGTGCCATGAAGGCCTCCACCTCCACCGTCTGGCCCTCGGTCAGCCCGCTCTTGATCTCGGTGTTCATGCCGTACGTCGTCCCGGTGGTCACGAGCGTCCGGGTCCGGTCGTCGCCGTCGACGACGTACACGTAGGTCTCGCCGTCGTCGGTGTGCAGCGCCTGGCTCGGCACGGTGAGTACGTCGGTCACCTTGGCCACCACGATCGTGACGTCGGCGCTGGAGCCGGCGTACAAACCGTCGGGGGTGCCGGTCACGTCGATGGTCACCGGGAAGGTGGCGACGCCGGTGCTGTCCGCGGTCGCGATCGCGCCGACCTCGCTGACCGTCCCGTAGACGGGCTCGGTCGCGCCGGTGGGGGTGATGGTGGCCTGCAGGCCCTTCTTCAGCGACTCGACGTCGGAGCTGCCGACGGTGGCGTCGACCTCGAACGAGTCGGTCGAGATGACCGTGACCGCCGCACTCGAGCCCGACGAGTCGGACCCGTCGTCGGTCGGCGTCGAGGCGCCGCCGACCTGGTCGCCGACGGCCACGTCGACGGCGCTGACGGTGCCGTTGATCGGCGAGCGCAGGGTCGCGTCGCGGACCGCCTCGCGGGCCTGCGCCAGCTGCGACTTCGCGGCGGTCACCTGGGCCTCGTCGGCG
Source organism: Nocardioides sp. (assembly GCA_036506675.1). Lineage (GTDB taxonomy): Bacteria > Actinomycetota > Actinomycetes > Propionibacteriales > Nocardioidaceae > Nocardioides. Next base: position 23,312 of record DASXRJ010000080.1, on the reverse strand, counting down.
GCGAGCTGGGTGGCCGAGGCACCCGCGTCGGCGTCCTCGTCCTGCTGGGTGACGGCGGCGTCGAGCGCCGAGTCGGCGGCGTCCCGCTGCGCGACGAGCGTGGTCGCGTCGATCCGGGCGAGTACGTCGCCCTTGTGCACCCGGTCGCCCGCGGCCACCGGCACCGCCGTGACCTCGCCCGAGGAGGAGAAGCTCAGCTCCTCCTCGCGGGACGGCGTGATCGTGCCCGACGCCTGCACGGTGGTCTCGTAGTCGCCGCGGGAGGCCGTCGCGGTGGTCGTCGTGGGCGTCTGCGCCGCGGAGTCGCGGGTCCACCACCAGGTGGCGGCCACCGCCGCCAGGCAGAGTACGACGGCCGCGACCCACCACCGCCGCCGTACTCGTCGAAATGCTCGCCACGAGATCTGCACGTTCGCTCCTCGGTCAGCCGGGGTGAGGCCGGCGTACCACCGGCCGCACCTGACAATGTCGATGCCGCCTGTGAGCCGGCCAGAGTGAAGTTGTGAGGACTCTGTGAGCCACGAGGTCGCCCGGCTCGGAGAGGAAGCACTCGTGGCTTAGATTCACTGGTCTGACCACTTGACCAACTGGCCAATGCTCAGCAGAGTGGTCTCATGAGCCTGCAACGCATCGCCCGCCGGTCGCTCCCGGACGAGGTCTACGAGCAGCTGGTCTCCCAGGTCGTCGACGGCGTGGTCGAGCCCGGTGGTTCGCTGCCGAGCGAGCGACGACTGGCCGAGGTGCTCGGGGTCTCCCGGCCCGCCGTACGCGAGGCCCTCCAGCGGCTGGCCCACGCCGGCCTGGTCGACGTACGCCAGGGCGACGCCACCCGGGTCCGCGACTTCCGGCGCAGCGCCGGCCTGGACCTGCTCCCCCGGCTGCTGTTCGTGGCCGGCAGCGTCGAGCTGTCGGTGGTGCGCAGCATCATGGAGGCGCGGCAGCTGATCGGGCCCAAGGCGGCCGAGCTCGCCGCGCAGCGCAACGGCGCGACGGTGGCCCGCCACCTCGCCGACTGCGTCGACGCCCTCGAGCTGAGCGACGACCCGGTCGCGAGGCAGCGGCACGCGCTCGCCTTCTGGGAGCACGTCGTGGACGGCGCCGACTCGATCACGTTCCGGCTGATGTTCAACAGCCTGCGCTCGGCGTACGAACCGGCTCTCGACGCCCTCTCCGAGCTCCTCGCGGGCGAGGTCTCGCAGGTCGCCACCTACCGCTCCCTAGCCCGAGCCATCGAGCTCGGCAACGGCCGGCTCGCGCACACCCGGGCCGACGCACTGCTCCGCCGCGGCCACGACCAGATCGGCGCGGCCCTCGACTCACTCACGTCGCACTGAAGGAGACCAGATGAACCCCGACATCGAAGCGATCGCACAGCAGCGACTGCGCGGGGCCGAAGCCGCGCTCACCGAGCGGGCCACCGCCAGACGCCCGCGGGTGACGCTCCGCTCGGCCTTCGGGAAGTTCTGGGGCTACCCGTCCCCGTGGCTGATCACCGGGACCCTCGCCACCACGCTCGGGCTGCGCCTCTGGGTCGGCGACTGGCGCTGGACCGACGCGCTCGTCCCGGTGACCCTGGTGCTGGCCTTCCCGTTCGTCGAGTGGGTGATCCACGTCTGCATCCTGCACTGGCGTCCGCGCCGGGTCGCCGGACACCAGATCGACTCGCTCCTGGCCCGCAAGCACCGGGCCCACCACGCCGACCCGCGCGACGTACCGCTCGTGTTCATCCCCTGGCAGTCCCTGATCGGGGTCCTGGTCGCGCTGGTCGCGGTCGGCGCGTTCGCCTTCCCGCGACCGGGGCTGGGACTCACCTTCCTGGTCTCGGTCGCGACGCTCGGCATCAGCTACGAGTGGACGCACTACCTGATCCACGGCGACTACCCGCCGAAGTCGCGCCTCTACAAGTCGGTCTGGCGCAGCCACCGGCTCCATCACTACAAGAACGAGCACTACTGGTTCACCGTGACCACGGCCGGCACGGCCGACCGGCTCCTGCGCACCTATCCCGACCCGGCGACCGTCGAGAAGTCCGCGACCGCCAAGAACCTGCACGGCGGCGGGGTCGGCGCCTGAGGTCCGGTCATCGCCGGCGCCCGGCCAGGCTGGTCTGATCGCCCGGCCGGTCTGACTGGCGGGCCGGCCGCGCGCACCCGTCAGCCCGACAGTGGCGGGTCTCCGGCTCCACAGACCGACGAACCTCCACCGTCGCAGCCCGAGGCCCGGCCGCCTGGCCGCCCGGCCCAGCGCGCAGACCCCACGCGCTCAGGCGAACAGGTCACCCAGGTCGGCGACCCGGTCGAGGACCTCCTCGAAGCGGCACTGCTCGAGCCCGAACTCATCCTCCGCGCCCTCCTCGACCTCGGCCCAGCTGCACGGAGTGGCGACCGTGGGCAGCTCCCGCCCGCGCATCGAGTACGGCGCGATGGTGGTCTTGCTGCCGGAGTTCTGCGACCAGTCGAGGAACACCTTGCCGGTACGACGCGCCTTGGTCATCGTCGCGGTCACGAGCTTGGGGTGTTCGGCCTGGAGCTCCTCGGCGATCTCCTTGGCCAGCGCCGTGGTGCCGTCGGGGTCGAGCTCGCCCGGCAGGCCGGCGTACAGGTGCAGGCCCTTGCTACCGCTCGTCACGGCCCGGCTGTCGAGGTCGCGCTCGGCCAGCTTGTCGCGCACCAGCAGCGCGGCGACGCAGCACTCGTGCAGCCCGGCGGGCTCGCCCGGGTCGAGGTCGATGACCAGCCGGTCGGGGTTGCGCGGCCGGCCGCGTCGGTCGACGGTCCACTGGTGCACGTGCAGCTCGAGGCTGGCCAGGTTGACCAGGTAGGTGAGCGTCGCGAGGTCGTCGACGATCGGGAAGGTCAGGTGGTCGGAGCCGCTGGTGCTGGCCCGCGAACCGGTGGTCGGCACCCGCGCCGTACGCACCCAGGACGGCACGCCCGCCGGCACGTTCTTCTCGAAGAACGACGGCCCCTCGACGCCGTGCGGCCACCGGATCCGGGTCACCGCGCGGTCCTTCAGCACCGGCAGCAGCACCGGCGAGATCCGGGCGTAGTAGTCGAGCACCTCACCCTTGGTCGTGCCCGTGCGCGGGTAGAGCACCTTGCCGAGGTTCCCGATCTTGAGCGTGCGCCCGTCGACCTCCACGCGTACGTCGGTCGCCTCGGCCATGTCCGTGATGCTACCGAGCCGGCCAGCTCAGGATTGGGTGGCCAGGTCGGCGGGCGTGAGGTCGTCGCGGACGCCCCGGTACGACGGCTGCCGGAGCCGGCCCTGTCCCGCGAACCCGAGCGACTCGACGTCGATGACCACCACCGGCTCGACCCAGCGGGTGCCGAGCGCGTCGATCCGCGGCACCTCGTCGGCGAACGGGCTGGTCGGCCGGGCCAGGGGTTCGAGCAGCCCCTTGAGCAGGGTCGCGGTGCGGCCGGTGATGCCGCTGCCCACCCGCCCGCGGAAGACCAGGCCGTCGGCCGTCGGCTCCCCCACGAGTACGGCGCCGAGCCGGTTGGTCGAGTCGGTCTCCAGCCGCCAGCCGCCGATCACCCAGCTGGTGCGCCGCCGGTGCGGGAACTTCAGCCAGTGCCGGCTCCGCACGCCGAACTCGTACCGCGACGACAGCTCCTTGCTGACCACCCCCTCGAGTCCCTGCTCGAAGGTGGCCTGCACCAACATCGGCCCGTCGTCGTACACATCCGGGACCTGCCAGTGCACGTCGGCCAGGCCGAGCGACTCGAGCAGCCCACGGCGTACCGACAACGGCTCGGCGGCCAGGTCACGGCGGTCCAGCCGGAGCAGGTCGAAGACCAGGAAGGTCACCGGCACCACGTCGGCCAGCGCCTGGGCCCGGCGCGCGCTGCCGACGTGCATGCGCTCGGCGAGCCGCGCGAAGCTCGGCCGGCCCCCGTCGTCGGGGTCGAAGGCGACGATCTCGCCGTCGAGGAGCAGATCCCGCCGCGGCAGCCCGGCCAGCTCGGGGAAGGACACCGACACGTCGTTCTCGTTGCGGGAGGTGAGCCGCGGTGGCGTACGCCGCGGCACGTCGGCCAGCACCCGCATGCCGTCCCACTTCACCTCGTGGACCCAGCCCGGACCCGCCGGCACGTGACTGCCTCGGGTGGCCAACATCGGACGCATGGGTACATCCTTGCTGAGACAGGTGTGAAAAGAGAGGCTTACTCCATGCGTGCAATCTGGAAGGGTGCGGTCTCCTTCGGTCTGGTCAGCGTGCCGGTCAAGCTCTACGCCGCCACCGAGAGCCACGACGTGTCGTTCCGGCAGGTGCACGCCAAGGACGGCGGCCGGATCAAGTACCAACGCGTCTGCTCGATCGACGGCGACGAGGTGGCCTACGCCGACATCGCCAAGGGCTACGAGACCGAGGACGGCGAGATGGTCATCCTCAGCGACGACGACCTGGCCGAGCTGCCGTCGACGTCGAGCCGGGAGATCGCGGTCGAGAAGTTCGTGCCGAGCGACCAGATCGACCCGATGCTGTTCGAGAAGTCCTACTACCTCGAGCCCGAGAAGTCCGGCGCCAAGCCCTACTCGCTGCTCCGCCAGGCGCTCGTCGACGCCGACCGGATGGCCGTCGTGACGGTCGCGCTGCGGCAGCGTACGACGGTCGCGGTGCTCCGGGTGCGCGACGACGTGATCGTGCTGCAGACCATGATGTGGCCCGACGAGATCCGCAACCCGGACTTCACCGTCGAGACCGGCGAGGTCAAGGACGCCGAGGTCAAGATGGCGCACATGCTCGTCGAGACCCTGGCCGGCGACTTCGACCCGAGTGAGTTCGAGGACGACTACGCGGACGCAGTACACGCTCTGGTGAAGGCGAAGGTCGAGGGCGGCGAGGTCAAGAAGACGCCGACCGCCACCAAGACCTCGGGCGAGGTCGTCGACCTGCTGGCGGCGCTGCAGAAGTCGGTCGAGGCCGCCAAGACCGCCCGCGGCGAGACCGAGCCCGCCAAGAAGGATGAGGCGAAGCCGAAGAAGAAGCCGGCCAAGAAAGCCGCGAAGAAGGCCAGCTAACGCGTCTCAGGGTTGCCCGGGGTCGGCGTACGCCAGATTGCGTACGCCGGTGCCGCCGCCGGACGGATGTGTCTCCGGCAGCCCGGACGCAGCATGGACGTGTCCACCTCACCAACCATCGAGGAGCACGTCATGTTCATCACCCAGCTCGCCGTAGCGGCTGCCGACCACTGGGACGGTCCCGGTGCCTGGTGGCCGATCTTCCCGATCCTGTGGTTCCTGCTGATCGCCGGCGGCATCACCGCGTTCGTCATCGCCGGTCGCCGCCGGGCCCAGTTCTCCGGCCAGCGTGCCGGTGAGCGACGCCTCGCCGAGCGGTACGCCGCCGGCGAGATCGACGAGGAGGAGTACGCCGCCCGTCGCGCCTTCCTGCGCAGCCAGGCCAGTGACCGCTGACCGATGAGTTCGAGGGGCCGCCGGAGTCGACACGGACAGACGATCACCTGCGAAGGAGCTCACGATGACCGTGTCCGACACCCCCGGCGCCCCGTGCTGGATCGATCTGTTCACCCCTGACGCCGACCGGGCCGCGGCCTTCTACCGCGACCTGTTCGGCTGGACCTCCACGGAGCCGGTCGCCGAGTTCGGCGGCTACCGCACGTTCGAGCACCGGGGCCGGCCGATCGCCGGGCTGATGCCGAACGACGGCACCTTCGGCACCGCCAACGGGTGGTCGATCTACCTCGAGACCGACGACGCTGCCGCCACCGTCGAGCGGGCCCGCGAGCACGGCGGCAAGGTCGTCTTCGAGGCCGACTCGGTCGGCGACCTCGGCGTACAGGCGTTCGTCGTCGACCCTGCCGGCGCCGGCATCGGCGTCTGGCAGCCCGGGCTCCACCAGGGCTTCGCGGTCCGCGGCGAGGTCAGCGCCCCGGCCTGGTTCGAGAACCTCAGCCGCGACTACGACCGGGCGGTGCCGTTCTACCGCGACGTGTTCGGCTGGGACCCGAAGGTCCTGAGCGACACCCCGGAGTTCCGCTACGCCACGCTCGGCGAGGGCGATGCCGCCCTGGCCGGCATCATGGACGCCACCGGCTGCCTGGCCGACTCGCCCTCGCGCTGGCAGTTCTACGTCGAGGTCGCCGACGCCGACGTCACCGTCGAGCAGACGATCACCGGCGGCGGAGCACTGGTCCAGCCGGTGGAGAACACCCCGTGGGGCCGGGTGGCCGCCCTCACCGACCCGGCCGGAGTGGCGTTCAACGTGCTTGGCCCGAACCAGGAGTAAGGGCTCAGTCGTCCCCGGTCGGGTCACCCGGCGCGGTGGTCCGGCCGCGGGCAGCGGCCGAGTCGGGGAACCTGCGATCGGCGTACGACATGAGCAGGTCGGAGAACCTCGGCGTCAGCAGGTTGACCCACTCGCCCACGCGGCCGGCCAGGGTGTTGATGGTCAGCGGCCGGTCCTCTAGCGCGCGTACGACGCGGGCGGCGGTCTGCTCCGGGGTGGCCGCACGCAGGTTCCGGTAGGCCTCGGTCGGGCCGATCATGTCGGTCTTCACCAGCGAGAGCCGCATGTTGGTGAAGGCGACGTTGTCGTGGAACGCCTCACGGCCGGCGATCCGCGCCCAGGAGTCGAGCGCGGTCTTCGAGGCGATGTACGCGGCGTACTTCGGCGCCTTCATCTGCACTCCCCAGGTGACCACGTTGACCACCTGCCCGAACCGCTGGGCTCGCATCGCCGGCAGCAGCCCGAGCGTGAGCCGGACCGGTCCGAAGTAGTTGACCGCCATGGTCCGCTCGAAGTCGTGGAAGCGGTCGTAGGACAGTTCCAACGACCGCCGGATCGACCGGCCCGCGTTGTTGACCAGGTAGTCGACCGCGCCGTACTCCTCGAGCAGGGTCTTCACCAGGTCGTCGACCGCCTCACCGTCGGTCAGGTCGCACGGATACGCCGCCGCCACGCCACCGGCGGCCACGATCTCGGCCCGCACCCGCTCCAGCTCCTCGACCCGCCGGGCCACCAGGAGCACCCGGCCGCCCCGCCGGGCGACGGCGCGGGCGGTGGCCTCGCCGATCCCCGACGAGGCGCCGGTGACCAGCACGGTCCGGCCGGCCAGCGGACTCGGTGTACGCCGGAGTCTGCGCACCACCCGGGCGAGCCGGGCGCGCGGGGTCTGGAAGAGCAGGCTCATGACGCTCCCGCTACTGGATGTGGATGAACGTCCCGTCCGCCCGGCAGGTGGAGATCGCGGCCGTGCTGAACTTCGAGCCCGGGATCGAGGCCTGCCAGCCGTAGTAGCCGCGCTTGCCGGACTTGAACCAGTTCGTCCACTGACCGCCGCGGGTCTCGACCCGCTGCCACTTCGTGGCGTAGACGCGGTTCTGGTAGCAGTGCACGCTCGCCTTGTCCTTGAAGGGACCGAAGAGCTGCACCCTGGCGAGATCCGAGTAGCCGTCCGGGATGCCGTAGACCTTCATCAGCGCCCGGAACCGGGTGTTGACGTCGACGTTGGCGTAGGGCGCCTCGATCGTCACCCGCGCCACCGACTTCACCAGGGTCTTGCCACCGCACCTCTGGGCGTCGTGGTTGAGCCGGTTGCCCGCCACCACGACCTTCCAGATGTAGATGCCGTAGCGGGCGACCTTCAGCTTCGGCAGCCGGTAGGTGCCGTTGCCGTTGATCTCGACGGTGCCCGAGGTGATCTGGCTGGTCTCGGCGCAGACCGCCTGGGCGAGCGAGTCGTAGGGACCGTAGAGGATCCCGGTCGCCTGCCGCGGGTCGGTGCCGGCCGAGCCGGCGACCGTGAACGTGCCGGGCAGGTAGTTGGTGATGCGAGTCGGGCTCGGGGTCTTGATGGAGACCGCGGGCCAGGCGATGACCGGCACCGTCGTACGGCGGATCTTCGGCTCGCGCAGGCCGGCCACCGCCACCCGGGACGCGCTCTTCTGGACGGGGTTGCGCACCATCATGTTGGTGTACGGCATCCGGTGGGCGACGACCTTGATCGGGATGTCCCCGGCGCGGTTGGCCGGGAAGTACGCCGTCACGCGCCCCTCGGCGTCGGTGCGCAGCTGGGTCGACTTCCCGTCGTACGTCACGGTCACGTCGGTGTCCTTGAGCGCCGCACCGGTCACCGCCGCGGTGAGCCGGGCCCGGATCTGCACGGTGCCGCCCTGGTCGGTGCCCCGGGCGTAGACGTTCAGCCGGTAGGGGCCGGCGTACCGCTTCGACTGGCTGAGCATGGCAGAGGCGTACTGCCGGATGAACTTCGCCTGGCCGGTCTGGCGCAGCCTGGCCTTGGTCTTCGTGCCCCTCCAGCCCCAGCGACCGCCGACCAGCAGCGTGTCGAGCGAGATGTCGACGGCGGCCGCCTGGATCTCCTTGTAGCTGCCGTTCCAGCGGCCGTAGGTCGACAGGATCCACGCCGCGCGCTGGGTGTCACGGCGGCTGACGTTGCGGGCTCCGGTGCCGGTGAGCGTCTTGACCTCGTGGACCGCGCCGAAGCCGGAGGCGTACGGCTTCGCGGTCGGGTCGAGCCGATAGACCACGTGGGTGCTCGCCTTGCGGGAGCCCACCCAGCTGCCCTGCGCGCGATCGTCGACATGGATCCGATAACCATTGAGTACGGCGTCCGCGGTCCCGGCTCCCGCCGGTTCCGGGGCGACTCCCAGGACCAGGGCCGATGCGGTGGCCACCGAGACTAGTCCGGACACGACGCTGCGCAGTCTGGTCACTGCTGACTCCCAAGGCTCGAGCTATAGGTGCGGGCTGCTGAGAACGTGAGGTTCAGCATGCTAGCGAAGCAGGTCAGCCTCCGGGCACCGGCCCCGTGGGCGAGCCGCTCGGTGAAGCAGGGTCGATCGGGCCGGTCGGACCCGATGCCGGCTGCGACGAGGTCGTCGGTTCGGAGGTGGGGGCGGGCACGTTCGTCGGCTCCGAGGTCGGCCCCGACACCGCGGTCGACTCAGGTGTCGGCGTACTCTCGGGCGGCTGCTTGGTGTCCAGCACCGTCACCTGCCCGTGCGCGGTCGCTACGAGCTCGCCGCGGACCCACCACTCCCAGTCGCCGGGTGCCACATCGTCGAGGCTGACCCGGATGGGGTCGCCGCCCTGGAGCCTGACCGTGCGGCGCAGGAAGTGGCGCCGGCCGGCCGGGTCGGTCGAGGTGATCACGAAGTTCACGACGGCGGCCGCCCGGCCCGGCATGGTGACCAGCGCGTCGACCCGGCCGCGGCCACCCCGGACCTGCGTGGTCAGCCGCACCGGAACCGGAGCGGGGGTGACCACGGCGGGCGCCTGCGAGACGGGTGTGGAGGACGCCGCGCTCGGCGAGTTCTCCGGGGTATCGCCGTCGGCCACGGTGTCGTCGCGCACAGTCGTCAACGCCCAGGCCCCGGCCGAGAGCAGCCCGACGAGGACCACGGCGAGTACGGCGACCAGCGCGCCCCTGCGCCGCCGGCTGACGTCGTCGACGACCGGTACGACCGTGATCGGCACGAGGGCCGCCTCGGCGTCGTCGGCGGTCTCGTCGTCCTCTTTCTCTTCAGCGGCGTCGTCGGCGGTCTCGTCGGCAGTGTCGTCCTCGGAGTCGTCCTCGGTCGAGAGTGCGGCAACCGTCACGGGCTCGGGCTCGGAGACGGGCTCGACGTCCAAGATCGGCGCGACCTCGAGCTCGAGCTCGGGCTCGGCGGTCGACGTGGCCTCAGGCTCGACATCGACATCGACATCGGGCTCCGGCTCGATCTCGACCTCGGGCTCCGCCGATGGCGCACCGAAGGCCGCGATCACGGCGTCCTCGGCGGTCATCGGGGTCGGCAGGTCGGGCAGTTTCGCGAAGTCGGGAAGCTCGGGCTCCGAGAACACGCCGTACGGCGTATCCAGCGACTTCGCGAAGGCCGCCCAGGAGAACTCGTCGTCGATTGGTGCGTCGATTGGTACGTCGACTGGGACGTCGCCCGGGACATCGACCGCGGCCGGGCCCTCGACGGGGCTATCCGCCGCGGCGTCGTCCGGCGCCTCGGTGGCGGGTCCGGCGGCTACCTCGGTCGAGTCGTCCGGTAGTTCGTCCGTGAAGTCGTCAGACTCTTCGTCAGGGAGTTCGTCGGGCTGGTCGTCGGGAACCTCGGCTGGCGCAGCCGCGCTCTCGTCGCCGGCCGCGTCGACAACCGCCGCCTCGGCAGGGACCTCGCCGGCCGAGTCGGCCTCGGTCGCCTCCTCGGCGGTGACTCGCGGTTCGGGGACCTGGAGGGCGGCCGCCTTCTGGAGGTCCACCGGCTTGGCGTCCGCGGCCGGGCGCGGCCGCGCCAGGTTGCGCCACATCCGGGCGAAGAAGCCCGGGCGGGGCTCGGGGCGCGGAATGCCGATGGTGCGGAAGGCGTAGGCCTGCGCGAGCCGGTCGCCGACGTACACAGGGACGATCTCGCTCGTGGTGCCGTTGGGGCGCAGGAGGAAGGTCATCAGCGCGTGGCCGTCCCACGCGATCACCCGCACGGACTGGCCCGACGGCTCGGCGAAGCGGTGCGTCACCGCATCGAGTACGACGTCCTGAAGGTCGGCGTTCTCGTCGGGCGGCTCGATCCGCTCGCTGTCGATGAACGCGCCCTCACCGGTGATCGTGACAGCGACGACCTGCTCGCGTACCGCCGATACCTCGCTGGGCATCCGTTCCCCTCAGTCTCTTCGGTGCAGCCCGCTGCCGGCCCCTAGCTCGAGGGTGCCAGCGGGTCTAACCATAGGCGCCCGAGACGGATCGCGGGACCCGTGGGCTCCAGCATCCGGTCTCGACGTTTCGATCCTCCACTTGCCCGTCGGGCGGCGTACCGCGACAATCCTTGAAAGGAACCTCGTGCTCGGGACGTAGGGAGAGGGTCATGCTTTCCAAGAAGAACCTCATGATTGTCGGCATACTCTTCGTTGGTTATTGGATGTTCCAAGACCCAGCAGGGCTGGCACAGCTCACCAAGGACGGCGTCGGCCAGGTCTTCAGCCTCACCGGAGACCTGTTCACCGCCCTCATCAACTTCACCAAGGAAGCTGCCTGACCGCGCTCACGTGGTCGGGTCGACCCAGAGGTTGACCAACGGGTATGCCTTCGCGCGAGGGCATACCGCGGGCCTGCTCGTCTCCGACATGACCAGCCAGACGAAGTAGCGCCACTCCTCGACGACCTTCACCCACTGCCCCTCGCTGTCCTCGAAGACGTCGCTCGCCGCGCGCAGGTCGTAGCGGGTCCGGCCCGACTCGGGGTCGACGGAGATCAGCCGTCGGCCCCGCACGGCCGGCGGGACGTCGAGGATGTGCACCGGTGTGATCGGTCCGGGGGCCTCGGCACGGTCGAAGCGCCAGTCGGTGATGTTGCGGAGTACGCCGTGTCCGTCGACGGCGAGCTCGTCGAAGCTCGACGCGACGTCCTCCCCCAGCAACGCCCTCAGCTCGTCGTCGTCCGGGACGTGCTCGTCCCGTCCGCGCTCACTCATGCCCTCATTATCAGCGTGGCGGGTCATTGGCACGAGTAGTCGGGGTTGACGGCGAACGTCGTCCGCACCGCGCGGTGGTCCGACGCGCCCCGCGGCATCACCTGGCTGGTCACCACGGCCGCCTGCGGCGAGAAGAACGTGTAGTCGATCCGCCCGTGCGGCGCCTCCGCGGGCACCGTCGCGCCGCGCCCGAACCGGCCGCCGGCGTACGGGTCGAGCAGCCGTTGGGTGAGGACGCCGTACATCGGGGTCTGCGGGGTGGAGTTCATGTCGCCGAGCAGGAACGTCGTACACGTCGGCTCGCCGATCGCCGAGGCGATCGCCCGCGCCTGCGTCAGCCGTACGGCGCCCGCGAAGTGCAGGTGCGACCCATACACGTGTACGACGTTGCCGTCGCCCTGCCCGTTGCCCAAGTCGACGTACGCACTCAGCAGCCCGCGCGGCTCCGTCCCCGCGGCCATCGGCAGCGGCGTGTTCGAGGGATCCAGGATCGGATACTTCGACAGGATCGCGTTGCCCCGCTCGCGCACGCCCGACCACACCTTGTTGGGCCCGTAGACCGCGTGCATGCCGAGCTGCTTGGCCAGCCAGGTCGCCTGCGGGGTCTTCCCACGCACCGCGTCGACCTCGTTGAGCACCACCACCGACGCACCCGACGCGGCAATCTCGCGCGCGATGTCGGGCAGGCTCCGGCCGTGGTCGGCACCCACGTGGATGTTGTAGGTCAGCATCGTCAGCTCGCCGGTGAAGCCCGGGTCCTGCACATTACCGGGGTCGACGACCGTCTCCGCGTGTCCGGGCACGTTGCTGATCCCGAGCACCTGGCCGACGTGCTCGGCCAGCCACGGCGTCGGGTCGACCGGGTCCTGGTAGATCGTGCCGCCGGTCGGGTGCACCTCGAAGTGCAGGTGACAGCCCGTCGAGTTGCCCTCCGACCCGACCTCGCCCAACTGTTGGCCCGAGCGCACCAGCTCACCTGACTCCACGTCGATCGACTGCATGTGGGCGTACCACGTGGTCAGCCGCCCGGGGCCGGTGCTGACCTTCACCAGATACGGCCCCGACCAGGCCTGGTCGCGCTCCACGATCACCGTGCCCGACGTGGCCGCGAGCACCGGCGTACCGCACGCGACCGACAGGTCGGTGCCGGTGTGCCAGCTCGACCGGATCTCGGAGACCTCGCCGAAGTTCTCGTTGTCGAGGTAGCCCGAGTCAGCCGGCAGCGGGTAGGACACCACGTCGCCGGCGATCTGGATGCACTGCGTGGTGTCGACCATCGACACCCCCGGGTCCTCGCCCAGGGTCGCGAGGATCTGCCGGGCCAGCGGCTCGTGGGCGGCGTACGCGCTGGGGAACGCCGAGCGCTGCACCGCCTGCGCGGCCACCGTCACCGGCATCGACTCCCAACCCGCGATGTCCAACAGGCCGGTGTTGTTGGTGTGCGCGGCCCGCCCGAAGAACGCCTCGGTGGCCAGCACCGGGTTGGTGATCTGCTCCGGCGTACCCCAGCCAGCCGACGGCCGCTGCTGGAAGAGCCCCAGCGAGTCGCGGTCGCCGTAGTCGAGGTTATGCAGCCCGGACTCCTGCAAGGCGGTCGCCAGCGCGATCACCAGCCCGTAGGTCGGCACACCCAGCCGGTGGCCGACCGTCACGATCGTCGCGGCGTTCTGCCGCTGCTGGTCGTCGAGGCTGGAGATCTCTCCGCCGGCCCCGGCGATGTCCGCCGCGGTCACCACGTCACCGCTGGGGCTGCACGGGTTGGTCAGGCCGTCAGCGGCCGCCGGGTCGCCCGCGCCGAAGAGGTTGTTGAAGATCGAGATCAGGATCCATGCGAGTACGCCGAGGATCGCCAGCGTCATCGCGGCGAACCCGGCGATGGCCCTCTTGACCGACGGCGACTGGAGCAGTTGGGCGACGACCTTCGCGGTTGCTGGATCCATCAGTGGTCACCCCGCTGCGCTCTCGGGGCCGGGCTGGACGTCGACGACGAGCCAGCGGCCAGAGCCGAAGTTGCCCGCGGTGACGACGATGCTTTCGCCATCGCTGAACCGCTGCAGATAGATGCCCTGGCTCGGGGTCGCGGACTGCAGGGTCGCCTCGCCGGCGAGCCTGGTGCCGGACGGCGGCAGCAGGGAGACGTCGGTCAGCACGAGTCCGTCGACCAGGCTCGCGGTGGCGACGGGAGCCAGCGCGCGGCGTCGCTCCTCGGCGGAGGTGCGCTGCATCCAGGCCTGGGCGAAGCGCTCGACCACGCCGGCGACCGAGTCCGGTGGCGCGGTGGGGCCGGACGGCATCGGGCTGGTGGTCGGCATCGACATGCCGGTCGTGGGCGCCGAGGCACCCGAGGTCGTGGCGCCGGCGGTTGGGGCCGGCGTACTGGAGTCGCCTGTGTCGTCGTCCTGGAGCAGCGCGACGACCAGCGCCCCGAGGAGGACCGCTACCGCCACCCCCGCCGCGATCACCAACCGTGATCGCGGCGGGCGCGCGGGTTCGCCGTCGTCGGACCCTCCCGAGTAGACGTCCGGACGCCCTCTCACCGGGCACCGCCGGATGCTCCGGCGCCGACCAGCCCTTCATCGGCGGCGTGCCGTTCGTCAGAGGTCCGGAACAGCACGAAGACCTCGCGGCCGTCACCGTCCACGACCAGGTCGGCGGGGGCGGGCTGGCTCGGCCGGTTGACCTCGAGTCCCTCGGAGGCCCGGAAGATCGGGGCGTCCTCGTCGAAGGCGACCGTGACCATGCCCGGCGGTGCCGCCGGTTCGGCCCGATGCCGGGGCGCGCGGGAGGCGACCGCCAGCCCGGAGTAGTCCGGTACGCCGGACGCCGAGATCGCGCGCACCCGAGACGGCGCACCGGCGAGCTCGGGGTCGACGGCCGGGGCCGTTCCTAGGGGTGCCATCTGACGGGGTGCCGGCGAGTAGCCGTCGCGGTCGATCCGCTCCGCGAACACCGTCGCCGGCCGGGTCGGCGGGACGCCGCGGGAGGGCCGGTACATCGGCTCCAGTCCGGGCATCGTCTCCTCCTCGGCCATCCGTCGCGACGGGGCGGGAGCCGACTCGGTCTGCTGCGCCGGCTTGGTCTCGTTGGCGGCGGTGATCCCGGTCTCCACGGCGCTGCTGGTGACGGCGAAGTCGAGGGTCCGCTTGAGCGCCGCGGCCAGGTAGCTGTGGTTGGGGTCGGCGCCCGGCACGAAGGTCTTGAGGGTGCGGATCGGCCGCAGCAGGAGCAGGCCGACGACCGCGAGCACCACCAGCAGGATCACCTTGAGCAGCATCGCCTGCGGGCTCGCCAGGATGCCCTGCGCGATCGTGGAGTACAGCCCCGAGGCGAACATGAACTTGAAACCGCCCAGCAGGGCCGCCGCGACCAGGTCGAGCAGGCTGGCCAGCTTGGGCCGGAACTTCGGGAAGATCACCAGCGGAGCCAGGATCGGGAAGGCGATGATCGCCGCCCGGACCAGCAGCATCGCCAGGCCGAGCATGAACTGGGAGATGATGTAGAACGCGCTCGTGCACCACAGGTAGACGGTTGCCTCGAGGGCCAGCCCGGGCCGGTTGTCGGCGCCGTCACGGCCGGTGAGCACGTCGTACGCGGCGGGGTCCTCGGACTCGACCTTCGACGCGGTGTCCTTGAACAGCTCTCGCTTCTGGTCGATCAGGTCGTCCATCGCGGTCTGGTTGCACTCGGCCTGGTTGACGCCGCAGCCCGAGTCGCCGGGGTTGAGCGGCGGCAGGCCGCCGTCCTGCTCGTTCTGGTTGTCACACGCCTGGTTGACCCCGCATTGGGAGTCGCCGTTGTCGGCGTTGTCGGACAGCTGTCCCGGGCCCTGGTCGTTGGCGTCCGCCTCGGCCTGGGCCGCCCGCGCCTCGGCCACCTCCGCATAGGTCAGGTGCTGGGAGCGGTAGAGGTCGGGGCCGTACTTGCGCGCGACGTCGCTGTCGGGGCTGCCGACCTCGCCGGCCAGCCAGTGGGGGTAGACCACGTCGTTGAACATCGCGTCGGAGAAGTCCGGCTGCCCGAACGGGCTCTGCGCCACGTCGACGCCGGCCTGCAGGACGTTCTGGAACGCGTCGTTCGCACGTTGCGGCCACTGCAGGAGGAACACGGCTCCGCCCACGATGAGTACGGCGCCGATCGCCGTCGTCGCCGTCTCGTGGGCCAGCGCCGAGCGGGACTTCCAGACGAAGTAGGCACCGAGCCCGAGGACCGCCAGCGGCATCAGCTGCGCGAAGACGTTGTCCTCGACCTTCTTCTGCACGGAGTTCACCACCGGGTCGAGGAACCCGAACGGGTCACCGGTGACCCAGTTGGTGAGCTCCTCGGAGATCACCACCGGCAGCAGCGCCTGGTCCATGAACAAGTTCGCCTCGGCCGTGAACGGCTTCGACGTGGGGTGGTTGGCCATGTCGGGGCCACACCCGAGGTCGTAGGTGTTCCACTTCGTCGACGGCCCGTAGGTCTCCAGCCAGGGAGCCTTCTTGTCGCCGAGCGGGTCGCCCTTCGGTGGGGCGGCGGGCGGGTCGACCGACAGCCCGAGCGGCCCGCTGCCGGGCTGCACAGGCGTGATGTCGCCCTCACAGATGGCGCTGGCCGGCGAGGCCGCCGGCCCGACGAGTACGACGCCGAGACCGAACAGCACCAGCAGCAGCTGTCCGAGTCTCAGCACGAGTCTTCGACTGTTCATGCGACCACCCCCCGGTTCTCGTCGACCCGGAACAGGTTCCGGGCGTCGTCGATGAACGGCGAGGGCCCGGCGGTCCCGGTGCCGAGCCGGCGGTGACCTGGAGTGGTGTCGAGAACCTTCTCCAGCTCCGGCCACCAGGTCGCGTCGAACCGAAACTTGTCGACCCGGCCGTAGGGATCGAGGAAGACGAACTCACCGGTCCGGGCCACGTCTATCGCCTCGCCGGGCGCCGGCCGCGGCGACAGCTTCTGTACGACGGGCGCGTAGTCGATCGGCGCCCGCACCAGCCGCATCGCCGCCTGCGCGGTCTCCAGGTCCTCGATCCGGCCGACGAAGGCACCACCGATCAGGCTCTCCACGCGGCCGACGTTCAAGATGTCGTCGGGGTGCTGCGAGGCCGGGTAGACCGCGGTGTCCCACTTCCGGGAGTCGCGCGAGAGCCGCATCATCAGGGCCCGGCCGCTGCCCCAGTTCCCCATGAAGTGGTTCTCGTCGAGGATGATGTTCTTCCGCTCCTTCATAGGGCGGCGGTAGATGAACCTCGAGGTGTAGAACGCCGCCAGGTGCAGCAGCGGCTGGGTGTACATCTCCTCCAGGCCCCAGTGCTCGCGCGGGGTGTCCGGGTTGGGCACCACCAGGCCCGGCATGGTGATCACGACCAGCCGCTTGTCCTCCGCCTGTCCGGAGAGGTCCATGTCGTCGGTCGCCGGGAAGATCAGCTCGCCGAGCGGCATCCCGGCCGCCTCCTCGAGCCGCTTGGCGATCCGGTCGGCCGGGTCGCTGCCCATGCTGCGCAGCACCGACCACACCTGCCGCGAGTTGACGGTGACCTCGCCGCCCATGGCGCGGACGGCCTCGTGCAGCGTCTCGTCGATGGCGGCGTCGCGGAGCAGGCCCTCGGGCATCAGCATCCGGAAGGTGTCGTAGCCCAGCTGCATCCGCTCGGCCTTGGCCAGTCGTACGGCGCGTTCGAACTTGCGGTCGCTGTCGTACTGGTGCGGCTCGGGCTCCGGGATCAGCTGCCACGGCGCCAGGGTGCCGGGCTCGGACTCGGTGAGGTTGAGCGCCCGCGCGTAGGGCTTGAACCGCTCCAGCTCGCACAGGCGTGACAGCGGGCCCGACGGGTCGAGCAGGATGGTCGGCTCCCCGCGCTCGGCGCCCATCGCGGCGAGCGTGCCGGAGCCGAAGCTCTTGCCGCCGCCGGGGTCGGCGACCAGCGGGAACACGCCGGGCGTGTTGAGCCACTCCATGCCGTAGTGGCCGTCGAAGCGGACCGCGCGGCGGGCGGTGCCGACTGTGTAGCCGATGTAGGGACCGGCCGGCGTACCGAGGTTGGACGACACGTGCGGCATCGCCGCCGCCAGGTAGCCGACCGACATCTTGCGCTGGAACCCGGTCTTGGACCAGGCCTCGCCCGGGATGAACTCGCGCAGGTGGTCGCGCTGCCCGGCGGGATGGGCCAGCTCGATGCGGTGGTGGTCGCCGTACACGTCGATCAGGTTGCGGACCCGCTCGAGGCACTCGCGCTCGGTGTCGGCGTACACGGCGGCCCGGATGGGGCCCTCGAACCGCACCGCCTCGCGCGGCTCACCCTCGGTGACCTCGTCGTAGGTCAGCACCGCCTGCGTGATCGCCCGGTCCACCGCGGGCGGCGGCATCTCCTCGTGCTCCTGGTAGTGCTTCTTGATGCCCAGCGCCCGCTGCCGGTCGTAGTCGACCCTCGGCGTCAGCGCCGCCGCGCCCAGGAGTACGCCGGACACCGACCACTCCACCGGGTAGCCCAGCCGCGCGGTGGCCAGCATCCACGGGGCCAGCCCGTCCTCCGGGAACTGCCGGTCGGGCATCCGCCCCACCGAGAGTACGGCGACGTGGCGGGTCACGATCCGCCCGCGGATCTTCGCCTCGACCCGGACGGTCGGGCCCATCGGCGTGTAGATCCACTCCACCGGGTCGGTGAACGCGTAGAGGTCGTCGTGCTCCCAGATCGCGCCGGCCGGCGCGGGGTCGATCGCCACCGGCATGCCCGGGGCCACCGAGCGGTGCATCAGCCAGGACATCTGCTGAGGCGTCAGCGGCTTCGCGTCGAGGCCGGCGCCGTCGACCAGCTCGTTGATCTGGCGCAGCTCCTCGAGCATCCGGGCCAGCTCCGGTCCGGGCTCGCCGGCCGTCGCGTCGGCCGTGTAGAGCGCGCGCAGGGTGGAGGCCTTCGGCGGCTGGGTGAGCCGGACGCCCAGCATCGTCACCGACTCGTCGACCGGGGCCGTGAGCAGGCGGCGCTGCTGCCGCTCGAGGAACTGGTCGAAGTCGCCGCCCGGGCTCGGCGGGAGCGGGTCGGGGGTGTCCGCGGCCAGCTTGCGGGCGAACTCGTAGGTGGGGAAGGGCTTGGAGGAGACCCGCAGCTTGACCGCGTGGCCGCCCAGACCGGCCAGCCGGTTGCGGACCTGCTCCCAGAGCAGCTCGCGGTCGTTCGGCGTACGGAAGGACCACATCTGGGGACCGAGGGCGTACCACGCCCACAGGTCGCGGTCGGTGGCCACCAGGTGGCCGACGATGGTGCGAGCCGAGAGCTGGAGGTGGGCCGAGCGGGGTCCGCCGAGTCGCGAGCCGAGTCGGGACCAGAGCGGCGCGCGGTCCGGGCGCGCCGGCTTCGCGTCGTCCTCGACCGCGTTCGCGGCCGTCTTGCGCATCATCTTCATCGGTCTTCCTCCCGAGAGCTATCTGCGCCAGCGCTTGGCCGGATAGAGGACGTACTGGGCACCGCGCGACATCTCCGTCGGCTCGGTGGCCGCGACCAGCTCGCGGCGTTCACCCAGGCGGGACACTCGGGTGCTTCCCGAGAACTCGGCGCGGAAGGTCCGCAGCCAGAAGCGCACCGGACGGTCGTAGTCGACCCATTCCGGGATCCGCTTCACCATGCGGTAGGCGAGGTAGGGGCCACCGAACGCGGCACCGGCCGCGATGGCGGGGTCGACCCACACGAGCAGCACGAAGATCAGCACGGGACAGATCACCACCAGGACGGCGAAGATCGACCACTGCACGTAGGTCCAGTCCACGGGCCAGCGGAACCCCTTGGGGCCCAGCCAGACCGCGCGGAGCCGCCTCGGCGCGTCGTCAGTGCGGATCGTCGGCACGAGGAATCACCCGAACAGAAGGTTGGCGATCTTCGTCCCGAACGCCACCACCGAGACCGCGCCCGCGCCGACCGCCATGAACACGATGCCGATGATGGTGTTCAACGACGTGTTCGCAGTCTTGGCCATGTCGGCCTTGCGGGCCGACCCGAGGATGCTCGCTCCGGTGATGATGATGATGATCCCGCCGACGCCCAGCAGGAACTTGATGATTCCTTCGTTGTTGAGCAGTCCGTCGTCCTTCGCGGCGAGCGCCACTACCTCGGCCGCTGGTCGCGCGATGATGTCGAGGTTCAGCATCTTCCTTCGTTCCTTACCTGTGATGAGTGGACCGTGACCGGATCCATCGGGTCGGGTTGCCGCGCGATCCCATGGCGGGACGGCCCGCACCGTCGGGTATGACGGACGGCAGGAGGGGGGTGTACGGCTGAGTCAGGGCCGGCCTGCTCAGAGATGGAGTGCCCTCGGGCGCGCGCGCTCATCGGCGCCACCGCCCTCGGCGGGCGCTGGCCCGGAGGTCACCCGGTCCATGCCACGTGTTCGACGACATCGTTAGTGCTCCCGAGAGTGTTGCCCGACAGTTGACGGACCTGCACCCGCGATGACGCCGCCCCGCTCGGATCGTGATGGTGAACCATCTCGAGCCTCCCGGCGTGGACCGTCGATCGCTGATGGAAGGGTACCGCTCCGTGGGGTTCGTCACTGCGGCTGTCCGGTTGAACGGCACCCGGCGAGCGGGCCGCCTGTGGCGACCCCCCGGCGGGTGCGGCGTCGTACCTGGGGTTGCGCAGTTGGATCGTGTGGGTTCTCGACACCTTCACCTCCCGGGTCGTGAGGCGCCCGAATGGGTACGCCAGGACCTTGCCCCGCCCTCCTCGTCGAGAACGTTCCTCACGCGAGACGGTACGTCCCACAGCCGCTCCCGTCCACCGGAGCAGTCTCGTCGGCGAGACGACGTACTCCTCACGGTGGTGCGGGAGCGGCGCTCAGGAGGTGGAGAGGAGGCCCCTCACGACCCGCAGACCGACCGACATCCTGGCCAGGTCGGCGTTGTCGTCGGCACAGATCTCCTGCAGGGTCTCGGCGGCCCGGGTGACCACCAGCTCGTCGGCGTCCTCCCAGGCGGCGATCCGGACGGGCGCCGGGTCGTCGGGTGAGGTGTCGCCCAGGACCTGTGCGGTGAGCTGCGTGTGTACGGCGTGCAGGTCGTCGCGAAGTGCCGCCCGAGCCATGGTCTGCCAGCGGTCCTCGCGCGGCAGGGCCAGGATCCGCGCCACCAGCGCGGGGAGACCGAGCCGCTCGCCCAACGCGAAATGCACGCGGGTGACCTCGAACGGGTCGACCTTCTCCCGTTCGGCGGTCTCGATGATCCCGAGCACCATGTACGCCGGATGGAGTACGGCGACCTTCGTGGCCAGCTCTTCCGGCACCCCGGACTTCGTCAGCGCGTCCCGCCGGGCATGGAAGGTCTCCAGCTCGCGCCCGCTCATCAGGCTGGGCAGCTCGGCCATCACCTTCTGCGCGGTGACCCCGAAGAAGTCGACGGTCGCCTCGGTGTCGAGCGGAGGCCGCCGGTTGTTGACCAGCCATCGGGTGGCCCGCTCGACCAGGGTGCGCATCTCGATTCGCATCCTGGTCTGGACCGCTGCGTCGATCTGGTTGTCGTACGTCGCCAGCACGTCGCGCATCCCCAGCGAGCCGAAGATCTCCCGGGCCACGAAGTTGGCCCGGGTGAGCTCGGCCGGGCTCGCACCGGTCTCCCCCGCCAGCCGCGGCCAGAAGGTCATGCCGGCGCCGTTGACCAGGTCGTTCACCACCTGGGTCACGATGATCTCGCGGCGCAGCGGGTGGTCCTCCATCTGCGTGCGGTAGCTCTGGCGCATCTTCTTGGGGAAGTAGGCGAACAGGTCGCTGCGCAGGTAGGAGTCGTCGGGCAGGTCGGAGTCGAGCAGCTCGTCGGCCAGCACGATCTTGGTCCAGGCCAGCAGCACCGACAGCTCCGGGTCGGTCAGCCCCTCCTCGCGCTCCAGGCGGCGTCGTACCTCGCGGGTCGGCGGCAGGCCCTCCAGCTCCCGATCGAGTACGCCGCGGCGCTCGAGCTGCTTCATCCAGTCCTCGTGCACGTGCAGCAGCGGGGCCGCGTTGGCGGCGGCGTTGGCCAGCGCGAGGTTCTGCTCGTAGTTGTCGCGCAGCACCAGCACCGCGACCTCGTCGGTCATCGAGGCCAGCAGGTTGTTGCGCTGCTTGCCGGTCAGGTCGCCGTCGGCCACCGCGCGGTCGAGCAGGATCTTGATGTTGACCTCGTGGTCGGAGGTGTCCACCCCGGCCGAGTTGTCGATGAAGTCGGTGTTGATACGCCCGCCCCGGGCGGCGTACTCGATCCGCCCGAGCTGGGTGAGCCCGAGGTTGCCGCCCTCCCCCACGCACTTCGCGCGCAGCTGCCCTCCGTCGATGCGGATCGCGTCGTTGGCCTTGTCGCCCGCGTCGGCCTGGGTCTCGCCGGACGACTTCACGTAGGTGCCGATGCCGCCGTTCCAGAGCAGGTCGACCGGCGCCTGCAGGATCGTCTTCATCAGCTCCGCCGGCGTCATGCTGGCGACCTTGTCGTCGATGCCCAGCGCCGTGCGAGCCTTGGCCGTGAGCGGGATCGACTTCAGCGACCGGGACCAGACTCCGCCGCCGTCGGAGATCAGGCTCTTGTCGTAGTCCTGCCAGCTCGACCGCGGCAGGTCGAACAGCCGCCGGCGCTCGGCGTACGACGTGGCCGCGTCGGGGTCGGGGTCGAGGAAGATGTCGCGGTGGTCGAACGCCGCGACCAGGCGGGTGTGCTCGGAGCAGAGCAGGCCGTTGCCGAACACGTCGCCCGACATGTCGCCGATGCCGACGGCCGTGAAGTCCTCGGTCTGGCAGTCGACGCCCATCTCGCGGAAGTGCCGCTGGACCGAGACCCAGGCGCCCTTCGCGGTGATGCCCATCGCCTTGTGGTCGTAGCCGACCGAGCCGCCGGACGCGAAGGCGTCGCCGAGCCAGAAGCCGTAGTCCTGCGCCACGCCGTTGGCGATGTCGGAGAACGTCGCCGTGCCCTTGTCGGCCGCGACCACGAGGTAGGAGTCGTCGCCGTCGTGCCGCACCACCCGGTACGGCGGCACCGTCTTGCCCTCCACCAGGTTGTCGGTGATGTCGAGCAGCCCGGAGATGAAGGTCTTGTAGCAGGCCACACCCTCGGCCAGCCAGGCATCGCGGTTGCTTGAGTCGGGCAGCTGCTTGCAGTAGAAGCCGCCCTTGGCGCCGACCGGCACGATCACGGTGTTCTTGACCATCTGCGCCTTGACCAGGCCGAGCACCTCGGTGCGGAAGTCGTCGCGTCGGTCGGACCAGCGCAGGCCACCGCGCGCCACCGAGCCGAACCGGAGGTGCACGCCCTCGACGCGCGGGCTGTAGACGAAGATCTCGTACTTCGGCCGCGGCGCCGGCAGGTCGGGGATCGCGCTCGGCTCGAGCTTGAACGACATGTAGGAGTGGACGCCGATCTCGCCCTTCCCGCCCGCGTCGGCGGGCTGGAAGTAGTTGGTGCGCAGGGTCGCCTTGATGATCGTCAGGTAGGACCGCAGGATCCGGTCGTGGTCGAGGCTCGCGACGTCGTCGAGCGCCCGCCCGATCCGCTCCTCGATGCCCTTGGTGCGGTCGTCGCGGTCGGCGGGGCTGTCCAGGTCCAGGTCGGGGTCGAAGCGGGCCTCGAACAGCTGCACGAGCATCCGGGAGATGTCGACGTTGCTGCGCAGGGCGTCCTCGATCGAGTCCTGTGCGAACGGCGTACCGCCTTGGCGCATGTACTTCGCGTAGGCGCGCAGCACGGTGGCCTGCCGCCAGGTCAGCCCGGCGGCCAGGACCAGCGAGTTGAAGCCGTCGATCTCGTTGTGGCCGTCCCAGACGGCGCGCAGCGTGTCCTGGAAGAGCGTGCGGGCAGCCGCGGGCAGCTCCTTGCCGTAGCGCAGGCCGAACTCGTAGATGAAGCTCTCCCGCGGGAGGTTCTCCAGGATGTACGGGCG
>DASXRJ010000079.1:0-2107 GCA_036506675.1 Nocardioides sp. | reverse complement strand
GACGGGGTGGCCGGACGACCCGGCCGACCACCCGCAGACCCCGCTGGAGCGGCTCGGGGCCGACATCTCGGTATGCCGCAAGTGTCCGCGGCTGGTGGAGTGGCGGGAGACGGTCGCCGTGGAGAAGAGGGCGTCGTTCGCGGACCAGCCTTACTGGGGCCGGCCGATCGCGGGCTGGGGCTCGGAGACGCCGCGCGTGCTGATCGTCGGGCTCGCCCCGGCCGCCCACGGCGGCAACCGGACCGGCC
Source organism: Nocardioides sp. (assembly GCA_036506675.1). GTDB lineage: Bacteria > Actinomycetota > Actinomycetes > Propionibacteriales > Nocardioidaceae > Nocardioides. The sequence goes on along the minus strand of DASXRJ010000079.1, from coordinate 1,859 downwards.
GGATCTTCACCGGCGACCGGTCGGGTGACTGGCTGTTCGCGAGCCTGTACCGCGTCGGACTGGCCACCCAGGAGACCAGCGAGCACGCCGGCGACGGGCAGCGGCTGATCGACACCCGGATGGTCGCCGCCGTCCGCTGTGCGCCCCCGCTCAACAAGCCGACACCGACAGAGCGGGACACCTGCGCCCCCTGGCTGGACGCCGAGCTGGCGCTGGTGCGCGAGCACGTCCGGGTCGTCGTCGCCCTCGGCAGCTTCGGCTGGGACGCCGCGCTCAAGGCGCTCGCGCGGTCCGGGTACGACGTCCCGCGGCCCCGGCCCCGCTTCGGCCACGCCGCCGAGGTGGAGCTGCCGCGGACCGACGGGGGAGCGAGGGTCACTCTGCTCGGCTGCTACCACCCGAGCCAGCAGAACACCTTCACCGGCAAGCTGACGACCGAGATGCTCGACGGCGTACTCGGCCGCGCTGCGACAATGAGCCGGTGACCCTTCACGGCATCACCGTCCTCGGCCACGACCGGCCCGGCATCATCGCGGAGACGACCGGCATCCTGGCCGGCCTCGGGCTCAACCTCGAGGACTCCTCGATGACGCTGCTGCGGGGCCACTTCGCGATGACGCTGATCTGTGAGGGTACGACGTCCGCGGCCGCCGGACGTCATACGGTCGGAGCCGTAGATGACACCGTCCGTACGACGTCCGGAAGGTCGACCTCGCCCCCGTATCCCAACCGGCAGAGGAAGTCGCCTTAAAAGCGATTCAGTGTGGGTTCGAATCCCACCGGGGGCACCCCTGAGAAGACCCTGAGGTCCGGCCGCGCGCGGAACAGGGTGCGCGGTCCATTCGTTCCTGAAGGTGTACGCCGCGGCTAGGCTGGCGGCGTAGCCGGTGAGTCGTCAGGTCGACGGCCACCACGGCCTCCAAGGAGGAGACCAACGATGCGAAGCAACAACCCGGTGTTCCGGAACTCGGAAGCGTTCAACGGGACCCGCACCAACGCCTACGGCAACACCACCTACCCGGGCGCCGGCCAGGCCCAGCCGGGTTACGGCCAGGCTCCCTACTCCGACCCCTCCACCTGGGGCACGGGCGCGCCCGTCGACGCCGGCTACCAGACCGCGCGCGGCGAGCGGATGACGATCGACTCGGTCGTCCAGAAGACCGGCTTCTCGCTCGGCCTGCTGGTCCTGACCGCGGCGGTCGCGTGGGTGCTGACCGGCGACCCCAATACGTCCGACACCGCCTACAGCCAGCTCGCACTGTTCAGCATGGTCGGCGGCATCGGCGCGTTCGCCTTCTCCCTGATCAACTCGTTCAAGCGCGAGATCAGCCCGGCCCTGGTGCTGGTCTTCTGCGGCTTCGAGGGTCTCTTCGTCGGCGCCTTCAGCAAGCTGAGCGTGGCGATGTTCGGGTCCGACGTACTCGTGGGTGCGGTCGTCGGCACGTTCGCCGCAGTGGCGGGCACGCTGGCGGCGTACAAGTTCTTCAACATCCAGGTCAGCGACAAGTTCAAGAAGTTCATCGTGGCCGCGATGTTCGGCATCGTGGCGGTCAGCCTGCTCGACGCCGTGCTGAGCATCTTCAAGTCTCAGATCGGCTTCAACGGCTACGGCACCCTCGGCTTGGTCATGAGCGTCGTGGCGCTCGCCGTCGCGATCGGCATGCTGTTGATGGATTTCGACTTCATCGAGCGCGGCGTCGCCGCCGGGATCGACGAGCGCGAGTCGTGGCGGGCGGCGTTCGGCCTGACCGTCACCATCGTCTGGATCTACATCAACCTGCTCCGGATCCTGTCGATCCTGCAGCGCAACTGATCGGGCCGGGGCGGCCCGCCGGCCTACCGGCGGATCCGCGCCCGGG
>DASXRJ010000078.1:0-2788 GCA_036506675.1 Nocardioides sp. | reverse complement strand
CCGCGCGCCCATCGAGTGACCGAGCAGCACGACGGGTACGTCGCCGAGCCGTTCCCGCGCGCGGGCGAGCGCCCAGCGAGCGTCCGGCACCGGAGACGGCAGCCGGTGGTCGTTCCAGCCCACCACGCCGTACCGCAGCAGCCAGGTCGAGACGCCCGCCTCCTGGGCCGGTCGGGCGATGGCCCGCTGCATGGCCAGGCAGCGCCGCCAGGAGGGGCTTCGCCCGGTCACCCGCCGCTCCGAGCGCTCCTTGCCGCCGTGCAGCATCAGCACGAGCCCACGCGGCCGGCCGGCCGCGTCGTACGTCGTGAGGTGTGGCTCGGGCACGCTGAGATCCTTCCACTCGGGCGGTTGGCGCGGCGGCAAAGACGGTCCCGGCGAGATGTCGGTGCGACAGGGCAAGATGTCCTCATGAGTACTTCGGAGACCTCCGCACCGCCGGTCCAGGAGCCGGCCACGCCGACCGCCGAGGCGCGGGACAGGCACCAGGCTCTGTCGGAGGAGATCGAGGAGGCCCGCTGGCGCTACTACGTCCTCGACGACCCCACGCTGTCCGACGCTGACTTCGACCTGAAGATGCGGCAGCTCGAGGCCCTCGAAGCGGAGTTCCCGGAGCTCCGTACACCGGACTCGCCGACCCAGAAGGTCGGCGGTGCGGTGTCCACGGAGTTCACCGCGGTCGACCACCTGCAGCGGATGGAGAGCCTCGACAACGCGTTCTCCCAGGAGGAGCTTGAGGCGTGGCACGCCCGGCTGGTCCGCGACGGCGTCACCGACCCGGCCCTGCTGTGTGAGCTCAAGGTCGACGGGCTGGCGATCAACATCCTTTACGAGGACGGCCGGCTGGTCCGCGCTCTCACGCGCGGGGACGGCCGGACCGGGGAGGACGTCACGCCCAACGTGAAGACGATCGCCTCAGTGCCGCACCGGCTGACCGGCACCGACGAGTTCCCGGTGCCGCGGCTGGTGGAGGCGCGCGGCGAGGTGTTCTTGCCGTTCGAGGCCTTCGAGAAGCTCAACGCCTCGATGGCCGACGCGGGCCGGCAGATGTTCGCCAACCCGCGCAACGCCGCGGCCGGCTCATTGCGCCAGAAGGATCCCCGGGTCACCGCGACCCGGGACCTGGGCATGGTCTGCCACGGCATCGGCGCGCGCGAGGGCTTCGAACCGGTGGCCCAGTCCGCGGCGTACGACGCGCTTCGGGCGTGGGGGCTGCCGATCTCCGACCGGGTCCGGGTGCTGCCCGACCTGGCCGCGGTCCGGGAGTACATCGACTACTACGGCGAGCACAGGCACGACGTCGAGCACGAGATCGACGGCGTCGTGGTGAAGGTCGACCAGGTGGCCCTGCAGCGCCGGCTCGGGTCGACCAGCCGGGCGCCGCGGTGGGCGATCGCGTTCAAGTACCCGCCCGAGGAGGTCAACACCGAGCTCCTCGACATCCGGGTCAACGTGGGCCGCACCGGCCGGGTGACGCCGTACGGCGTGATGGCGCCGGTGAGGGTGGCCGGCTCGACCGTAGAGAACGCCACCCTGCACAACGCGCACGAGGTGAAGCGCAAGGACGTGCGCCCCGGCGACACCGTCATCCTGCGCAAGGCGGGGGACGTGATCCCCGAGATCCTCGGACCGGTGCTGGCCCTGCGACCCGTTGGCCTGCCCGAGTGGGTGATGCCGACGAAGTGCCCCTCGTGCGGGACCGCTCTCGCCGAGCAGAAGGAAGGCGACAAGGACCTCCGCTGCCCCAACCACGAGCACTGCCCGGCCCAGGTCATCGAGCGGGTCTTCCACGTCGCGAGCCGCGGAGCCTTCGACATCGAGGGGCTGGGCTACGAAGCCGCCGTGGCGCTGCTCGAAGAGCGTCCCGACGGCACCCGCGCGATCAGCAACGAGGGCGACGTGTTCGACCTCGACGCGGCACTGCTGACGACGGTTCCGCTCTTCACCCGGGCCCCCAGGAAGGGCGAGGACGGGCCACAGCTCAGCGCCAACGGCCAGCGGCTGCTCGACAACCTCAGCGAGCGCAAGCAGGTTCCGCTGTGGCGGGTGCTGGTCGCGCTGTCGATCCGGCACGTCGGCCCCACCGCGGCGCGTGCGCTGGCCACCGAGTTCGGCTCCATCGAGGCGATCCGTGCTGCATCCGTCGAGCAGCTGGCCGCCGCCGAGGGCGTCGGCCCGACCATCGCGGAGTCCGTCCGCGAATGGTTCGACGGCGATGCGTGGCACGGCGCGATCGTCGACAAGTGGGCTGCGGCCGGCGTCTCGCTCAAGGACGCGCGCGACGAGTCGACGCCGCGCACCCTCGAGGGGCTCACCGTCGTGGTGACCGGGTCGCTCGAGAACTACACCCGCGACTCGGTCAAGGAGGCGATCATCAGCCGCGGCGGCAAGGCGTCGGGCTCGGTGTCGAAGAAGACCGACTTCGTGGTCGTGGGAGACAACGCCGGCTCGAAGGCGGAGAAGGCGGAGCAGCTCGGCGTACCCATTCTCGACGAGGCCGGCTTCGAGGCGCTGCTCCAGCACGGCCCCTCCGGGCTGTGAGCTCGGAGCCCGCTTCCCGGGCCTTACTCCCGACCTGGCCGAGGCCGGGTCCGACCACTAGCTGCTGCGGAGCTGTCGAAGCCCGAAGGCCAGCCCGATGATCAGCGGCCCAGCGGAGCAACGTGGCCGCTGGAGATCGCCGCCGCGAAGGTCGCGGCAACTGCGAGGCTGATGACCACCACGGCGATCCGTCCACTGTGGTCGGAGATGCCGCGGGAGACCGCCTTGCGGTAGCGGCTCAGCCAGG
>DASXRJ010000077.1:0-11541 GCA_036506675.1 Nocardioides sp. | reverse complement strand
TCGCTCGGTATGGCGATCCCGGACAACGACCCGAACGGCGTGTCCACGGCCATACAGAGCAGCTACGCCGAGACGATCACCGACGTGGACGTGATGGTGGACATCGACCACACGTACGACGGCGACCTGTCCCTCATCCTGGGGTTCGGCGCGGTCAGCTCGTCGCTGAGCTACCGACACGGGTACGACGGCGACAACTACTGGTTCACCACCTTCGACAGCTCGGCGCCGACGTCCATCGCCGACGGATCTGCGCCCTTCACCGGGAGCTTCGCCCCCGACAGCAGCCTCAACACCTTCAACGGCTACCAGGGCCACGGCACCTGGTACCTCAACATCGCCGACGTCTTCCCGGGGGACACGGGGAAGCTGAACTTTTGGCAGATCTCGATCACCTACGCCCACTGCGACGACGACGGTGACGGGGCAGACGACCCGAGCGACAACTGCCTCGGCCTCGCCAACGCCGGCCAGCGTGACACCGACGGCGACGGCAAGGGCGACGCCTGCGACGGCAACGACGACGGCGACCACCTCGGCGACCGCGCGGACAAGTGCGACCGACTGGCCTCACCCTCGCCGAGCGGCTGCCCGGTCGTGTCCCGGTCGCTGTCGGCCGGCTACCGAGACGGCGCCTTCCGGGGCCGGCTGTTCGCCGGGGTCCGCGGCTGCTACGCCCACCAGTACGTCGTGGTGTGGAAGGTCCGCACCGGTCGCGATGCCAGGATCGGAGCCGTCGCTACCAAGAACGACGGCCGCTGGCGGCTCTGGCACTCCCGCCGGCACGGCAAGTACTACGCCACCGTCCACCAGGTCGTCGTACCCGAGGTCGCCCAGTGCTCCTCGACCCGCTCCGACCGCTTCCGGATCCGCTGACCGCCGAAGTGGCAAGAAGTGCCCCTCGAGGTGGCGATAGTGGCCCTTCGAGGTGGCAGGAACGGCCCACAATGCGCGAGGCCGCCGTACCCGATGGGGTACGGCGGCCTCGGCCTACTTCGGAAGGCTGAGCGTCAGAGGGCGGCGAGCGCCTCGTTGAACGTCTTGGACGGCCGCATCACCGCGGCCGTCTTCTCCGGGTCGGGCGCGTAGTAGCCACCGATGTCGGCGGGCTTGCCCTGGACCGCGATCAGCTCCTCGGCGATGACCGACTCGTTCTCCCGCAGCGTCTTGGCCAGCGGCGCGAAGGCGGCGGCCAGCGCGGTGTCGTCGGTCTGCTTGGCCAGTTCCTCGGCCCAGTAGAGCGCCAGGTAGAAGTGCGAGCCGCGGTTGTCGGTCGTCCCGAGCTTGCGGCCCGGCGAGCGGTCCTCGTTGAGGAACGTGCCGGTCGCGCGGTCGAGCGTGTCGGCCAGCACCTGGGCGGCCGGGGCGCCGGCCTGCTCGGCGTACTTCTCCAGCGACGGGACCAGCGCGAAGAACTCACCGAGGGAGTCCCAGCGCAGGTAGTCCTCCGCGACCAGCTGCTGCACGTGCTTGGGCGCCGAGCCGCCGGCGCCGGTCTCGAAGAGGCCGCCGCCCGCGATCAGCGGGACGACCGACAGCATCTTGGCCGACGTGCCGAGCTCGAGGATCGGGAACAGGTCGGTGTTGTAGTCACGCAGCACGTTGCCGGTCACCGAGATGGTGTCCTCGCCCTTGCGCATCCGCTCCAAGGTGTACGCCGTGGCGAGCGACGGCGCGAGGATCTGGATGTCCAGGCCGCTGGTGTCGTGCTCGGGCAGGTAGGCGTTGACCTTCTTGATCAGCTCGGCGTCGTGGGCGCGCGACTCGTTGAGCCAGAAGATCGCCGGCGAGCCGGTGGCGCGGGCCCGCGAGACGGCGAGCTTGACCCAGTCGCGGACCGGGATGTCCTTGGTCTGGCAGGCGCGCCAGATGTCGCCGGCCTCGACGTCGTGCTCGATGAGGACGGTGCCGTCGGAGCCCAGCACGCGGACGGTGCCGGCCCGGGCGATCTCGAAGGTCTTGTCGTGGGAGCCGTACTCCTCGGCCGCCTGCGCCATCAGGCCGACGTTCGGGACCGTGCCGATGGTGGCCGGGTCGAGCGGACCGTGAGCCTTGCAGTCCTCGATGACGGCCTGGTAGACGCCGGCGTACGACGAGTCCGGGATCACAGCGAGGGTGTCGTCCTCGCCGCCGTCGACGCCCCAGAGGCGGCCGCCGTTGCGGACCAGCGCCGGCATCGACGCGTCGACGATGACGTCGGAGGGCACGTGCAGGTTGGTGATGCCCCTGTCGGAGTTGACGTAGGACAGGCGCGGGCCGTCGGCCAGGGCGGCGTCGAACGCCGCCTTGATCTCCGCACCGTTGGGCAGCGCGTCGAGCCCGGCCAGGATCGCACCCAGGCCGTCGTTCGCCGACAGGCCCGCGGCGGCGAGGTCCGCGCCGTACTTCGCGAAGACGTCGGCGAAGTAGGCCTTCACCACGTGGCCGAAGATGATCGGGTCGGACACCTTCATCATCGTGGCCTTGAGGTGCACCGAGAAGAGCACGTCCTCGGCCTTGGCCTCGGCGAGCGCGTTGCGCAGGAAGCCGTCGAGGTGCGCGACCTCCATCTTGGTGGCGTCGATGATCTCGCCGGCGAGGACCGACAGCCCCTCCTTGAGTACGACGGTCTCGCCGGACTCGGTCTCGAGCACGATCGACAGGGTGTCGTCGGCCGGCATCGTCACCGACTTCTCGTTGGAGGCGAAGTCGTGCTCGGCCATCGTGGCGACGTTGGTCTTCGAGCCGTCGGCGAAGGGCTTGTTGGTGTGCGGGTGGGTCTTGGCGTAGTTCTTCACCGACAGCGGCGCACGCCGGTCGGAGTTGCCCTCGCGCAGGACCGGGTTGACCGCGGAGCCCTTGACCTTGTCGTACTTGGCCCGGATCTCCTTCTCCTCGTCGGTGGCCGGCGCCTCGGGGTAGTCGGGCACCGCGAAGCCCTGGGCCTGCAGCTCCTCGATGGCGGCCTTGAGCTGCGGGACCGACGCGGAGACGTTGGGCAGCTTGATGATGTTGGCCGCCGGGGTCTTGGCCAGCGCGCCGAGCTCGGCGAGCGCGTCGTCGGCGAGACCGAACTGAGCGAGGATCCGCGAGGCGACCGAGATGTCGCGCGTCTCGATGCGGACGCCCGCCTTCGCGGCGAACGCCGCCACGATCGGGAGGAACGAGTACGTCGCCAGCAGCGGTGCCTCGTCGGTGTGGGTGTAGATGATCTTGGAGTCCGTCACGGGCGGATCCTATCGGGGTGGGGTCGAGCCCTCGACGGCCAGACGGGGCTAGAGTGCGGATTGGCCCTCTGGAGCTGGGCCGAAATCACCTTCGAAGGGGGCCCCTCGGAAATGTCTGAAGAAGCAACACCTCCCACCCTCGTCCAGAAGATCGTGGCGGAGGCGCTCGGCACATTCGTGCTGGTGTTCTTCGGCTGTTCGGCCATCCTCGCGAGCGCCCTCGCGACCGGACGGCCCGACTACGTCGCCATCGCGCTCGCGTTCGGTCTCACCGTGCTGACCATGGCGTACGCCGTCGGCCACATCTCGGGCGGTCACTTCAACCCCGGCGTGAGTGTCGGGCACGCCGTGTCCGGGCGGATGTCCTGGAACGAAGCCGGCATCTATGCCGGTGTCCAGGTCGCCGCCGGCATCGTCGCTGGCCTGGTGCTGTTCATCGTGACCAAGCTCTACGACCTCGACGACGCGCTGTCCGCGGTCTCGACCACGTGGGACCCCGACGCCGGCGACGCGGTGTGGGTCGGCGCCTTCCTGCTCGAGCTGATCGGCACCTTCGTCTTCGTCTTCGTCGTCCTGGCCGTGACGGACAAGCGCCGCGAGGGCGGCATCCCGGCCCCCATCGCCATCGGCCTGAGCCTGGCGCTGGTCCACCTCGGCCTGATCGGCTTCACCGGCACGGGCGTCAACCCGGCCCGCTCGCTCGGCGTCGCGCTGTTCGGCGGTTGGGAAGACGCGCTGCAGTACCAGTGGCTCTACATCCTCGCGCCGCTGGCCGGCGCGGCCGCGGCCGGCTTCGTCTACCCGCTGCTCTTCGGCTACGACCGCGAGCGTCCGGTCCGCGCCCCCAAGCCGGCGCCCGCCCAGCAGTGGGACCCGCAGCAGCAGTGGCCGGGCCAGCCGCAGGGCCAGTGGCAGCAGCCGCAGGCACCGCAGCAGCAGTGGCAACCGCAGCCGCCGCAGGCGCCCCCGGCTCCCCCGCAGCAGCAGTGGCAGCCCCAGCCGCCGCAGGCACCGCCGGCTCCCCCGCAGCAGCAGTGGGGCCAGCAGGGCGGCCAGTGGCCGGGCGACGAAGAGGACGGCCGGACCCAGATCCGTCCGGACGGCGGCGGCGCCTGACCGCACCACCGAACCAAGCAACGCAGAAGGGGCGGACCGCCACGGCGGTCCGCCCCTTCTTTTCTGCTCAGCCTTGGGTGAAGGACACCAGCTCGACCTGCTCGAAGCCGCCCTGCACCGTCTGCTCCCGGACCGTGCCGACTCCCCGGGCGTAGTACTTCCGCTCGACCACGTCGGGTTCGAGCGGGGTGGTGTCCTCGGTGAGCAGGACACCGTCGTACTCGCCGAAGGGCACGCTGGTCTGCTCGTCGGTGGCGAGCACGGTGGCCCGGTCCTCGGCGACGCCGGCCAGGTGCTCCTGCTGGTAGCCGTCGCCGACGCGCGGCGCGGCCAGCATCGCCACTCCCGCCATCGCCCCGTGTACGCCGGCCTGCCATGAGCCGGTCCGGTCGGGCCGGCCCTCGTCGTCGTACTCAACGGTGTCCTCGCCGAAGTACCAGACGTTGCCCGCGACGTCCTGGGCGTACCAGTCGTAGGTCTCCTCCAGGATCGCGCCGTCGGGGTCCCTCACGACGTCGTGTACGACGGTCGCGGTCACCCCGGCGACCACCTTGGTCCGGTCCAGCACCGTGGTGGTCTCGGTCTGTACGCCGTCCTCGTCGGTGATCTCGTACGTCCACGTGTTGCCGGGGGTCAGCGGCAGCCACGGGTTGTCGATCCGCGACACGAAGTCGTTCGGGTCCGGCGACGGCGTCGGGATCTTCAGCTCGTCGACGCCCGTCGGAGGGCTCTTCGGCGGCGCGGAACCGCAGCCCGAGGTCACGGCCGCCACGCTGAGGAGTACGGCGGCGCGCCTGAGCGTCGTTCTCACGGGTGGTCAACTCCGGAAGTAGGTCGGGGGTGGCCTGTGCTCCGGGTGCGTGCCACACGACGAACTTCCGGAGATGACCACCACATCGGGGCGCATGTGGCCAGCATGCCGCACGCTGCTAGTTTCGGATTGTTCAACACAACGCATCGAGGAGAACCCCGTGAGCAACACGCCCCTCAAGGTGGCCGTCACCGGCGCGGCCGGGCAGATCGGCTACAGCCTGCTCTTCCGACTCGCGAGCGGCGCGCTGCTGGGCGCCGACCGCCCCATCGAGCTGCGGCTGCTCGAGATCACGCCCGCTCTGAAGGCGCTCGAGGGCGTCGTGATGGAGCTCGACGACTGCGCGTTCCCGACGCTCGCCGGCGTCGAGATCGGCGATGACGCCAACACGATCTTCGAGGGCGTCAACCTGGCCCTGCTCGTCGGCGCGCGCCCGCGCGGCCCGGGCATGGAGCGCGGCGACCTGCTGTCGGCCAACGGCGCGATCTTCACCGCCCAGGGCAAGGCGCTCAACGAGGTGGCCGCCGACGACGTACGCGTCGGCGTCACCGGCAACCCGGCCAACACCAACGCGCTGATCGCGATGAAGAACGCCCCGGACATCCCGGCCGAGCGCTTCTCCGCACTGACCCGCCTCGACCACAACCGGGCCATCTCGCAGCTCGCCGCCAAGACCGGTGCCCGGGTCACCGACATCGCCAAGATGACGATCTGGGGCAACCACTCGGCCACCCAGTACCCCGACATCTTCCACGCCGAGGTCGCCGGCAAGAACGCCGCCGAGGTCGTCAACGACCAGGAATGGCTCGAGAACACCTTCATCCCGACCGTCGCCAAGCGCGGCGCCGCGATCATCGAGGCCCGCGGCTCGTCCTCGGCCGCCTCCGCCGCGTCGGCCACCATCGACGCCGCCCGCGACTGGCTGCTCGGCTCGGCCGAGGGCGACTGGGTGTCGATGGCGGTCGCCTCCGACGGTTCGTACGGCGTGCCCGAGGGCCTGGTCTCCTCGTTCCCGGTCACCACCAAGGACGGTAGCTGGGAGATCGTCCAGGGCCTGGAGATCGACGACTTCTCCCGCGGCAAGATCGACGCGTCCGTCGCCGAGTTGGCCGACGAGCGCGACGCGGTCACCGAGCTCGGGCTGATCTGACGCGGCTTCTGCGCAGCTCCCTGTAACGCGGAGTTACTGGGCTCACTTCCACCCCGTCAGGACCGGGTGGGTACCGACGCTAACGCCGCGTTACTTTCCCTGTGTCCTTTGTCGAGGTCGCCCGTTCCGGTCTGAAATGGGTCGGTCGCCGACCGCGGACGGCTGATCTCGCTCAACTGCAGGACCGCCTCCTCGCGCAGGTGGGCCCGTTTCCTTTGATCACTCGTTCGATCAACCCGATTTGGTCGAACGAGTGATCAACGGAATCAACGCCTCGGCGACCGGTCCACCCGCCCACCGCGGTCAACGCGACCGTCGGTGGCTACGTCCGTGTTTGCTCAGCGGATGGTGACGGTGATGAGCAGCGCGCCACCGAGGACGACGAGCAGCGCCACGTCGACCAGGCGACGTCGTACGTGCAACATGCCGGCCTGGCTCTCAGGCAGCACCAGCCGGAAGAAGGCACCGGCGAGCAGCGACGAGCCGATCCATACGATGCTGGCCCGCCAGCGTCCGGTCAGCGCGATGGCGACGCCGAACGCCGCTGCGCCCAGCACCACCAGATAGAGCAGCCCGCCGATCGTCGAGGGATGGCGGCGTACCTGCTGGTCGACCTCGACGGCGGGGTCGGCGTACTCGGAGAGCTCCGGGTGAACGGGCGGCTCGGTGACCTCCGGCTCGGCCGCTTCCGGCTCGGCCGCTTCCGGCTCGACTGCTTCCGGCTCGACTGCTTCCTGCTCGACTGCCTCCGGCTCAACTGCCTCCGGCTCAACCGCCTCCGGCTCAACCGCTTCCGACTCGGAGAGCTCCGTCGCGTCGACCTCCGACTCGTCGACCGCCGGCTCGTCGGCGTCGGGCACGTCGACCTCGGGCACGTCGACGTCGACGTCGGGCGCTTGCGGCTGCGGCATCGGGAGCTCCTCGCTCGGGACAGGGGGTTCGTCCGGCACGCCTCAGCCCTGATCCGTCGAGCCCAGCGACTTCTCGGCGATCGAGACGATGTTGGAGAGCAGCATGGCGCGGGTCATCGGTCCGACGCCACCTGGGTTGGGCGACACCCAGCCGGCCACGTCCCAGACGTCGTCGGCAACGTCGCCGGCGATCTTGCCCTCGACGCGCGACACCCCGACATCGAGTACGGCGGCCCCGGGCTTGACCATGTCGCCGCGGATGATCCCCGACACCCCGGCCGCCGCGACCACGATGTCTGCCGCGCGCACGTGCGCGGCAAGGTCGCGGGTGCCGGTGTGGCAGAGGGTCACGGTGGCGTTCTCGGAGCGCCGGGTCAGCAGCAGCCCGAGCGGCCGACCAACGGTCAGCCCGCGACCGACCACGACCACCTCGGCGCCGGCGATCTGGATCCCGTGGCGGCGAAGCAGCTCGATCGCGCCGACCGGCGTACACGGAAGCGGACCGGTCTCGCCGAGCACCAGCTTGCCGAGGTTCATCGGGTGCAGGCCGTCGACGTCCTTTTCGGGGTCGACGCGCGAGAGCAGCGCGAACTCGTCGAGCCCGGTCGGCTGCTGGACCAGGAAGCCGGTGCAGGCCGGGTCGTCGTTGAGCCGGTCGATCTCCTTCTCGACCTCCGCCTGGGTCGCGGTGGCCGGAAGGTCGATCCGGATCGACTCGATGCCGATCTCGGCGCAGTCCTTGTGCTTGGCGCCGACGTACCAGTGCGAGCCGGGGTCGTCGCCGACCAACACGGTGCCGAGGCCGGGGATGACGCCCCGCTCGCGGAGTACGGCGACGCGTGCGGTCAGCTCTGCCTTGATGGTCTTGAGGGTCGCGGTGCCGTCGAGCTTCTGTGCGGTCACGGGTTCATCCAATCATCCGGGACGTCATCCGGACCGAGCCATCTAGGCCTCCGTCCGGATGACGTCCGCGCGAAATCGAAGGTCTCGGTCAGTGGGCGAAGTGCCGGGTGCCGGTGAAGTACATCGTCACGCCGGCCTTGTCGCAGGCGTCGATGGTGAGCTGGTCGCGCACCGAGCCGCCCGGCTGGACGATCGCCTTCACGCCGGCGTCGATCAGGATCTGCGGCCCGTCCTCGAACGGGAAGAACGCGTCGGACGCCGCCACCGAGCCCGCCGCCCGGTCGCCGGCGCGCTCGATCGCGAGCTTGCACGAGTCGACCCGGTTCACCTGGCCCATGCCGACGCCGACCGAGGCCCCGTCGTCGGCCAGCAGGATCGCGTTGGACTTCACCGACCGGCAGGCCTTCCACGCGAACGCCAGGTCGGCCAGCGTCTGCTCGTCGGCCGCCTGGCCGGTGGCCAGCGTCCAGGTCGACGGGTCGTCGCCGGGCGCGTCGACGTGGTCGACGCGCTGCATGAGTACGCCGCCCGAGATCGCCCGGAACTCGACCGGCTCCGGGTGCTGGTCGACCGGGCAGACCAGGATCCGGATGTTCTTCTTGCGTGCGAGCACCTCGACCGCGCCCTCGTCGTACGCCGGCGCCACGATCACCTCGGTGAACACCTCGGCCACCTGCTCGGCCATCGCGACCGACACGGGCCGGTTGACCGCGATCACACCGCCGAACGCCGAGACCGGGTCGCACTCGTGGGCCTTGCGGTGCGCCTCGGCGACGTCGGCGCCGACCGCGATGCCGCACGGGTTGGCGTGCTTGATGATCGCGACGGCCGGCCCGTCGAAGTCGTTGGCCGCTCGCCGCGCGGCATCGGTGTCGACGTAGTTGTTGTAGGACATCTCCTTGCCGTGCAGCTGCTCCGCATCGGCCAGCCCGCCGCGCCAATGCCGGTAGAGGGCGGCCGGCTGGTGCGGGTTCTCGCCGTACCGCAGCACCGCGGCCTTTTCCCACGTCGCGCCGGTCCAGGCCGGGAAGCCGGTGCCGTCGGAGGTGTCGGTCAGCACGCTGCCCATCCACGACGCCACCGCCACGTCGTACGACGCGGTGTGGGCGAACGCCTCCGCGGCCAGCCGCTGCCGCTCGGCCAGAGTGAACCCGCCGTCCTTCACGGCCCGGAGCACGTCGTCGTACCGATCGGGCGACGTCACGATCGCGACCGACGGGTGGTTCTTCGCAGCCGCCCGCACCATCGACGGGCCGCCGATGTCGATCTGCTCGACGCACTCGTCGGGGGTCGCGCCGGACTGCACGGTCTGCCGGAACGGGTAGAGGTTGGACACCACCAGGTCGAACGGCTCAATGCCGAGCTCGGCCAGCTGCTCCACATGGGAGTCGAGGCGGCGGTCGGCGAGGATGCCGGCGTGCACCGTCGGGTGCAGGGTCTTGACCCGGCCGTCGAGGCACTCGGGGAAGCCGGTCAGGTCCTCGACCTTGGTGACCGGCAGGCCCAGCGACTCGATCAGGGCGGCGGAGCCGCCGGTCGACACCAGCGTCACGCCGGCCTGGTGCAGCCCCCGGACGAGCTCCTCGAGCCCGGACTTGTCGTAGACCGAGACCAGCGCGCGGGTGATCGGGATGCGGTTGTCAGCGGTGTTCACGAAGAAAGTTCTCCTCATCGATGTGATGAGGGCACCCAGGCGTTCGATGCTCTCGACGTCACTCCCTGGTGGTTGCCCACCTGCGCCAGTCGTGTGCCCACAAGGTTAGTGCAATGCGTCTCGGCTCCCGAACCGCACGGCGCGGCCGGCGATGGTGAAACCTTCGCGGGCCATCCGGCCCACGTTGTCGACGAGCATCGCGCGCTCGGCGACCTTGATCCGTTCGTGGAGCGACTCCTCGGTGTCGTCGTCCTCAACGGGTACGACGCTCTGCGCCACGATCGGCCCGGTGTCGACTCCGTCGTCGACCACGAAGAGCGTGCAGCCGGTGACCTTGACGCCGTACTCCAGAGCCTCGGCGGGGCCGTGCATGCCCGGGAACGACGGCGAGAGTGCCGGATGGGTGTTGACGGTGCGGCCGCCGAACCGCTTCATGAAGTCCTTGCCGACCAGCTTCATGAAGCCGGCCAGCACGACGAGGTCGGGCTCGAACCCTGCCACCGTGTCCGCCATCGCCCGGTCCCAGTGCTCGCGGGAGGTGAACTGCGAGACCTGCTTGACGAAGGTCGGCACCCCCGCCCGGTCGGCCCTGGCCAGCCCCTCGATGTCCTCACGGTCCGCGCCGACGGCGACCACCCGGGCGCCGTACGCCGGGTCGGCGCAGGCGTCGAGCAGGGCCTGGAGATTGGTGCCGGCACCCGAGACGAGTACGACGAGACGAGCGCTGGTGGACACGGCCGGATTCTAGCCATTCCGGCGCCGGCAGCCGCGACACCGGTTGAGGCCGGTCTGTTCCACTTCGGAGCCAGCCGGGCCCGCCTTGTGCCGGGCAGCGTCGCCGGGGCAGAGTGTAGTTAGAAGTACTACTTTTGGGAGTGAGCCGGATGGAGACCGTCACCGCTGCCGAGTTCAACCAGCGACCCAGCCGAGTCAAGCGTCGTGCCGCGCTAGGGCCGGTGGTCATCACCGAGCACAACCGGCCGTCGTACGTCCTCATTTCGTACGCCGAGTACGAGCGCCTCCTCGGCACCCCGACCAACCTCGCCGACTGGCTCGAGATGGACCAGGACGTCGACCTCGAGATCGAGCCGTTGAAGCTCGACCTGCGACCCGCCGAGCTCTGATGTACCTGCTGGACACCAACGTCATCAGCGAGTTGCGCAAGCGCACCGGCGACCCCGCGGTCAAACAATGGGTGACGGCCCTGCGCGTCACCGACGTCGCGATCAGTGTGGTCACGGTTCTCGAGATCGAGGTCGGGATCCTCAAGGTCGCCCGGACCGACCCGAAACAGGCCCAGGTGCTGACCGACTGGTTCGAAGGTCAGGTGCTGACCGGGTTCGCCGATCGCATCTTGCCGCTCGACCTCGCCGCGGCCCGCCGAGTGGCGTCGCTGCATGTCCCCGACCGGGCGCCCGAACGCGATGCCTTCATCGCCGGGACCGCGCTCGCGCACGGACTGACCGTGGCCACCCGCAACGTCTCCGACTTCGAGCGAACCGGAGTGCCGGTGGTCGACCCGTGGGAGCAGGACTGACCGGCTCACCCGCGCCTAGCTCGCGTCGTCGCCGCCCATCGACTCAGCGGAGATCTCCTGCGTCGGGAAATCCGAGTCGGGCGCGACGGAGTCCTCGCCACCCTCGACCGACTGCTCGACTGACGGCTCGCCCGGCTCCTCGACGGCCGGCCCGGCCGACGGATCGTCGTCGAGATCGTCGCTGAGCTCGTCGGTGGACTCGTCTCCGGACTCGTCACTGGAGGCCGCACTGGCGACGCCGACCGGGTCCAGA
>DASXRJ010000076.1:0-2631 GCA_036506675.1 Nocardioides sp. | reverse complement strand
ACGCGGTTGATGCGGATCGGGGTGTCCACTGTCGCAACGTCATTCATGATCGGCAGGATCCGGTCGACCACCTCGTCGAGGTTGACCTCCTCGTCCACCGACATCGACAGCGCGTCATGCACAAGCGCAATCGATGACACCCGCCGCACGGATTCGATCAACGCCTCGCGGCCTTCGGCGTTGTTGGTGCGCCTGGCCTGAAGCCGCAGCAGCGCGGCCACGGTCTGCAGGTTGTTCTTCACCCGGTGGTGGATCTCGCGGATGGTGGCGTCCTTGGTGACCAGCTCGCGGTCGCGGCGGCGCAGGTCGGTCACGTCGCGCAGCAGGATCAGGGCGCCGAGGTGGTCGCCCTGCGGCCGGAGCGGGATCGAGCGCAGGATCAGCGCCACGTTGTCTGTCTGGATCTCGGTGTCGCGGTGCATCCGCCCGCCGAGTACGGCGCTCAGTGTCTCCTCGTCCGGGCGCCGCCGCGGTGGCACCAGCTCGCGGGTGAGCTCGGCGAGGTTGAGGCCGGTCAGGTCGGCGCCGTGACCCAGCCGGCGGAACAGCGACAGCGCGTTGGGACTCGCGTAGGTGACCCGGCCGGCTGCGTCGACGCGGACGAAGCCGTCACCGACCCGCGGAGAGTCGGCGTGGTCGGAGCGCTGCCCGGGGGCCGGGAAGTACCCGTGCGCGATCATCTGCGTCAGGTCGCTGGCGGTCTGCAGGTAGGACAGCTCCAGCCGGCTCGGAGTGCGTACCCCGAGCAGGTTGGTGTTGCGAGCCACCACCGCGATCACCCGGTCGCCGCGGCGTACCGGGATCGTCTCCACCCGCACCGGTACGTCGTCGCGCCACTCCGGGTCGCCCTCACGGACCAGCCGGCCCTGGTTCCACGCCGCGTCGAGCATCGCCCGTCGACCGGTGGGGACGAAGGTGCCGACCACGTCGTCGACGTACGCCGTGGGGCCGGTCGTGGGGCGCATCTGCGCGCCCGCCCAGAACCCCTTGCCCTCCCGGTCGGGGAGCCAGAGCACGAGGTCGGCGAAGGACAGGTCGGCGATGATCTGCCAGTCCGCGAGCAGCAGGTGGATCCACGCCAGGTCCTCGTCGTCGAGGTCGGTGTGGGCGCGCACCAGTTCGATCAGGGACGGCACGGGATCACCCTAGTGGCCATCTCCGGAAGTAGGTCGGGGGTGGCCCGTGCTCCGGGTGCGTGCCTCGCAAGGCGGAGGAGCGAAGGCGGACCGGAGGCCCGTCGAGTCTCCGACAACGCAGCGAGGTGCGTGCCCGGGGCGCGGGACACACGACAAACTTCCGGAGATGGCCACTCGTGACTGACTGGCGACACGAGGCAGGACCGCCCATGAATCGCTGCCGGGCGACTGGCAGGATGAGGGCATGGCATCGGCGTCGGCTTTCTGGCAACAGGTCCTGGCCGATGGACTGAAGGTCCCGGTCAACCGGCCCCTGGACGACATGACCGCCGAGCTCACCATGATGCTGGGCTCACCCGACCCCGAGCTGCGCGCCGGCATCGCCTACCCGACTCTGTCCACCTGGATCAGCCGCGGCGTCTTCGACGACCTGCTCTCCGGGCTCGGCGACGGCATGGTCTCCGGCATCGAGCGGGGGCTCGGCCGTGCCGGCGACGACGGCGTCTTCCGGCGCAGCTACTCGGTGCTGGTGCTGGCCGAGTGCATCCGCCGCGACAACCTCGAGAACCGGCTGCCCAACGTCAAGATCCTCGAGTGGGGCGACCGGGTGGCCGCCTGGTACGTCCGCGAGAAGGACACCCGGGGCTGGGTCGTCGGCAAGGGCTGGGCGCACACCGTCGCCCACGGTGCCGACGCGATCGCCGCGCTGGCCGAGTCGGTGCACTTCGGGAAGACCGAGCTGACGGTGCTGCTCGACGTACTCGCGGACCGGGTGCTGATGCCGGTCGACCATCTCTTCACCTCCGGTGAGCCCGACCGCGTCGCCAAGGCGACCATGACCGTGCTGCGCCGCAACCTGGTGCCGCAGAACGTCCTCGACCCGTGGATCGCGCGGCTGGCCGCCGGCGCGACCGCGCACACCCGGGAGGACCGGGACCCGTTCCTGCGCACCGGCAACGCCGAGATGTTCCTGCGCTCGCTCTACCTCCAGCTCGCGCTGGCGCCCAACCCGCCGGCGGTGCGCGCCGACCTGCTGCTGGTGCTCGTCCAGGCCCTCAAGCGGACCAACCCGCACTTCCTGACCCAGCTCAACAGCTAGCGCCTCCCTCGGGCCGAGCGCAGCGGCTAGGGTTCCGGAATGAGCTCCCAGCCCGCCTCCGAGACCGCCTCCGACCCCGCCGCCGAGCCCGCCACTCAGCACGCCGGACGGCTCGCCGTCGAGGTGGCCCGCGGCTACGGCGTACAGACGATGTTCACGCTGTCCGGTGCCCACGTCTTCCCCATGTACGACGGTGCCGTCACCGCCGATCCGCCGATGCGGCTGGTCGACGTACGCCACGAGCAGACCGCCGCCTTCGCAGCGGAGGCGACCGGCAAGCTCACGCGTACGCCGGGTCTCGCCGCACTGACCGCCGGCCCCGGCGTCACCAACGCCGTGAGTGCGATCGCCCAGGCCAGGTTCGCCGGCTCCCCCATGGTCGTGGTCGGCGGCCGG
>DASXRJ010000075.1:0-19550 GCA_036506675.1 Nocardioides sp. | reverse complement strand
CGGCGAGTTCTCAGGTCATGTTCAGGGCCGGATGGCAGAGTAGGAGCGTGGATTCTGCAGTCCGGCCGCGGGTGCTGGTCGTCGATGACGACCGGGCGGTGCGTGAGTCGCTGCGCAGGTCGCTGGAGTTCAACGGGTACGACGTCGCGCTGGCCGAGGACGGCGCCCAGGCACTCGCGGGCATCGGCACCGCCGACCCCGACGTCGTGATCATGGACGTGATGATGCCCCGCCTCGACGGCATCGAGACCACCAAGGCGCTGAGGTCGGCCGGCAACGACGTACCCATCCTGGTGCTCACCGCACGCGACGCCGTCGGCGACCGGGTCGAGGGGCTCGACGCCGGGGCCGACGACTACCTCACCAAGCCGTTCGCCCTGCAGGAGCTGCTGGCCCGGCTGCGAGCGCTGCTTCGTCGCGTCGTACCCCACGACGACGATGCCGACGAGACGCTGTCCTTCTCCGACCTGACCCTCGACCTCGCCACCCGCGACGTCCACCGCGGCGGGCGACGGATCGAGCTGACCCGGACCGAGTTCACGCTGCTGGAGATGTTCCTGCGCCGGCCGCGGCGGGTGCTCGAGCGGAGCTTCATCCTCGAGGAGGTCTGGGGCTACGACTTCCCGACGACGGCCAACTCGCTCGAGGTGTACGTCGGCTACCTGCGCCGCAAGACCGAGGCCGAAGGCGAGCCCCGGCTGATCCACACCGTGCGTGGCGTCGGCTACGTGCTCAAGGAGTCATGAGCCTGCCGCCCTGGGACAGGAGCTGGCACTACCGCCGGTCCCTGGCCAGCCGGGTCACCCTGCTCACCACAATGGCCGTGGGCGTGGCGGTCGCCTTCGTCGCGCTCGGCGCCTACGTCACCGCGCGGGTGCAGATGCAGGCCTCCCTCGACCAGTCTCTGCTCGACCGGGCCCACGCGGCCGCGCGCAGCGACGTACTCCAGATCCTCACCAGCCAGCAGGTCAACTCCGCGGCACTGGGCGCCGGCGACATCCGGATCATCTTCATCGACGCGGCCGGCAACGCGAAGTCGGTCGACCGCGGCCCGACCCTCAACCTGGGCACGCCCGAGCTCGACGTGGCCCACGGCGACCTCGACCAGGCCGTGCGCACCATCCGGGCCGACACGATCCGCTACCGGGTCGTCACCGTGCCCACGGACGGTGGCGCACTGGTGCTGGCCCAGTCGCTCGGACCGCAGGACTCCGTGCTGGCCAAGCTGGGCCTGGTGATGCTGCTGTTCGGCGGCGCCGGCGTGATCGCGGCCGGCCTGGCCGGCTGGGCGGTCGCGCGCAACGGCCTACGACCGGTACGCCGCCTCACCGCGAGCGTCGAGAAGATCGCCCTCACCGAGGACCTCACCCCGCTCGCCATCGAGGGCGACGACGAGATCGCCCGGCTGGCCGGCGCCTTCAACACCCTGCTGGTCGGCATCTCCGCGGCCCGGCACCGGCAGCGCCAGCTGGTCGCGGACGCCGGCCACGAGCTGCGTACGCCGCTCACCTCGCTGCGCACCAACCTCGACCTGCTCTCCCAGGCCGACAGCGCCGACGTCGACCGGCTCCCGGCCGAGGCCCGCACCGAGCTGCTCGACGACGTACGCGCCCAGATCGAGGAGCTCACGACCCTGATCGGCGACCTCATCGAGCTTGCCCGCGACGAGCCGGTCACCGTCATCGTCGAGCACCTCGACCTGGCCGAGGTGGTGGAGCGGGCTCTGGCGAGAGTGCGGCTGCGGGCGCCGTCGGTCGAGTTCGTGGCCCGCCTGCACCGGTGGGTCGTCGAGGGCGAGTCGTTGGCGCTCGAGCGCGCGGTCACCAACCTGCTCGACAACGCGGCCAAGTGGAGCCCCCCGGGCGGACGCGTGACGGTGCGGCTGAGCGACGGCGTACTCTCCGTCGCCGACCAGGGACCCGGCATCTCCGAGCAGGACCTGCCGCACATCTTCGACCGCTTCTACCGGTCCACCGAGTCGCGCGGCATGCCCGGCTCCGGGCTCGGGCTGTCGATCGTCCGGCAGGTGGCCGAGCGGCACGGCGGCACCACCCGCGCGGCGACCGGCCCCGAGGGCGGCGCGCTGTTCACGATCCGGCTGCCCGGCAGCCCGAGCTAGCGGTCTTCGCCGGAAGTTCGTCGGAAGCTCGTCGGAAGTTCGTCGGAAGTTCGTCGGGGGGCGTGCCCGGTGGCTGCGGAAACTTGACCCCGACGAGCGGCCTCGCTGAGGAGCGACCTCGTGAGCGCTTGATGATGCTGGGCGATCGCCTACGAGTGTCGGCAACACTTGGGGGCGATTGCCCGTCGTCACCTACTGGTCGACCGGTGACGCCCGGCCCGGAGGCGGGTCGCCTCATCTCAGCGTCACCCGTGATCTCAGTGTCAGCCGGGATCTCAGTGTCAGCCGGGATCTCCGGGCCACCTGTCACCTGCACCCGAAAACGCCGGCCCCAGATCGACCAGCTCCACACGCCCCGACACGGGGCGACCGTGAGGTTTCGACGTCGTACCCGCACGGCATGATGTCCGGCATGACTCAGCCGCCGACCCCGCCCTCCCAGAACCCGTACGACGGCCAGACGCCCGGCCCCCGCACCAACATCCGTGCGGGCCGGCCCGAGCACACGATGCAGCTGCCGACCTCGCCGCCGAGCTACCGGCCCTCGCCGCCGGCCCCGCCGGCCCCGCCGGCACCGCGCCGCAGCGGCCTCGGCGCCGGGGTGCTGGTGGGCGCTCTCGTCATCGGCGGCCTGGCCGGGGTCGGTGGAGCGGTGGGCTACGAGAAGCTCGCCGGCTCGGACGACACCACCGTCAAGACCGAGGACGGCGGGACGATCGACACCTCCCAGCTCAACCCGCTCGACATCGTGTCGGTCAACTCGGTGGCCAAGGCGGTGCTCCCGTCGGTCGTCAAGATCACCGCGGCCCTCGACAACGGGTCCGGCGGCACCGGCTCCGGTTCGATCCTGACCGAGGACGGCGAGATCCTCACCAACAACCACGTCGTCGAGATCGCCGACACCGAGGGCGCCACGCTGACCGTGTCGTTCAACGACGGAACCAACGCCGAGGCCGAGCTGATCGGCCGCGACCCGGCCACCGACCTCGCACTGATCAAGGTCGCGGACAAGAGCGACCTCCCGCCCATCCAGATCGGCGACTCCGACGCCACCGAGGTCGGCCAGGCGGTCGTCGCCGTGGGATCGCCGTACGGCCTCGAGGCGACCGTCACCGCCGGCATCGTGAGCGCCCTGCACCGGCCGCTGGTACTCCCCTTGGAGTCCGACCCCAACCAGGCTTCCGTGTACGGCGCCATCCAGACCGACGCCTCCATCAACCCCGGCAACTCCGGCGGCGCGCTGGTCAACATGGCCGGTCAGCAGATCGGCGTCAACTCCGTCATCCAGCTCGCCCGGGGCGCCGATGGCGGCACGGGTGACAGCGGCAACGTCGGCATCGGCTACGCCATCCCGATCTCCGACGCGATGCCGATCATCGAGCAGCTCCGGGCCGGCGAGACCCCGACCCACGCGCGGCTGGGAGTCGCCGGCGAGGACGCCGAGTTCGGCCCGCTGGTCTCCGGAGGTGCCGACGTCACCGAGGTCGAGGAGGGCAGCCCCGCGGCCGACGCCGGCATCGAGGCGGGCGACGTCATCACGAGCATCGGCGACGTCCACGTGGGCAGCTGGTACGGCCTGCTCGCCGCCGTCTACAGCTTCCGACCCGACGAGTCGGCGGACGTCGTACTCATCCGGGACGGCGAGGAGGAGACGGTCAACATCACCTTCGGCTCGGACGCCGAGTAGCACCCCAGAGCCGCTCACCGCAGGGCGATCCGGGCCACGATGGGGCGGTGGTCGCTGTAGTAGCCGGTCAGCACCCGCTGGCTCACGAAGGTGGCGCGCTCCCCATAGGTACGGCGGTCGGCAGGGTCTGCACGGTTCCGGCCAGGGACAGGCCGAGCAGCAGAAACAGCGAGCGAACCAGACGCGATGACGCGGTGCGGGCGGTCATGCCCCAGGTCTAGGGGCGGCCGGTGTCAGGCCCCCCTCGGCGCGGCGTCAGCCTGGTATCGGCGACGTTGCCCCCGGCTGAATTCAGGCGGTACGCCGCCGACGGCTCAGTCCGGCTGCAGGTCGCGGCGGCGGAAGCCGGCCAGCCCGATGATCAGCAGGGCCGCTGCGACACCGGTCAGCCACAGCAGCGGCGCCACCTCGAGATCGCCGCCGGGAAGCGACGGCACATGCGTGTACGGCGACAGGTCGAGCGTCCAGCGGGGCAGGTCCATCAGGGGTCCGAACTCACCGATGACGATGAAGCCGACCAGCGCTACCCAGGCGACCACGGTCAGCCGGCGGCCCAGGCCGTAGAGCGCGATGACCAGCGTGGTGAGCACCCACACCGCGGGCAGTCGCACGAGGGCCGCCCCGAAGGTCTCGCCGACCAGGCCGGTGTCGCCGGCGACGACGGCGTACCCGACACCGGCCGAGAGACCCACCGTCGCTACCAGGACAACGGTGCCGAAGAGCGCGACGGCCATGTGCGCGGCCGCCCAGGCGACCCGGCCGCTGGCGGTGGCCAGGACCGACTCGGCCCGGCCCTGGGCCTCCTCACCGCTCATCCGCATCGCCGCACTGATCCCGAACGCAGACGCGAAGATGGCGGCGAAGCCGAGCTCGGCGGACAAGAACGCGTCGGTCAGCCGGTCCACCCCACCGAGCAGCTTCATCATGTGGGCGATGCGCGGGTTGTCCAGCAGGTCGACGATGGTGGTCGCGATGCTGCCGATCAGGAAGCCGAGTACGACGAAGCCGACGGTCCACCCGAGCAGCGCCAGCCGCTGTAGCCGCCACGCGAGTCCCAGCGGGGAGCCGAGCAGGCGCCCGGCGTCGGCCGGTCCGGCACGGTCGGCCAGCAGACCCGCGCCCAGGTCGCGGCGGTTCAGCAGGCGTACGGCGACGCCCGCCATCACCAGAGTGAAGACCAGCGTCAGGGCGAGCGGCCACGGCCGGTCGCCGGCGAACGGCCGGATCTGCTGAGCCCACCCGACAGGGGAGAACCAGGAGATCCAGCGCGGCCCGTCCGGCCCGGCCGTGTCGCCGACCGCACGGATGACGAACGCCACCGCCAGCGCGGTCGAGGCGAGCCCCCGGGCGGCGCGTGCGCCGGTGGTCAGCTGGGCGGCCACCGCGGCAACCGCGGCGAACGCGATGCCCGCGCCGGCCCAGGCAGCGCCGAGGGACGCGGAGCCGGCGACCGGCAGCCCGCCGGCGGCGATCGCGAGCGACGTCGCCGCGCTCAGCACCACCGACGTCCCGACTCCGATGATCAACGCGCTGGTGAGGGGTGCGTAGCGGCCGACGACCCCACCCGCGGCGAGCTCGGAACGGCCGACCTCCTCGTCGGCCCTGGTGTGCCGGATCACCAGCATCGAGGTGAGCAGGGCGACCCAGACCGCGCCCATCCCGGTGAGCTTGATCAGCGACACCGCGCCGAGCGAGGTGACGTCGTACACCCGGCCGTACATCGCCACCAGCGCCGTGGAGCTGTTCCAGACGTTCCCGGCCGTCTCGAGGTCTGCCTGGCTCACATAGAGGCTCTTGCCCGCCGCTGCGGACATTCCGCCGACCAGGGCGAAGACGGCGATCCAGGCCGGCAGCATGATCCGGTCACGGCGCAGCGCGAGCGCGGTCAACGTCCGGGTGCCGGCGAGGCCCTTCACGACGTGACCTCCTCTGCCGCGGCCCGCTCGTCGCCGTGGAAGCCGTCATAGTGGCGCAGGAACAGCTGCTCGAGGGTGGGCGGCTGGCTGACGAGTGTCTCGATGCCGACCGGCGCGAGTACGGCGAGCAGGCGCCCCAGGTCCTGGGTGGGGACCAGGCACCGGACCCGGTTCCCGTCGATCTCCAGGTCGCGGATGCCGGAGAACACCTCAAGGTCGGGCAGCGGCCCGCTGAGCGTCGCATCCACCAGCGTCTCGGTCAGGTGACGCAACTGGCTGAGGGATCCCGTCTCGACCGCCTTCCCCTTGCGGATGATCGTGACCCGCTCACACAACGCCTCGACCTCGGACAGGATGTGGCTCGACAGGAGCACCGTGCGCCCGCGGTCGCGTTCGTCGTCGATGACGCCGCGGAAGGTCTCCTCCATCAACGGGTCGAGCCCCGCCGTCGGCTCGTCGAGGACGAGCATCTCGACGTCGCTGGCCAGGGCGGCGACGAGTGCCACTTTCTGCCGGTTGCCCTTCGAGTAGGCACGCCCCTTCTTGGTCGGGTCGAGATCGAACCGCTCGAGCAGGTCGGTACGACGCTGCCGGTTGATCCCGCCACGCAGCCGGCCGAGCATGTCGATGGTCTCTCCCCCGGTCAGCTGCGGCCACAGGTTGACGTCGCCCGGGACGTAGGCCAGCCGGCGGTGCAGCTCGGTCGCGTCGGCCCACGGGTCGCCGCCCAGCAGCCGCACGTCGCCTCCGTCGGCGCGCACCATCCCGAGCAGCACCCGGATCGTGGTGGACTTGCCCGAGCCGTTGGGGCCCAGGAACCCGTGAACCTCACCGGTCTCGACGGTCAGGTCCAGCCCGTCGAGGGCCCGGACCCTGCCGAAGTTCTTGACCAACCCCGACACGGCGATGGCTTCAGTCATATGGCCATCATCCTCGCCGCCGGGCTGGCTCGCTCTCGATCCGACGCGTCTAGTCGGCGTCCTCGAAGACCCGGAGCAGCCGGTCGGCCTTCCAGCGCGACTCGGCGTACTCCTCGGCCACGTCGGAGCGGACCGTGATGCCGCCGCCGGTGCCGAGCCGGTAGCGCCAGCCGGACCCCCGGCGGGGTGTCGCCACCAGCGACCGGATCACGACGCCGAGGTCGGCTCGGCCGTCGCCGGAGATCCACCCGAACGCGCCCGAGTAGACGCCCCGCGGCGACGACTCGACGGCGCCGATGATCTCCATCGTGCGCAGCTTGGGGGCGCCGGTCATCGAGCCGGCCGGAAAGAGCGAGCGGAGCGCGCCGATCGTCGAGACGTCCGCGTTGAGGCGGCCGCGCACGGTGGACACGAGCTGGTGGACGGTCTCGTACGACTCCACCTGCATCAGCCCCGGCACCTCCACCGACCCCGGCTCGCAGACCATCGCGAGGTCGTTGCGGAGCAGGTCGACGATCATCAGGTTCTCGGCCCGCATCTTCGGGTCGGTGACCAGGAACGCCCGCAGCCGCTCGTCCTCGGCCGGGTCGAGCGCCCGCGGGGTGGTGCCCTTGATCGGCTTGGTCTCGAGCACCCGGTGCCGGTCGATCGCGGCGTACCGCTCGGGCGAGGAGCTGAGCAGCCGGATCCGCTCGGCACCCCGCCCGTGCTGCAGATATCCGGCGTACGGCGCGGGGTTGAGCTCGCGCAGCCGGAGGTACGCCGCCGCGGGGTCGAGCTCGCTCTCCACGTCGACCCGGTAGGTCAGGTTGACCTCGTAGGAGTTGCCGGCGTGCAGCTCCTCCTGGACCCGCTCGAAGGCGGTCCGGTAGGGGGCGTCCGGCATCCTCGAGCCGGCGTCGGGACGAGGCACGGGGCGCGGGTGGGCCGGCGGATGGTGCTCGACCTCGACCCGCCGGGCCCGCATCCACACCGCGGTGGGCACGCCGTCGTCGGAGTCGCGCGCGGGCAGGTCCGAGCGGGCGGCGTACCCGAAGTAGCCGACCCAGTGGATCTCCGGTCCGTCCCCGGCCAGCTCGGCCTCCAGCGCCGCGAAGATGTCGGTGCCGACGACGGTCTCCCGGCCACCGGCGCGGCGTCGTACCTCTCCTCCGGCCAGCACCAGCGACACGTCGTCCTCGTCGAGCCAGCCGATCAGCGACCGCCGGCCGGACCAGTCGAGCCCGCCGCCGCCGTCCAGCCAGAAGCAGCGGTCGTACGCCGCCGCCACCTCCAGGAACCGCTCCTGCACGCTCATGAGAGGAAGTTCCGGATCATCGCCGCGCCGTGCTCGGACAGGATCGACTCGGGGTGGAACTGCACGCCCTCCAGCGGCTTCGACACGTGCCGCACGCCCATCACCGCCGGAGGCTCGTCGTCCCGCGAGCACGTCGCGGTCGACTCCAGACAGTCGGGCAGCTTGGTCGCCTGCAGGGAGTGGTAGCGGACCGCCGCGAAGTCCTGCGGCAGCCCGCGGAAGACGCCGCGCCCGTCGTGGCTGATCCGGGCGACCTCGCCGTGCGCCGGTACGTCGCGCTCCACGCGACCGCCGTACGCGGTGACCAGGCCCTGCATGCCGAGGCAGACGCCCAGCACCGGCCGGTCGCCCTCGAGCAGGATGGTGTTGCCGACCGAGAAGTCGTGCGGGTCGGCCGGGTGCCCCGGCCCCGGCGAGAGTACGACGTGGTCGAAGCCGAGCACGAACTCCGCGGTCGTCTCGTCATGTTGTACGACGGTCGGCAGCGACCCGGTCACCCCCGCGATGAGGTGCACGAGGTTCCAGGTGTAGGAGTCGTGGTGGTCCACGACGCACACTCGGCTGACCACCGCTGCAAACTACCGCTTCCGTGGCCGACGACCACAGGACGCGGCACTGAGTGGGATCCCACCGCACGGGGACCCCACTCAGCAGTTCACCAACCGTCGGTCGTGTTCCTCCGGCCAGCGGGTGAGCACTAGGAGCTGTAGGTGGATTCGCAGCCGTGACTGATCACGAGCTGCACGTTCTTTGCCGTCCCGTCGTAGGTGGCGGTCACGGCCCCGATCAGGTCGCTCAGTGGATACGCGGCGCTGACGTACTTGAAGGCGCCGCCGCCGGACTTGGTCATCGAGGCAGTTCCCCACGGGCCGGTGATGTCGGCGTTGCTGGCGCCGTTGGCGGTCAGCACCCAGAGCAGATACGGACCATCGACCTCCGCGCCGTTCTCGACGCCGCAGATCTCGGACTTGAGGTCATAGCCTCCGGCGCCGTCAGCGACCAGGCCCTGGCCGGAGTAGGTGACGCTGTTTGCGTAGGCGTTGGCAGAGGTGGCGGACAAGACCACCATCAGAACCGCAACTAGTCCAACGAAAAGTCTCTTCATGTAGGTGCCCCCTGGGATCGTGTTGCCGATCAGCCCTCAGCAGTCGCGCGACTCCTGCGTGGCTCCGGCCTTGGTCCTGCCAAGCATCGGGGTCGCGTGAGAATCCACGCCAGACACAAATGACCCCCCATGGGGTCCGAAAGGATCACCCGGGACCCGGGGATCGAAAGGTGACTGAACAGGTCCGGATGATTTCAAGACTTCGAGGGCCGCCCGTTCGTGGAGGGCGAGTTCATCGACACGGTCATCGGAATCCCGGACTCGCGGACCGAGATCGTCATGCTCCGGCCGCCCGGCGGAGGAACGGGGGTCGAGCTCGCGAGCTTCGTCAGGCCCGACCACGAGCCCGGATCGCCCACCGCAATGGCCACCGAGCTGGGTCTGCGCAGCATCTGTTTCGAGGTCGACGACCTCCAGGGGGCCGTCGACGGCCTGGCTGCGAACGGATACGGACTGGTCGGCGGGATCGGTCAGCACGAGAACACCTGGCGGATGGCCCATGTGCGCGGGCCGGAGGGAGTCGTCGTCTCGCTGACCGAACGGATCGGCTGACGCCGACTGGTTGGCGACCGAGTGGGCCACGTCGGACTCGACGAGCTCCGCGCCGTGGACGCCGCGTCGCGCCTCAAGCTGGCCGATAGCCCGAGCGAGTACGCCGCCTTCTCGGCCGCCCGATCCCGCTCATGACGGCGCACGCATCAGGACTCTTCAACACCCCGTCCGCGCCTGATCTCCCGACTTAGCGTCCCCAGCCCAGCGGACTCCGTTGACGTTCCTCCCCATCATGGCTGCCTCACCGCACCCGGTTTGGGTGCGTGGCCGCGGCGAGACCCTCCCACCGTGCCCGGATGTTCCAGGGCGACACCTACTCATTGGTCCCGAACACTCCGGAGGATCCGCGAGAGTAACGTGGGCTAAATCCTGTGGGAAAATGGAGTAGTGACGCGCACGTGAGGCTCGCTTGCGGTATCGGTTGCTTGGTCGCTCCGAGGCCTACGAGCCAGCACGTGCGCGTCCTTACATCACCCCTCAGGACAGCCGATCACGCTCAACTGCAGCCAATCCGGCCGCCAGACCACCCGCGCGGACCCACGGAAAGCCAAGGAGTCCCGGAAAGACCTCCGGACTGGTCATGTAACCACGATGCGCCTGGGCGAGTGTGTCTCCTGTGAGGAGCCGCGATCGTGCAGACGCGGGCGCCGAGGCGTTCGCCTGGTTCTTCGCGGCCGAGTACCCCCGCGTCGTCCGGTCCCTGTCGCACTTGGTACGGCGCGAGGACGCCGAGGACGTCGCACAGGAGGCCTTCGCCCGGCTCCACCAGCACTGGGCCAAGGTCTCGCGGTACGAGCGGCCTGATGCCTGGGTGCGGCGGGTCGCGCTCAACCAAGCAACCAGTCTTGCGACCCGTGAGGGCAAGCGGTATCAGCGGGAGCGCCGGGCCGACCTCGGTGCGCGCGACGTCGCCGCGCCCGTGGTGCCCGACACGCGCGTCGGCGATGCGCTGCGCACGCTGCCTGTCAGACAGCGGATGCTCGTCGTCCTCTACTACTACGAGGACCGGCCGCTGAGCGACGCGGCCGAACTCGTCGACATGACCCCCGGCGCGGCCAAGGTCGCGCTGCACCGCGCGCGCCAGGCCCTGGCCCGACTTCTCGACGAGGAGACCTCCGATGAGCTCGCCTGACCGGCTTGACCGGCTACTGCGCACCGAGCTGCGCCGTGCCGACGACTTCCCGGTCGAGAGCCGGTACCACGCTGTGCTGGCGCGCTCGGCGCAGCGCACCCGGCGTCGCCGGACCGGTCTGGTGGCAACCGCCGCAATCCTTGTGGTCACCGGCATCGGCGGAGTGCTCCAATGGCAGTCGTCGCCGACTCCCCCTGCTGTCGACCAGCCGCACGCGTCCTTGTCTGGCTCCTGGACCCGAACGGTCACCGAAGGCACTGTCGGGGACGGTGCGTGGACGCTGTCGTTCGAGGAGGCGCCCTTGCTCGCGATCGAGGGTCCGCCCGACCGGCCGGCGACCTCGGTGACCGACGGGGCGTCGTACGCGGTGAGGGGCGACCAGGTGCGCGTCAACATCTTCGTCAATGGTGCGTGCGACGCCGCCCAGGTCGGCGCCTATCGCTGGACGGTCGACGCTGGGCTGCTCTACCTCGACGTCGTCGAGGACGACTGCGAGGTGCGCCAAGAGCTGCTCATCGGCACCTGGGTCCGCGGATCCTAGCAATCGCCTGTAACCGCGCGCACCGCCGGCGAGTGTGAGGGGTATGAAGCGGATCGCAGCGCTCGCCCTCATCTTGGTGGTCACCGTGTCCGGGCTCGCCGCGTGCACCAGCGACTCGTCTGAGAACCAGAAGCATGCTGTCACCAAGCTCCGGCATATCGAGTGCCCCGACGACGTGGAGGCAGCGGTGCTGGACCAGCACTCGTGCACGGTGGTCGACCTCCCCGACGGCTCCACGATCTTCGTGCTCCGCGTCGAGCCGCCATCCCCCTCGGCCGCGAACCCCATCGTGGTTCTCGGCACCGACCTCGGCACAACCCCCGACTACGGCGGGCTCGCCCCGATCGCCCAGCGCACAGGTCGGGTCGCGCTCATCACCGACCTGCCCGGCACGGCACACTCGACGCCGCTCCTAGACTGCCCGGAAGTAAGTGCCCTCTCCGCCCCCGCGGCCTCCGACCCGGCCGGCGCACTCCGCGGCGTGGTGGCCGCCGTCTCCGGCTGCAAGGACCGGCTCACGGCCGCCGGCGCCCACCCCAACGACGTCTCGGTCGCGCGCGCAGCCACCGCCCTGCACCAAGTGGTCACCGCGCTTGGCACGCCGAAGGTGGTCGCCCTCTCGACCGGCACCACGGGGACGGTTGGCGTCGCCTGGGCGCAGCAGCACCCCGAGGACCTCGAGGCGATGGTGCTCGACACGCCGCTGTTCACCGACCCGTCGTTGGTCAAGCGCAGCGACGCGATGATCGCGGCGGTGGCCCAGGACTGTGCGGCCGATCGCGGGTGCAAGAGGAAGTACGGCGACGGCAAGGTGACGTGGTCGTCGGCACTGCAGTCACTGCGCTCACACCCGCTCTACGCATCGGGAACAACCCGCGTGCAGATCGACGACACCCTGCTCCGGCGCGCCATCATCTGGCTGAGCGGCCGCAGTCAGGGCGGCGCCGGCCTGATCCCGTCGCTGATCTCAGACGCCGCGGCCGACAACACCAACGGGTTGCTCGATGAGTACGCGTACGACCTGGCCAGGACCTCACCGTACTGCGCCGGATACCTGCCCAAATGTCAGTTCGGCGCACTCACCTACGGTGCCGCGCTCAGCTACAACTGCCCGGCCATGACCCACAATCCAGTCTGGACTGATGTCTGCACCGCGTGGGGAACGCCGGCCGGCGACGCCTTCACCGACGAGGTGGTCAACGTGCCGACGTTGGTGCTGCTCGGCAGGTACGACGGCTTCACCACGACTGCCGACACCAAAGCCGCTCTCGCCCCCGCCATCCCGGACGCGTTCTACCTCGTGACGCAGGCCGGCGCCCACAACGTCCTCGGCCAGCAGTGCATGCGTGAGATCCGCACCAGCTGGCTCGCCGGCGACATGACCCGGCCACCCGCAGACACCGACTGCCTGAACCAGCAACGCCTCCACTTCCCGTGACGCGCTCACTCCCGAATGGAATCACCATGAAGACCCTCATCGTCATCGCCCTCACCGCGATCACGGCTTCGCTGGCCGCCTGCAGCAGCGACGACACCAGCAGAGGCGTCGCGGACCAGAGCACGCCGCCCGCTTCTGCAACCGAGTCAACGTCGTCGGAGGGCACGCAAGCGACATACGACGGCCCGACGATCCCCGAGGGGGCTTACCGCAAAGAGGTGACCCGCGACGACATCAAGAAGGCCGGCCTGTCTCCCGCCGACTTCGACTACCGAACCTGGCCGCGAGAGCACGCGATTGTCACCTACAGGTTCGAGGGCGACTCGTGGACTCAGTTCTGGGGCTTCTCGGAATCCACGCTCACACCCGGATCGAGCGGCACGCTCTCCTACGACAACAGGGGACGCCTGATCCTCAGCGAGCCGTGCTGCGGGGAGACCGTCATCCGATGGAAGCGCACCGGCGGGAAGCTCACAATGAAAGTGACCGGCCCGGAGGCGGCGCTCGCTGACCCGATGGGGAAGATCATGCGGGACGGAACTTACGCCGGCGCCGAGTGAGCCGAACGCTCGTCAGGCCAAAGTAGGACACTGGCGTTGACGAGCACCGCTGTTACGGGTCATCACCATGCGCCACCTCCGTCGCCGCGCCATTCTTGTTCTCAAGAACACGCGACCGGCAACGCGACGCCGGCAACCTCTGCACAGTCGAAGAACGTTGAGGTGCTTGCGGCTGCACCGCGTGATCCGGCCGCGCACAGTATGGTCTATCCGCCGCGATCACACTCAGCTCGTCTCGCCAGGCTCCCAGCCAAACGGGATGTGAGAGGCGCCGGCTGTTACGCAGACAAGAGCATCGCGGCAGGTGGGCAAGAGATATCCATGGTGCGACCGTAGACCGGCCGAGCTGTGCATGGAGCCCTCTCCTACCTTGTCTGATCCGCATCCATAGCCGCGTCTTTCCGCGTGAGCGGCAGTGTCACTTCGTCGCATGCTGGCGTCGCTCAGACGATGGACGTTTCGATCGCATCGAGGTCACGCAGCGCGAATCGCAGGTGTTCCCAACTCTCCTTGAGGATCACGTGCAGGCAGTGGCGAACCGTCTCGGCGTTCGCGGGGTTGTGGGGATTGCGGCGTTCCTCGTCGAGTACCTCGTCGGTGACGGTGGCCAGGAAGTTGCGCACCATCGCGGCCCGGTCCGCCCGCGCGTCCAGGACGTCGTCAAAGGGCCGGACCTCGGAGGCACGGCTGCCGTACCCGACACCGAGGGGATGGAAGTCAGCCTCGGTGCGCCCCAACACCGCTTTGCCCAACCAGATGTCGGTGGCGTGCACCAAGTGACGCAGCGTCTCCGCGAACGACCACTCACCATCGATCCTGACGTCGACGGAGCCGGCGGGCAGCGCCGCTGCCCGCTCGATCGCCGCGTCCCAAACCCGGTTCACGGCGGTCCATGCCTCTCGCAGGCCCGCCGGGGTCGCCGCGCGTCGCTGGCTGCGGCCAGGAAAGCGGCGATCCAGCTCCTGCTCCACGAACGGCGAAACATCGACCCCGTTCACCAGCAACCCTGGGCCGTCGCTCAACCAAGGGGCATCGATGTCCATGCCGGCGATCTCGACACCGCGCATCACCACGTCCGACAGGTCGCACTCGACGAACCGCGCGCCACGCAAGTCCCGCTCGACAAACTGCTCGGGTTCAGCCATGCGCTCAGTGTATGGAGCCCCACCGA
Organism: Nocardioides sp.; assembly: GCA_036506675.1. GTDB lineage: Bacteria > Actinomycetota > Actinomycetes > Propionibacteriales > Nocardioidaceae > Nocardioides. Next base: position 5,112 of record DASXRJ010000075.1, on the reverse strand, counting down.
CGCCCCGACGCCGAACGCGCACGGGCAGCTGGATGCACCGTGACGCCGCCGAGCGGCTGGCGCGTCTTAGCGCCGCGATGGTCACTGTGGATGACGCTCGTCGCTTGGGCGCGTGCATGTTCGGCGCCGTCGTCCTGGCGCCTAGCCGTGCCGGGTGGCCGCCTCCTCATGCACCGTGAACATCATCTCCGTGTACGGGCTCACTGGTCCCGTGACGTGGGTGCCGGGCAGCACCTCGGAGAGTGGCAGGGGAGCGACCGGAGATGCTGGCAGACCCCAAGACGCGCGCCATTCCGACAGTTGAGCAGCTGAGACCGCGAAGACGATGGCCCCGAGTCCGACCCATCCGTGCGCGGCGGCGCACATCGGGCAGTGTTCGCCGGATGTGTAGATCGTTGCGCTCGAGCGCTCTTGAGCACTGAGGTGTCGCCAAGCCCACTGGGCAAGCTCGAACTCGGGGTGGGCGATCGGGTCCGCCCGGGTCCGTTCCCTGTTTCGAGACTCAGCCAACACCTGCCCCGTGCGGCCCACGAGCACGGACCCGAAAGGATCGTCGCCATCGTCGAGCGCCTCACGCGCCAGCTCGACGCAGCGCGCCAGGTACTCGCCGTGATCCACCATGCGACCGCCCTCCGTGAATCGTGCCGAATTCGCCGCAGTATGCGCGCCCGGTTCCGCCATGGCGGCGACCGAAGCATACAAAGGTCAGGTCGAACTCATGGCGGTCTACGCCCGGCGCGACCGCACCAGGCGATCAGCCGTGGAGCGCCGTCCGTAAACGGACGGCGGCTCGCCTCGCGCGGGGCAGGTCATGCTCCAAGGCCGCCTCCTGGAGGACGCCAATCTGGTGGTTGTAGGCCGACAACGTGGTGGCGCTCAGGGACTCCTGCACGCGGTCACGCAGGTAGTAGAGCGTGAAGATGTCGCTGGCGACGTCCGCAGCGTTGTGGCGCCGGGCATCGAGCAGCAGCTGGTCACACCAGACCGAGACCCGGTCACGGTCCACCGCGACCGGGTCGCGGTAGCGCAGTTGTAGATCCAGTGCCCGCAGGACCAGGTCCACGGCGGCCTGCCGGGCCACCGAGGGTTCGCGGGCCCCGCGAACGGCGGCAATCGCGCGGGTCACGACGGGGATCATGAGTCGTGGTGTGTCTCGGCGAGGCACGCCCGACCAGTCCGCGGCCATCCGACCCACTGCACCCGCGGTTGGCCCGGAGCGGACTATGTTGGCGGCGTCGACGTACAGACGGCTGAGACCTGGCGGCATTGGCTTCTCGGACGCGTCGGTCGGAACCGCGAGCGCGAGCGCCTCGACATCGCCCTGGTCGCCGGTGAAGAACTCGCCGTAGCCGGCGGCGAACTGCTTGCGCTCGGAGGTGCCGTCTTCGTGCAGCTCCTCGCCCACCATGCCGGAGACAGGCCCGAGCGGGCCCTTGAGTCGTTGACCTCGGGACTTTACGGTGACCTGCTCGAACGCGATACCGGGGATGTTCTCGGTGCGGTAGACGTCACCGACCCGCGGGTCCCCCGGCATGATCATCTGCGCCGGCCCGTCCTTGCCGGCCAGCCAGGTGCCTTCCTTGGTCGCGATCGCGCCGCGCTCGAGGTCAGCGACGTCCTCGCCGAAGTACCAGACCGACCCGTCGTCGGCCTGTGCGTAGAGGTCGTAGGCGACCTCCTGGATGCGTCCGCCGAGGTACGCCGTGTACTGCGACACCAGCGTCTCGATCCGTTGGCCTCCCCAGTCGATGATCCGGGTGCCCGGCAGCAACGTGACCTCGGTGCGGAACGGCTTCCCGTCCACGTGTCCGACGAAGACGACAGCCTCTTGTCGGGAAACTGGGAAGAGCGGGTTGTCCACGACTGTGGGATGGGAAAACCTCGGCACCGTGAGGTCCACCCGCTCGCTGTCGGGGGCGACAGAGACGCCCGAGGGTACCTGCGGCTGCGGGATGGACACACCTGGGCCGCTGCCCGAGCTCAGGTCCGGCCCGGGTCGGCCGCCTGAGTCATCACCCGAGCAGGCGCTGACAATCAGGCAGCCCGAGGCGAGCACGGCGATGAAGCGCATGTCTGCATCATGATCGCCCACACCTGAAGCACCGCTGAAGGCCGTCATGGTCGCGCGGCCAAGCCGAGAGGCACGCATAAACACCGGCAAAGAGTCGCGGAAATGGGGGCTAGCACGGATGTTCGCGCCATTCACCCGCGGCGACCATGGGGGTATGGCGAGCCTGATGACCGGACCTACTGGCAGGGACGTGCGGCCGATCGCCGCGAGCGCCCGGGACCTGGCGAAGGTCTACGGCTCGGGTGGGTCGGAGGTGCGGGCTCTCGACGGGGTCAGCATCGATCTGTACGCCGGCGAGTTCACTGCAGTGATGGGCCCGTCCGGCTCCGGCAAGTCCACCTTGATGCACTGTCTGGCGGCCCTCGACGTTCCGACCGCGGGCGACGCGGTCGTTGCCGGCACGCTGCTGCGCCGGCTCAAGGACCGACAGCTGACCGAGCTGCGGCGCGAGCAGATCGGCTTCGTCTTCCAGGCGTTCAACCTGGTCCCGACCCTGACGGCGGAGGAGAACATCTTGCTGCCGCTGTCGCTGTCGGGCCGCAAGCCGGACGCCGGGTGGTTCGACCAGGTCGTCGACACCATCGGCTTGCGCGGCCGCCTCTCCCACCGGCCCAGCGAGCTCTCCGGCGGCCAGCAGCAACGCGTGGCGTGCGCGCGGGCGTTGATCAGCAAGCCCTCGATCGTTTTCGCCGACGAGCCCACGGGCAACCTCGACAGCCACTCCGGCGCGGAGGTGCTGTCCTTCCTGCGGCGCAGCGTCGACGAGCTCGGCCAGACCATCGTCATGGTCACGCACGACCCGGTGGCGGCGTCGTACTGCGACCGGGTGGTCTTCCTCGCCGACGGCCGCGTCGTCCACGACCATCGCGAGCTGGACCGGGACGACATCCTGGCGACGATGTCGCACCTGCAGGAGATCGCCCTCGCCGGCGTGGCAGAGCTCGAGACCACGGTCCGAGACCACTGACATGTGGCGACTGACCTGGCGCAACCTCGCCGCCCGCAAGGTGCGGCTGGTCATGAGCACGCTGGCGATCGTGCTCGGCGTCGCGTTCCTGGCAGGCGTGCTGACCTTCAGCCACGCCCTGACAGCGACCTTCGACGGCATCGTGAAAGGTGCGACTCCCGACGCGGTGGTCCTTGTGGTCGACTCCTCGCCGTTCGACGACGAGGCAGGCGGTGTCAGCGCTTCGGTGCTCTCGCCCGCCGACATCCAAGCCCTCGACGCCCTCCCGGAGACCGCGCAGGTGGCGGGCACCGTCGAAGGGTTGGGGATGAGCCTGCTCGGCAGTGACGGCAAGCTGGTCGGCGGCCAGGTCGCTCCGACGATCGTCGCCAACCACACCGACATCGACAACGTGCTCGGCGAGCCCGTCACGACCCTCTCCGGCGGCGAGTGGCCGGACCGGCCGGGCGAGGTCACGCTGGACTCCCGCTCGGCCCAGATCGGCGGCTACGAGCTGGGCGACGAGGTCAACCTGGTGGCGCCGGTCGGCGCGCTGCGCCGTCAGGCGACCCTGGTCGGCACCGCCGAGTTCCACGGTGGTGGCACGGCCGGCGCGACGCTGATCATGATGAGCACCGCGGGCGCGCAACAGGTGATCCTGGGCGGGCAGGACGCCTTCACCGGCGCCTCGCTCAGCGCCGCCCCAGGCGTGACCCAGCGGCAGCTCGCGGACGCCGCCGGAGAGGTGCTCCCCGCGGACTTCAAGGCACTCACCGGAGACGACGCCATCAAGGCGTCAGAAGACACCGTCGGCCAGTTCGTCGGCTTCATCTCCACGTTCCTGCTGGTCTTCGCGATCATCGCCGTCGTCGTCGGCGCCTTCATCATCGTCAACACGTTCTCGATCCTCGTCGCTCAGCGGACCCGCGACCTGGCCCTGCTGCGCGCACTCGGGGCCAGCCGTCGCCAGGTGAGCCGGTCGGTGCTGCTCGACGCCCTGGTGGTGTCGCTCTTCGCGTGCGTGGTCGGCGTGCTCGTGGGCTGGGGACTGGCCCTCGGCCTCGCAGCTCTCTTCCGCATCTTCGGTCTCGACATCTCCTCCTCCGCACTCGTGCTCACCCCGCGCACCGTCCTGATCAGCTTCGCCGTGGGCGTGGTCGTGACGATGGTCGCCGCGTACGTGCCGGCTCGCCGGGCCGGACGGGTCCCGCCCGTCGCCGCCATGCGTGACGACGTCCTCACCCACAACACGACGCTCGGTCGGCGTACCACCGTTGGTGCCGGCTTCCTGGTGCTCGGCGCGGCGGCAGCCGGGTACGGCGTGATCCACGCCGGCAGCAGCGCAGCGATCTGGGTCGGCATCGGCGCGCTGGTCTGGATCCTCACGGCGACGGTGATCTCGTCGGTGATCGGCAAGCCGGTGCTGCTCGGCTGCCGTGCGCTGTTCCGTCGCCTCTTCGGTACGCCGGGACTGCTCGCCAGCGAGAACGCCATTCGCGACCCCCGGCGCACCGGCGCCACCGCCTCGGCACTGATGATCGGCCTCGCGCTGGTCTCCACCATGGGCGTGCTGGCCGGTTCCTTCAGCAAGTCGACCGCCGACGTCTTCAACGAGGAGTTCACCGGCGACTTCGTGGTCATCGGAGCCACCTACCAGCCGTTCTCGACCACGATCGGCGACGAGATGGCTGCCGTGGACGGCGTCGGCGCGCTCTCACGTCAACAGGACGTGGCCGTCAGGGACTCCTCCCTCACCGGCGGGGACCCGGTGGGCGCCGTCGACGGCGCCTTCGCCGAGGTCCAGGAGCTCGACATGGTCGCGGGTCGTCGGCAGCTGCACGGCCATGAGGCGATCGTGGACGAGGACGTGGCAAACGACCGGGGACTCGGGGTGGGCGACTCGATGACGCTCGACTTCCGGGCCGGCACGCCCCAGGAGGTCAGGATCGTCGGCGTGTTCGAGCCGACGCTGATGGCCTACCCCGTCACTACCGACCTCTCGGTGGTCGAAGCCGCCGGGATCCGGCGCCAGGACTACGGCCTCACGATCGAGGTCGCCGAGGGCGCCGACGTCGGTGCTGTGCGTGCGGCACTC
>DASXRJ010000074.1:0-6834 GCA_036506675.1 Nocardioides sp. | reverse complement strand
GACGAGGGGACCCCACACGGTCGCTTCCGCCTTGCATGTCACCTGGTCCCCCACCGGCGGCCGAGCTACCAGAAGTCGGTGCCGAGCTCGCCCAGGTAGTCGAGCCGCGTCGAGCCGGCATCGTCGTGGAGCGTAAAGGCGAGATCAAGATTCGAGGCCGGGCGGTCCCAGTCCATGACCCGGAACTTCGCCTGCACTACTGCGATGCGGTACAGAGCTTGGGCTGGCGACCGGTCGAGCCCTACTTCCACTTGTTCGTCGTCGACATCGCGGACGTGACCACCATCCGCTACGCCAAGAGTGGCGACCAGCACGTCGCTCGATGGCCAGCGGGCGTCGAGTTCGTACGCCGTGCAATCTCACCTACGAGCGTCGGCGAACCGGAAACCGTCACCGATCTGTTCCGAAAGGAGTAGCCACCGCCCCATACCGCCAGGAGCGTGACGCCCTTCGGCACATGGAGGGCAGTGGGGGACGAGCGAGTCTGCCGAGCGCGGCCGAGTTAGCGATGCTTTGACTGTGCCAGCTGACCGAGAAGTTCTCACGACCGACCGGCAAGGGTAAGGCGCATATTCTGGGCGCGCGTTCTGGGACATGTTCTCCAGCGCCGAGCCGCACGCCGATCCGTCGATCTGTCGCGGAGGCGTGGCGGGCTTCGGTCTGACGATGGGCGCCTAGATGGATTGCTCGGATGTGCCGCTTCTGTTCCGGTCGTCCGATGGCGCCGGCAAGGCGGGGCGGCCGTCGTAGTCGGGCCTGGCCGGTGGCCATGGCGGCAAGCCAAGCGCCCGACCACCGCCAGGCTGGCCTTGAAGGGGCGCCGTCGGTGGACCACCTGTAGGCGGGGCGAAGGCGCCGGGCGTGCTGGCGGGCGTGTTCCCACGTCGAGCGTCCGTCGCCGTGGCCGGCCTTTCAAGCCGAGGACGAGACTGCACGTCGTGCCAGCAGAGCGGACTGACGGTGGCCCGGTTAGCCCGGTCGACTTCGGCCGAGTGGTGGTGCCGGTTGACGGCTCGCCGTTCGCCGAACGGGCCCTGCCGGTCGCCATCTGGGCCGCCCACGCACTCGGGGCGGAGATCCATCTCATCGAGGTCGTGTCGGGGGCGCGGGACACCGCGTCCGCCATCCGCTACCTGGACGGGCTGACGCGCCGCCACGCGGCGTGGAGCTGGGACGTCGCCCCGGGCGACGATGTCGGTGACACGATCGTCGCGGCCACCCGGGGCGAGCGGCCCGGCCTGGCGTGTCTCGCGACCCATGGACGCGATCGCCGCGCGACGGTGCTCGGTTCGACCGCGGTCGCGGTGCTCGACCGCGTCACCGACCCGGTGATGCTCGTCGGACCCCAGGCCCGACCGCCGCGCGCCGGCGACGCGCCGGTCGTCGTGGCGGTCGACGGCGGCGCCACTGACCACGCCCTTGTCGACATCGCCCGGGGCTGGGCGACACGCCTGGGCAACCGGCTCGTCATCGCCACCGTGGCCGAACCGGTGCCCCCGTCGTTTCGTGAGGGCCAGCCCCTCCATCGGGCCCGCGGGCCGGCCGACCCCGAGGGCTACGTCGCCGACCTTGCGGCGCGCGCCGCCGACGCGAGCTGCACCGTTGACACCCGGGTGGCTTACGACCCCATCAGCGTGCGCGACGGCCTGGTCAGGCTCGTCGACCGCACCGCGGCATTGCTCGTGGTCGGTTGGCACCGCCGGACGCGACCTTTGCGCGCACTGTTAGGCAGCCATACCCCCCGCATCGTCCATGACATCGAGGTGCCGGCCCTGGTCGTCCCGCTCGACGCCCGAACGTGATCGGCGGGGCGGCGGGCGGTCACCACGTGATCGCTCCGCCGTCGCGACCGCTACCCGCGTGCGCCACCGATGATCGTGACCAGGTCGACCAGCCGGCTGGTGTAGCCCCACTCGTTGTCGTACCAGCCCAGCACCTTGACCGGGTTTGCCCATCGCCGGGGTGAGCGGCGCGTCGAAGATGCATGACGCCGGCGACCCCACGACATCGCTGGACACGATGGGGTCTTCGGAGTGCACGAGCACACCCGCCAAGGGACCGTCGGTGGCGGCGGCCCGGAACGCCTCGTTCACCTCGTCGACGGTCACGTCGCGACTCAGGGTCGCGACGAGGGTGGTGACCGACCCGTCCGCCACGGCGGCACGGCCTCGAACTGGGAGCGTCGGACGATGGGTTGGCTCGAGGATGGCATCGAGCCGGGCTGGGTGCGGGCCGCGGCGGCGGTCGCCGATGTGCTCGCTCGAGGCCGGTCGACTGGCTCGTGTCGAGCACCCTCGCCCGTGCGGTGCAGACGGCGGCGCCCCTTGCGGTGCGGCTCGGCCGTCAGCCGATCGTCGACGACCACTTCGGGGAGCTGCGGGTCGGGCACTGGGAGGGCTATGCCGAGGACGAGATCGCCGAGCGGTGGCCGGCGCAGTGGCAGCGATGGCGGTCGGAGCCCCACGCCCTCGAGGTGGAAGGGCGAGAGACCCTGGCCGACCTACACACCGGCGTCGCCGGCGCGCTCGAGGGGCTGTTCGCCGAGCTAGTCGAGCGCCGCGCGGCCGTCGTGTTCACCCACGACGCCGTCGCGCGCACCGCCGTCGCCTGGGCGCTCGGCACCGGCCCCGAGGTCTATCGGCACGTCGAGGTCGCTAATTGCTCGATCACCACGGTCGGGGTGGTCGTCGGTGTGGGCCGGCTGCTGCGGACGAACGACAACGCCCACCTCGAGGGCCTCGGCCTCGATCCCTGACCGGACGGGCTCGACCGGGGACGCCAATACCGGATCCCGCTCGTGCGCCTCCCACGTCACCGGCGAGCGGCGAGCTCGGATGAGCTCGTTGGCGAGCTCGGACAACGAGCCCACGACCTTGGCGCCGCTGCCGGCGTGGGCGTCGGGGTGTCCTGCACGGACCAGGCCGACAAACCGGGCGCCTGCGGCGCGGGCGACGTCGCCGTCTCGCCGGGTGTCGCCGACGAAGACGACCTCGTGACCGGCGAAGCCGGCGGCCCCGACGCCCGACACGAGCTGTACGAGCTTGCTGTGCCCGGGCCGCCATCCGTCGACTGAGGCGAAACTCTGGAGCAGCCCGTACCGCTCGCAGAACTCGCGGACGAGCGCCGCCCGCGTGCTGCTGCACAGCAGGACCGGGACGCCGGCCGCGGCGAGGCGCTCCACCGCGGGGACGACGTCGGCGAATATCTCGCAGCGCGCCATCCCTAGCGTCTTCGCCGCCTCGAAGCGGCTCGTAACCTCCACTCGCCGCGGGTTGCCGGGCGTGAGCTCGTCAAGTTGGGTCGCGAACTCGGACCCGGCGGTGGCGAGGTACTGCTGGGCCGCCACCGCCCGCTCGAAGCCCAACTCGTCGACGAGCAGCCCGACGGCCAGTTGGGTGAGGAAGCCCATCGAGTCGGCAACCGTGCCGTCAAAGTCGAGGGCGACGGCGCGCACGCCGAGGTACTGGGAGCCCGGCCCGGCGGCCCACCACGACCGCCGGAGCCGCACCGCGACGATCGAGGCGGAGAGCAGCGCCACCGTCGCCAGCGCCACCAGCAGGGCGACCGGCTCGACCACCGCCGCCAGAGCCCCCAAGGTGACCACGAGCAGCCGCAGGTCACGGCCCCGGCCCCCTCCCAGCAACGTGCCGCGGTAGCGGTGGCCGAGGTCGATCTCCGCCGTCGCCGTCGTGTAGCTCACGAGCAGGTGACCCACCAGGGCGGCACCGCACACCGAGACGGCCAGAGGCACCTGTGCGCCACCGAGCAGGTCGCCCACATGGGTGTCGGTGGCGAGGTAGATCGCCGCGCCGGTGAACAGAATGCCGTCGGCCGCCCGGTCGAGCACCGCGTCGAGGAACGCGCCGTACGTAGACGACCGATAGGTGAGCCGGGCGATCTCGCCATCGCTGCCGTCGAGCACGCTGGCCAGCGCGACCAGCACGGCGGCGACGATCGGCGCCCCCACCGCGAATCCGATCGCCGCCGCCACGGCGACGGCAAAGGCGATGAGCGTGACCTGGTTCGGCGTGACCCGCGGGAACAGGGCGAGCAGCGCGGGTGTGACCACCCGCCGCGACAGGGGGCGGTTGAGCCGGGTGGCGACGGCGCCGTCGAGCGGCTTCCCGGTGACCCGGAGGACGTGGCGGCGGCCGTTGCGGTGGTCGCGCGGCGTGTCGACATCGAACCACCACTCCTCGTCGCGGAGTGGGAGCGCACGGGCGACACCTGCCTCCGCCAGCACCGCGATGGCACCGGCGAGACTCGAGTCGCCGGCCGCCACCGCGTTCTCGACCGCGCCCAACAGGGCCGAACCGCAGACGAAGGCGCCGACGTCGAAGGCGTCGTACACCGAGAGCTGCTTGCCGATCGCTCGGACATAGCCGTCGGCCAGGCGGACCTTCATGGCATCGCCAGCATCGACCCCGGTCGCCAGTCCGAGCCGCAGGTCGACCGCCACCAGGACCTCGCCCGGTTCCACCGACGCCTGCTTGAGGCGCCGCAACAACGAGGGCGAGAACACGTGGTCGGCCATGACAAGGGCGAAAGGCTCACGGCCCACCGCGGAACGGGCCGCCAGCGCCGACAGCCCGTTGCCCTCCCGGTACCGCTCGTTGTGCACCACCGTCACCGTGATGCCCCGACGTCGGCTCACCTCGAGCACGTGCCGGTCGATCTGGTCGGCTCGATGGCCGGTGACCACTACGACCTCGTCGAATCCTGCGTGCGCGGCGCCGACGACGGCACGCTCGACGAGGCTGATTCCTCCGAGCTCGACAAGCGGCTTCGGGCGTGCCTTGGAGCGCAGGCGCGAGCCCATACCGCTGGCGAGCACCACGAGCCGGGCCGGTTGCATGGCGGGATCGACCTCCTTCATCTCTCGTGGCCGGTGACGAGGCTCCTTGTCTAGCCGCGCGAGCCCTGAGCCTCCCGCTCCGCCCGTGCTCCCCCCGCCGCGACGACCGTTCACGTGAGGGCGAGCCCAGCAACACCTCTCGTTCAGAGCGCCTCGGTACGGTCGCGTCGGTGGCCGGACGTCGGATCTGGATGTGGACCTGGCCCGGCACTACGCCCACGTTCGATCCGCCCATCCGACAGACCGGCTGTTGGTGGTGTCCGAGCTCGACGGCCCGATCGTCGACCAGCGGCATATCGTCCGTCGTCGACTCCTGGATTACGACCGGGTCCACGGGACCAATCACTTCTCCGGCGTCGAGCTGGCCGAGGTCGATGTGGATGCCGGGAACCTCGAACGCTTCATCACCCGTCAAGGACTTCCGGCGACGGGTGCGCGGGAGATCCTCGATTGGTGCCCGAAGCGGGCTTCGTCGACGGAGCACGGGCCCGGCACGGTGCGTCCTATCCCGGCGCACTCGAGGTGATCCGTTGGTACCAGCTCCAGGAGTCCACCTTCGTCGGGCGCCGGCGCAGCAGTGGCGGGGTGCTTCGTGTCACCGGTGTCTTGGCGACGGTCCTCTGCCTGACGTTCGACGGGGCGCCTAACCCCCGGCTGAGGTGCCTGCCCCTTGACGCGCAGAACGACCTGATCCCGCGCAATCGGCTCGGCCGCGACAGCCGTGGACGATGGGTACGTATCGTGAAGACACGGCAGGCCTTGGGGCTGGCGGTAGCGGTGGGTTGGTGCCGCTGGGGTGGGGGTGTTCGATGGTGGGTACGAGTGTCATCACCAGGAGGCGAGCCATGCGTGCCAAGGTGGGAGACAAGATCATGGTCAAAGGGTCATCACGTCGCTGAGCCCGATCGTGATGGCGTCGTGGTTGAGGTCCGGGGTGCTGACGGCACTTCGCCCTACGTCGTGAAGTGGTCTGACGGCCATGAGAGCATTTACTTCCCCGGCTCGGATGCTTCGGTAATGAATCGCACCGACGGGGTCGATCCCAGCGCCAATCGCTGAGCACAAGATGCGCTGGAAGCGAGCGATGCGGGGCTGCCGTCGAGGACGTGTTCATAGGAACCGCAGCTCGCACTGGGTCCGGGGAACGGTGGCCGAGCGGGCTCTGATGACCTGAGCGACGCGCACCCCGAATCTCGCAAAACCCGATTGGCCTGGTCGGGATTCGGGCGTACGATCCGAGTTGGTAGCCCCGTGGGCCACATCTGGCACCGGGCTGCTGCGACACGCGACATCTGGGCGGTCGGGATGAGCGAGTATGTCCGCGCTGAGGCGCTCGTTGACGCCGATTGGGTCGTGCAGCACCTCGACGACCCAAACGTCCGGCTCGTCGAGGTCGATGAGGACACCACTGCCATGAGCGGGGCCACATCCGCAATTCAGTGGGCTGGAACTGGTTTTTCGATCTGCAGGATGCCCTGCGACGGGACTTCGTCGACCAGGAGGCATTGAGCCGCCTGCTCCAGCAGGCGGGGCATCGACCCTGAGTCGACCGTGGTGCTCTACGGCGGAAACAACAATCGGTTCGCCGCCTACGCCTATGGCTGTGCCGCTATCTCGGCTTCGACGCGGTGAAGCTGCTCGACGGCGGACGCAAGAAGTGCTCGCCCTCGACGGCCGCGAGCTCACCCAGGCGTCCCCGCGTTCGCGTCGAGCGACTTCCGTGTCACGGGTCCGGTCCGAGGTGAGCTCCGTGCGCTGCGCGACGAGGTGCTGGCCAAGCTGGGCCGGGACCAGTTCGTCGACGTGCGCTCACCCGAGGAGTACCGGGGCGAGCGCTTGGCACCCGAGCATCTGCCCCAGGAGCAGGCGCAGGTGCCGGGCCACATCCCGGGTGCGGTCAACATTCCATGGAGCAAGGCCGCCAACGATGACGGCACGTTCAAGTCAGCCGACGAGCTGCGCGCGCTCTATGACGGCGA
>DASXRJ010000073.1:0-13952 GCA_036506675.1 Nocardioides sp. | reverse complement strand
TGGCCGTCGGGCTGTCCGCCCTGGGCCTTGCCGCCTCGGCCGCGGCCTGCGGCCGACTTGCTGACCAGGTCAGCGTGCTCCCGACGACGTCGGCGGGCTCCGGCCCGGCTCACGGCCGTCCGCTCGACCCGGGGCGCCCGCACGGCACGGTCACGCTGGCGTTCGCCGGCGACGTGCACTTCGAGTATCAGCTCGCCGCGCTCCTCGACCACCCACGCGGAGCGTTCGGTCCGATCGCGAAGGTGCTCGCCGCCGCGGACCTCGCCATGGTGAACCTCGAGTCCGCGATCGCCGACGACGGCCGCATCCCCGAGGCGAAGGAGCTCGAGGAGCCGAGCCAGCGCTACTGGTTCCGCACCTCCCCGGCCGCGCTCGACGTCCTCGACGCGGCCGGAGTCGACGTGGTCACGATGGCGAACAACCACGGGGCCGACTACGGGAGAGGAGGGCTGGCCGACACCTTCGACGCGATCCGGACCAGCCCCATCGCCGTGGTCGGCATCGGTCGCGATCGCCGGGCCGCGTTCACGCCGTACCGGATCTCGGTGCGAGGCACGGACTTCGCGTTCCTGGCCGCGGACGGCTCCATGCGCGAGGGCTCCAGCAACGTGTGGGCAGCGGGCCCGACGGCGCCGGGCCTCGCGGCGGCGCACGCCGACCGGCCGCTTGCGCTCCTGGCCGCGGTCCGGGCGGCCAGTCGGCAGGCCGACGTCGTGGTCGTCTACCTGCACTGGGGAGAGGAGCTTCAGGCCTGCCCCACCCACCAGCAGCAGGCCACCGCTGAGGCGCTTGCCGAAGCCGGCGCGGACGTCGTCGTCGGCAGCCACGCCCATGTGCTGCTCGGCTCGGGGTGGCTCGGCGACACCTACGTCGACTACGGCCTCGGGAACTTCCTCTGGTACCACGACCACCAACCCGAGACCGGCGTACTCCGGCTCACCGTCCGCGACGGACAGGTGATCGGCGACGCCTGGGTCCCGGCGCGGATCCAGGCCGACGGCCGCCCGATCCCCCTCACCGGGTCGGCACCCGCCGGCGCCGTTGCCGACTGGCGCGGACTCCGGGCCTGCACCGGCCTGGCGTCCCGACCCGCGTCCTCTCGTGGCGTGACCGGCTCCAGCGGACCGCACGCGGCGCCGACGGCGTACACCGCATCGATCCGCGCGATCGGCCCCCGGCTGCGCGACCGGATGCGGTACAGCCACCACCCCGGCTGCCCGGTCGCCTTGACCGACCTGCGGTACCTCCGGATGACCTACCTGGGCTTCGACGGAGTCGCGCACACCGGGGAGATGGTGGTGCACGAGAAGTACGCCGTCGCGGTCGTCGACGTCTTCCGCCGGCTGTACGACGCCCGCTGGCCGATCCAGCGGATGCGCCTGGTCGACGACTACCGAGGAGATGACGAACGGTCGATGGCGGCGAACAACACCTCGGGCTACAACTGCCGCCGGATCGCCGGACAGGATGTCTTGTCAGCGCACGCGTACGGCGCGGCGATCGACATCAACCCCGCGCAGAACCCCTACCTGACCCGATCGTCCGTCCACCCGCCGGCCGCTGCGCGGTTCGCCACCATCGACCGATCCGAGGACGCTCGGGTCCCCTTCGGGGCGATCCAGGACGGAGACGTCGTGGTCCGCGCTTTCGCCCGGATCGGCTGGGAGTGGGGCGGTCAGTGGTCCGGCCCCAAGGACTACCAGCACTTCACCGCGCTCACCCGCTGACCGCGTGGCCGGATCACCCGTCCCGCGCTCAGGCGCGGGGAGACGCGGGTCGACGCGTCACGAGGCGGCCCATCGCTCGGTGAGGCGGCTCATCGGTCCGGCTCGACGAGGATCACGTGCAGGGTGCGGGGGCCGTGCACGCCCTCGACGCGGTTGAGCTCGATGTCGCTGGTCGCGCTGGGGCCGCTGATCCAGGTCTGGGGTCGCCGCGGGTCGAGGCGGTCGATGGCGTCGGGAACGTCGGGGACGACCTGGTCGGCCCGGACCAGACAGACGTGGAGGTCGGGAACCAGCGAGAGGGCGCGGCGGCCTTCACCGGGGCCGTGGGTGAGGACGATCGTGCCGGTCTCGGCGATGCCCACGGTGGCCGTCGTGACCACGGCGGGGATCCGGTCGAGCGCGGCCGGGGACTGTCCGCTGTCGGCCACCGCGTTCGGCACCTCCCAGGGGAAGCCGTCGGGCACCAGCGTCGACCCGCTGCCGGCCAGGGCATCCGCAAGGGTGTCTGCAACCTGGTCGGGGCGGCAGTGGGTGACCGTGGCGCGGTAGTCCTCCACCCGCTCGGTGAAGAGCTCGAGCAGGTCGTGTCCCGCGCTGCGACCAGCCACGCGGGCCGGCTGCCCTGGCGCCTCCGCGGCGGTGGCGACGGCGCGGCGTACCGCCTGGAGGATGTCGTCGCGGGCGCTCATCAGCTGGCCCCCTGGCTCCGGCGCCACCACCGGCGGAAGGACTCCGGTGCGGGCGCGGGCAGGTCGCGAGCGTCGGTCCAGGCGCGGCCCGGCCCGGGCGCCCGGATGATCGCGGGTCGGCCCTGGGTGGTGGTCCGGCCGCGGCGGGTGAGCAGCCGGGCGCCGACTCCCGCGACCCGTTCGAGCCTGCGCAGGCGGGAGCCTCGGCCGAGCGCCCAGGCCGCGCCCTTCATCGCTGCGGCCTCGGCCCGGTGGCCGGAGCTGCCGCGATGGGCGTCGACGACCTGCGCACGCAGGTCGACCAGGACCGAGGGGATGTCGATGCGCACCGGGCACGCGTCGAAGCAGGCTCCGCAGAGTGTGGACGCATACGGCAGGGAGTCGGTCTGCTCGTCCACCCCCACACCCTTCAGCAGCGGGTTCAGGATGGCCCCGATCGGCCCCGGGTAGACCGACCCGTAGGCGTGCCCGCCGACGCGTTCGTAGACCGGGCAGACGTTGAGACAGGCGGAGCAGCGGATGCAGCGCAGCGCCTGCCGACCCACCTCGTCGGCGAGCGCGCGGGTCCGCCCGTTGTCGAGGAGTACGACGTGCACCTCCTGCGGGCCGTCGCCCGGGGTGACCCCGGACCAGGTCGAGGTGTAGGGGTTCATCCGCTCGCCGGTGGACGAGCGCGGCAGCAGCCGCAGGAACACGTCCAGGTCGGACCAGGTCGGCACCACCTTCTCGATGCCCACCACACTGATCAGCACCTCCGGCAGGGTCAGGCACATCCGGCCGTTGCCCTCCGACTCGACCACCACCAGCGTGCCGGACTCCGCGACCGCGAAGTTGGCCCCGGACACCGCGACCTTCGCAGCCAGGAACTTCTCGCGCAGGTGCAGCCGGGCGGCCTCGGCGAGCCGGGCCGGCTCGTCGGTCAGGTCGGCCGGCGCGGGACGGCCCACCAGCCCCATCTCGCGGGCGAAGATGTCGCGGATCTCGGTGCGGTTGCGGTGGATCGCGGGCACCAGGATGTGCGAGGGCAGGTCGTGCCCCAGCTGCACGATCAGCTCCGCGAGGTCGGTCTCCCAGGCGTTGATGCTGTGCTCGGCGAGGGCCTCGTTGAGACCGATCTCCTGGGTCGCCATCGACTTCACCTTGACCACGTCGGTGGCCTGGTGTGCAGTCGCCACCTCGGCCACGATCGCGCACGCCTCGGCGGCGTCGCGGGCCCAGTGCACGACCGCACCACCGGCGGTGAGGGACTGCTCAAGCCGGAGCAGGTGCTCGTCGAGATGGCGCAGGGTCCGGTCCTTGATCGCGGCACCGGCCAGCCGCAGCTGCTCCCAGTTGTCGACCTCGCCGACGACGGCCGCGCGCTTGCGGCGGATGGTGCCGGTGGCCAGGGCCAGGTTGCGGCGCAGCTGGTCGTCGGCCAGGGCGGCCTTCGCCGCGGTCGGGAAGGCGGGCATGCCCACGAACGTGCCGCTCATCGCGACACCGCTTCCTGGGCGGGCCCGGTGGCCGCGAGCACCTCGGCCAGGTGCATCACGCGTACGGCGGACCGCTGCCGCGACATCAGCCCGCCGATGTGCATCAGGCACGAGGAGTCGCCCGCCACCAGCACCTCGGCGCCCGACGCCTCGGCGTTGGCGACCTTGTCGCGACCCATCGCCACCGACACGTCGGCGTTCTTGACCGCGAAGGTGCCACCGAAGCCGCAGCACGAGTCGGCCTGCGGGAGCTCGAGCAGCTCCAGGCCCCGCACCGACTCCAGCAGCCGGGTCGGCCGGTCCCCCACTCCGAGCATCCGCAGGGAGTGGCAGGTCGGGTGGTAGGCGACCCGGTGCGGAAACACCGCCCCCACGTCGGTGACACCGAGGACGTCGACGACGAACTCCGTCAGCTCCAGCACGCGTGGTGACGTCTCGGCCACCGCCCGTTCGAGGCCAGGATCGCCGGAGCGCCGGGCCACGATCCCGTGCTGGTGCCGCGCCGAGCCGGCACAGGACCCGGACGGGGTCACCACGTGGTCGTAGCCCTGGAACGCGCTCACGAAGTTGCGGACGACGGGGACCGCCTCGTCGAGGTAGCCGGTGTTGACCATGGGCTGCCCGCAGCAGGTCTGGGCCTCCGGGAAGTCGACGTCGACACCCAGCCGGCGCAGCAGCGTGACGACCGCCTTCCCGGCGTTCGGGAAGAGCGCGTCGTTGAGGCACGTCACCATGACGGCGACCTTCACGGTCCCATCCTTCCGGACGCACCGGTCAGTGGCGAGCGCTCGGGCTCGTAGCGGCGGAGGTCATGGGTGCGGTCGATCAGCGCGCGCAGGGTCTCCAGGTCGCCCTCCAGCGCGCCGACGGTGCGGGCCTGGACGACCACGTTGCCGAGGGCCGTGGCCTCGACCGGGCCGGCGACGACCGGCAGCCCGGACCGGTTGGCGACCGCCTGGCACAGCAGGGCGTTGCGCGAGCCGCCGCCGACGATGTGCAGCACCCGGACCGGGTGTCCGGAGATCTCGGCGGCCCGGCCGAGCGCCTCGGCGTAGGCCTGGGCAAGGCTCTCGACGATGGCGCGGACCAGGGTTGGCCGGTCGGCCGGGGCGGGCAGGTCGCGCTCGGCGTACCACGCAGCGATGCGGGCCGGCTGGTCGCCGGGAGCGACGAACCGCGGGTCCTGGACGTCGAACAACCACCTGGGTGCCGGAGCGTCGGCGGCCTGGTGGATCAGCCCGGGCAGCGCGTTCCCGTCCAGTCCCCAGGTGCGCAGCGTCTCGCTCAGCAGCCAGGTGCCCATCACGTTGGTGAGGAACCGGATCCGGCCGTCGACCCCGCGTTCGTTGGTGAAGTTGGCCTCGCGGGCGGCGGTCGAGAGCACGGGAGCGGGCAGCTCGAGCCCGACCAGGCCCCACGTCCCGCAGGAGAGGTACGCCGCATCGTCGCGGAGCATCGGTACGCCGACCACGGCCGACGCGGTGTCGTGCGACCCCACGGTGGTGAGCTGGAGCCCCTGCTGGCCGACGAGCTCTGCGACGTCGGGAAGCAGCTCACCCACGACCTCGCCGGGGTCGACGAGTGGGCCCAGCAGCAGACGCGGGATGCCGAGATGGTCGGCCAGCGCGAGGTCCCACTCCCCCGTGCGCACGTCCAGGAGGCCGGTGGTGGAGGCGTTGGTGCGTTCGGTCGCGTCCTCACCGGTCAGCCAGAAGCCGAGCAGGTCGGGGACCAGCAGCATCCGGTCCGCCCGCTCGAGCTCGGTCTCGGCGGCCAGCTGGTAGAGCGTGTTGAACGGCAGGAACTGCAGGCCGTTGCGATCGAAGAGCGCAGCGTGGTCGTGGATGCCGTGCACCGCCGCGACGCCGCGTTCGGTCCGCTCGTCGCGGTAGTGGTACGGCGTGCCGAGCAGCTCCCCGTCGCGGAGCAGCCCGTAGTCGACCGCCCAGGAGTCCACGGCCACCGACGCCAGGCCACCCGCGCGATCGACCGCGGCCCGGAGCCCGGCGAGGGCCGACCGGTGCAGGCCGGGGATGTCCCAGTGCAGGCCGTCGGGCTCGGTGACCGGTCCGTTGCTGAACCGGGCGACCTCGGCGATCGTCAGGTGGTCCCGGCCGACCTCGGCCAGGACCACCCGTCCGCTGGAGGCGCCCAGGTCGACCGCGGCGACCCGCACCGAGCGGGAGCTGCTCATCGCAGGAAGGCCGCCGCGACGCCGGCGTCGACCGGGATGTGCAGGCCGGTGGTGTGGGTCATCTCCGGGCCGACGAGAGCGAACACCGCGTTGGCACAGTGCTCAGGGAGCACTTCGCGCTTGAGCAGGGTGCGCTGGGCGTAGAAGGCGCCCAGCTCGGCCTCCTCGACGCCGTACACCGCCGCGCGCTGGGCGCCCCAGCCGCCGGCGAAGATGCCGGAGCCGCGGACGACGCCGTCGGGGTTGACGCCGTTGACCTTGATGCCGTGCTCGCCGAGCTCGGCCGCGAGCAGGCGCACCTGGTGAGCCTGGTCGGCCTTGGTGGCCGAGTAGGCGATGTTGTTCGGGCCGGCGAAGATCGAGTTCTTGCTGGAGATGTAGACGATGTCGCCGCCGAGGCGCTGCTCGACCATCACTCCTGCGGTGGCCTTCGAGACCAGGAACGAGCCCTTGGCCATCACGTCGTGCTGCAGGTCCCAGTCGGCGACGGTGGTGTCGAACAGCGACTTGCTCAGCGACAGGCCGGCGTTGTTGACCACCAGGTCCAGGCCGCCGAAGGCGAGCACCGCGGCCTCGACCATGGCCCGGACCGCGGCCTCGTCGGAGACGTCGACCTGCACGCCGACGGCGACGTCGGTGCCGCCCAGCTCGGCCGCCGCGGCCTGGGCCTTCTCCAGGGACAGGTCGGCGATGACGACGCACGCGCCCTCGGCGGAGAGTCGGGTGGCGATGGCCTTCCCGATGCCCGAGGCGGCGCCGGTGACGAGGGCGATCCGGGTCGCCAGCGGCTTGGGCTCAGGCATCCGCTGCAGCTTGGCCTCCTCCAGCGCCCAGTACTCGATGTGGAACTTCTCGCTCTCGTCGATCGGCGCGTACGACGAGAGTCCCTCGGCACCGCGCATCACGTTGATGGCGTTGACGTAGAACTCACCGGCCACGCGCGCGGTCTGCTTGTCCTTGCCGAAGCTGAACATGCCGACCCCGGGCACGAGCACGATCAGCGGGTCGGCGCCGCGGATCGCGGGCCACTCGCCGCCCAGTGCCTGGGCGTTGCGGTCGTAGTAGGCCTGGTAGTCCTCGCGGTACGCCGCGTGCAGCTCGCGCAGCCTAGCGACCGACTCCTCCACCGACGCGGTGGCCGGCAGGTCGAGCACCAGCGGCTTGACCTTGGTGCGCAGGAAGTGGTCGGGGCAGCTGGTGCCCAGCTCGGCCAGTCGCGGGTGCTCGGCCCGCGCCAGGAAGTCGAGGACCACCTCGGAGTCGGTGAAGTGACCCACCATCGGCCGGTCCTGGGAGGCGATCGAGCGGATCGTCGGCGCCAGGACGGCAGCCCGGGCCCGCCGCTCGTCCTCCGGGAGGCCGGCGTACCCGTCGAGCACGGGACCGAACGGTTCGGCCTTGCTGTGCTCGGCGATGTACGCCGCGGCGGTGTCGATGATCCACAGCGAGTTGCCCTCAGCCTCGTCGCTGGTGTTGCCCCACGCGGTGATGCCGTGGCCGCCGAGGATGCAGCCGACCGCCCGCGGGTTCTCCGCCTTGACGGCCGCGATGTCGAGGCCCAGCTGGAAGCCCGGCCGGCGCCACGGCACCCAGACGACCCGGTCGCCGAAGATCTCCTTGGTCAGCGCCTCTCCGTCGGCGGCGGTGGCGATGGCGATGCCGGAGTCGGGGTGCAGGTGGTCGACGTGGTCGGCGTCCACGAGGCCGTGCATGGCGGTGTCGATCGAGGGTGCGGCCCCGCCCTTGCCGTGCAGGCAGTAGTCGAACGCGGCGACCATCTCGTCCTCACGCTCGATGCCGGGATAGACCTCGACCAGCGCGCGCATCCGGTCCAGGCGGAGCACAGCCAGGCCGGGCTCGGTGAGGGTGCCCAGGTCGCCGCCCGAGCCCTTGACCCAGACCAGTTCGACGTCCTCGCCGGTAACGGGGTCGGTCCCGGTGCCCTTGGCGGAGGTGTTGCCGCCGGCGTAGTTGGTGTTCTTGGGGTCGGCGCCCAGTCGGTTCGACCGGGTGATCAGCGCAGCGACTGCGGGGTTGGTCGGTGTTGCCATCGGTTCAGCTCCATCCTGCCTGCGTGCCGCCGACGCGGTCCGCCTCGATCTGTTGCTGGTAGCCGCTGGTGAGGTAGGCCTGCATCGGGTCCGCCGGCAGGCGCTGCTCCTCTCGCCACGCTGCGAGGTCGGCTCGTACGTCGGTGTAGAAGGCATCCATGAAGACCCCGTTCGCACGCAGCACGTCGCCGTCGATCTGAGCGGCCGCGAGCGCCTCCCGGTCGACCAGCAGGGCGCGGGCGAGCATCTCCTGGACGTTGAGGACCGACCGGATCTGGCCGGGGATCTTGGCCTCGATGTTGTGGCACTGGTCGAGCATCAGCGCGACCTCGCTGCCACCCTCACCCGCGGGGCCGTAGCCGCCACCGCGGACGACCTCCACGAGGATGCGGAAGAGCTGGAACGGATCGGCCGCGCCGACGATGAGGTCGTCGTCGGCGTAGAAGCGACTGTTGAAGTCGAAGGAACCGAGCTTCCCCAGCCGGAGCAGCTGGGCGACGATGAACTCGATGTTCGTGCCCGGGGCGTGGTGCCCGGTGTCCAGGCACACCACCGCCCGCTCACCGAGCGCGGCCACCTGGGCGTACGACGTACCCCAGTCCGGCACGTCGGTGTGGTAGAACGCCGGCTCGAAGAACTTGTACTCCAGGACCAGCCGCTGGTCCTCGCCCAGTCTGTCGTAGATGGCGCGCAGGCTCTCGGCCAGCCAGTCCTGCCGGGACCGGAAGTCGCCCTGGCCGGGGTAGTTCGTTCCGTCGGCCAGCCAGATCTTCAGGTCCCGGGACCCGGTGGCGTGCATGACGTCGATGCACTCGAAGTGGTGGTCGATCGCCTTCTGCCGCACCTTGAGGTCGTGGTGGGTCAACGCTCCGAGCTTGTAGTCGTCGTCCTGGAAAGTATTGGAGTTGATCGTGCCCAGCCGCACGCCGTGGTCCTCGGCGAACCGACGCAGCGCGGCGAAGTCGTCGACCAGGTCCCACGGGATGTGCAGCGCGACCGACGGGGCCAGCCCGGTGAACCGGTGCACGGTCGCGGCGTCGGTGATCTTCTCCTCGACGGTCCGCGGAGTGCCCGGGCTGCCGAACACCTTGAACCGGGTGCCGGAGTTGCCGTACGCCCAGGACGGCACCTCGATCGCCAGGTGCTGCAACTGGCCGCTGATGGCCTCGAAGGTGGTCATGTCACTCACTTCTCTGTCGTGCGGTGGTCGCGCAGCTGGTCCTCGAGGTGGAACACCTCGGCCAGCTGGCGGAAGCTGTTGTCGGGCCGGGCCTCACCATCGAGGCCCTCGAAGAACTCGGCCATCTCGGCCT
The DNA here is from genome assembly GCA_036506675.1 of Nocardioides sp. Classification (GTDB taxonomy): domain Bacteria; phylum Actinomycetota; class Actinomycetes; order Propionibacteriales; family Nocardioidaceae; genus Nocardioides. The sequence continues at coordinate 4,503 of DASXRJ010000073.1, read as the reverse complement.
GCCACCGGGCGTTGACCTCAGTGGCCTCCATGCCGGCGAGCGCGGCGTCCAGGTCGGGGGTCTCGAAGTAGCCGACGAGGAGGCCGCCCTCACCCAGGAAGAGCGAGTAGTTGTGCCATCCGGTGGCGGCCAGGGCCTCGAGCATCTCGGGCCACACGCGGGCGTGTCGCTCGGCGTACTCGGCCATCAGCTCGGGCCGCACCTGGAGCTGGAAACAGACGCGTTGCATGGGATCGGGTGACCGGTCCCGGTCGGCGGGAAGGGGACCACCGACCGGAACCGTTGCCATCAGAAGTGGAACTGGTCGATGTTCTCGGCGTCGAACACGAAGGGGTCGCCCAGGAGCACGGTCGCGTCCGCTCCGACCTTGTAGTCCCCGAGCTTGCCCGCGGTGAAGGACTCTCCCTCGGCACCGGTGATGGTGCTGTCGGCCAGCGCCTTGGCGGCGTACGCCGCGAGGTAGCCGAGGTCCTCGGGGTTCCACAGCGCGAACTGAGTCACGGTGCCGTCCTTGACGTACTCCCGCATCTGGTCGGGGGTTCCCAGACCGGTCACGTCGACCTTGCCCTTGTAGTCGGAGGTCGAGATGTAGCGAGCGGCCGCAGCGATGCCGACGGTGGTCGGAGCGACGATGGCCTTGAGGTTCGGGTGCGACTGGAGCAGCGCCGAGGTCTTGTCGAACGACGTCTGGTCGTCGTCGTTCCCGTAGACGACGTCGACGAGCTCGATGTTCGGGTGGTCCGCGGCCAGGTCCTGCTTCATCAGGTCGATCCAGGCGTTCTGGTTGGTCGCGTTGGCCGAGGCCGACAGGATCGCGATCTCGCCCGAGTCACCGATGTTCTCGGCGACCATGTCGACCTGCACCTTCGCGATGCCCTCCGCGGTGGCCTGGTTGATGAACAGGTCGCGGCACGACGGGTCGGTGTCGGAGTCGAAGGTGACCACCTTGGTGCCGGCGCTGCGAGCTTCGTCGAGCGCGTCGCAGATGGCCTTGGGGTCGTTGGCCGACACGACGAGGGCGTTCACACCCTGCTGCGCGGCGGTGTTGATGAAGGGCACCTGCGCGTCCGGGCTGGCCGCCTCCGGACCGACCTCGGCGAAGCTGCCGCCGAACTCGTCGACCGCGGCCTTGCCACCCTTGTCGCTGGTGTCGAAGTACGGGTTGCCGAGGTTCTTGGGGAGGAAGGTCACCGACGTGCTCCCCCCGCCCGAGTCCCCCGTATCAGTGGCGCTGTTGCCGCCACAGGCGGTGAGCGCCAGCGCCACACTGGCTGTGAGGGCCGCCAGCGACGTCAATCGCTTGCTGTTCATACAGTTTCCCTTTCGTGAGCGCCGGCGACTGTTGCCGGAGGCTGCGGGGTGGACCCGGATCTGCGGATCCGGGAGACGAGGCCCGAGAGTCGGCCCGCGAAGCTGCCCGAGACGACGGACAGCACGAGCAGCAGGCCGATGATGATGCTGATGACGTTGACGGTGACGTTCTCCAGACGCAGGGCGCTGGAGATGACGCCGATGAGGAGGACACCGGCGACCACGCCGTGCAGTGCACCTCGGCCGCCGAAGATCGACACTCCACCGAGCAGCACCGCTGCGATGACCTGCAGCTCGAGGCCGGTGGCGTTGTCGCCACGGGCGCTGCCGTAGCGCAGCGTGTAGAAGACGCCGGCCAAGGCGGAGACGGTGGAGGCGAGAACGAAGAGGACGAGCTTGGTCCGCTCGACGTTCACCCCGGAGAACCGGGCCGCCTCGTCGTTGAGCCCGGTGTCGTAGATGCCGCGGCCGAACGACGTGTAGTGCAGCAGCATCGCGAAGCCCAGGCCGATCAGGGCGATCGGGATCACCACCAGCGGGATCGGCCCGTCGGCGATCCGGTCCTTGGCGAGGCTTGTCCACTTCTCCGGGAAGTCGGTGACCGCGGTGGTGCCGAGCAGGCCGACCGCGATGCCGCGGTAGAGCGCCAGGGTGCCGATGGTGACGGCGAGCGAGGGCAGACCGACGTACGCCACGAGGAATCCGTTGAGGGCACCACAGGCAGCGCCGGCGACGATGGCGATCAACGCCGCCAGCGGGATCGACATGCCGTGCTGGTGCAGTACGCCGACGAGCACGCTGCTGAGGCCCACGACGCTGGCCACCGAGAGGTCGATCTCCCCGGTCACGATGACCAGCGTCATCGGGAAGGCGATCAGCAGGATCGGCGCCGTGTCGAGCAACAGGTAGGGCAGGGTCAGCGGCCCGTCGAAGTGCAGCACCTCGGCCCGCGCATAGAGCCAGATGACGACCAGGAGGGCGATCACCCCCGCCTCACGGGTCAGCAGGAGGCGCTGCCACAACGGGCGGGACCAGGCGGAGTAGGTGCGGCTCATGATGCGTCCCTCGCTTCGATGACCAGGCGCTCCCGGCGGACCGACAGAACCCGGTCGAGGACGATCGCGGCGATGATGAGTACGCCCACGACGGCCTGCTGCCAGAAGTCGGGGATGTTGAGGATGGGCAGTGCCCGGTTGATGGTGAGCAACAGGTAGGCACCCAGTGCGGCGCCCCAGACCGTGCCGCTCCCACCGAAGATCGCGACGCCTCCGATGACGACGGCAGCCACGGCCTGCAGCTCGATGCCGCTGCCGGCGCCGCTGCTCACGGTGCCGTAGCGGGCGGCGTACAGGACGCCGGCCAGTCCGGCCAGAGCACCGCTGAGCATGAACGCCGCGAGCAGCCGGCGGCGCACCGGGAGGCCGTAGAGCTCCGCAGCCGACGGGTCGGACCCGATGGCGTAGAGCTCGCGGCCACCACGGGCCGTGTGCAGGTAGTAGCCGACGGCCCCCAGCACCGCCAGGGCGATGATCGTCAGGACCGGGATGGTGAGGATCTGTCGGGTGCCGAGGTCCAGGAAGCCCTTGGGCATGTCGGAGGCGTTGATCCGGTTGCTGCCGGCCCAGGTCAGGACCACGCCGCGGAAGATGTACATCGTGCCGAGCGTGATCACCAGCGCCGGCACCTTGCCGAAGGCGACCAGGACGCCGTTCACGAGCCCGAGCGCGGCGCCCACCAGCAACCCGATGACGAAGACGCCGATCACGGGTAGCCCGGGATTGTCGACGAAGAGCCGCCCGGTCAGGTACGCCGTGAGCGCCAGCGTCGAGCCGACCGAGAGGTCGACGTTGCGGGTGATGATGACGACGCCCTGCCCGACGGCCAGCACCACCAGGATCGAGGGCGTGAGCAACAGGTCTCGCCAGGAGTCGCTGCTCAGCAGGAAGGTGTGGTGGCGCAGCGTGGCGGCGGCGACCACCACCAGCAGGGCGAGTCCGACAGACAGCTCGCGCGAGCGCAGCACTTCGCCAAGAACTCGGCGGGTCGGGCTGAGCGCGCTGGGCTCGACGAGCAGCGCCTCGCGCAGCGGCTCGTCGACCGTGGCCAAGTGACCGGCCTTCATCGGTGGGCCTCCAAGACGTTCGTGGCGGCATGCATGACCGCTTCAGGAGTGGCGTGGGCCCGGTCGAGGTCGGCGGTGATCCGGCCCTCACACACGACCAGGACCCGGTCCGCCATGCCGAGCACCTCGGGCAGCTCGGACGAGATCATCAGGATCGCCAGGCCTCGCCCGGCCAGGTCGGAGAGCAGCCGATGCACCTCGGCCTTGGTGCCCACGTCGATGCCGCGGGTCGGCTCGTCGATGATGAGCAGGCTGGGCTCGGTCGCCAGCCACTTGGCGATGACGACCTTCTGCTGGTTGCCGCCGCTCATCGTGGCGGCGCCCATGTCGAGGGCGCTGGTCTTGACCTCGAGGCGCGCGGCCCAGGGTCCGGCCGCCTTGCTCTCGGCGCCGCGGGTGAGCACCCCACCGCGGCTCAGGCCTCGTCGTATCACGGCGGCCACGTTGTGGGCGACCGACGCGTCGGTGACCAGGCCCTGCTTGCGGCGGTCCTCCGGGACGAAGGCCATGCCGGCCCGGATCGCGGCCCGCGGGTCGCGGGCCGGCACCGGCTTGCCGTGCAGAGTCACCGTGCCTGCGTCGTAGCGGTCCACGCCGAAGACGGCGCGCGCGATCTCGCTGCGTCCGGCGCCGACCAGACCGGCGAGCCCGACGATCTCGCCGGCGCGGATCTCGAAGGTCACGTCGTGGAAGACACCGGCGGAAGTGAGACCCTCCACCTGCAGGACCGGGGCGCCGATCTCGGCGGGGGTCTTGGGGAAGAGGTCCCCGACCTGGCGACCGACCATCAGACCGACGATCTCCGAGACGGAGGTGTCCGCGGTGAGGCGGGTGCCGACGTACTCGCCGTCACGCAGCACCGTGATCGTGTCGCAGAGGGCGAAGACCTCCTCGAAGCGGTGCGAGATGAACACGACCGCGCGGCCCTCGTCACGCAGGCCGCGGGCGACTGCGAAGAGCCGCTCGACCTCGACGCCGCTCAGCGCCGCGGTGGGCTCGTCCATGATCAGGACCTTGGCGTCCATCGAGATGGCCTTGGCGATCTCGATGATCTGCTGGTCGGCGATGGA
>DASXRJ010000072.1:0-27335 GCA_036506675.1 Nocardioides sp. | reverse complement strand
TCGCCCCCGAAGGGACGACGGGCCGTCGATCATTTTGGACTACGTGCGGCTCAGGCGCACCAGAGCGCCTGTTCGCCGGCCAGGTCGGCCATGGCGTGCACCCCACGGAGGTCGCTGCGCCGGTTGAGCAGCGCCACGAGCTCGTGGGTACGCCGGGCCTGCTGGGCCTCACGCGCGGCTCGCTGGGCCAGGAACTCGTCGACCTCGGTCTCGGAGCTGTGCGGTGCGGTCATGGTCTACCCCCTTGGATCCAACTGATCTGACTCACATGAGTTTTAACGATCTAGTTGAAGCCAATGTTCACAACCGGTTACGACAAGATCACCGGCTCACGGGTGCCGGTAACTTCTCAGAGCGTCGGCTTGTCCCAGGCCACCTGGATCCGCTCGACCCCACGGTCGCGGGTCAGCAGCTGGCCGCGGCCGGGCTCCGACGGCGTGGGCCGCAGGTTGCCGATCAGCTGACCCTCGTCGCGGCTACCGGACAGCAGCAGGCCCGGCATGGCCAGCTCCCGCATCGACTGGATGACCGGTTCGTAGAGCGCCCGGGCCGCACCACCCGACCGCCGCGCCAGCGCGACGTGCAGACCCGTGTCGCGGGCCTGGGCGAGCAGCGGCACGAGCGGCGCCATCGGGGAGCTCTGCTGGGTGGCGACCAGGTCGTAGTCGTCGACCACGATGAACACCTCGGCACCGGTCCACCAGCTGCGGTTGCGCAGCTGCTCGGGCGTCACGTCGGGCCCCGGGATCCGGTTGTTGAGGTAGATCGCGAGGTCCTGCAGCGCCGGAGCCGCCTGGTTGGCGTTGGTGAGGTAGTTGACGAGGTAGTCGTCGGGAACCTCACCCAACAGCGAGCGCCGGTAGTCGACGACCACGATCTGCGCTTCCTTGGGCGTGTACGCGCGCATGATCTCGCGACACATCGTGCGCAGCAGCGCGCTCTTGCCGGACTGGCCGTCGCCGAACACCAGGAAGTGCGGCTCCGTGGCGGGGTTGATCGCGACCGGCGCGAGCTCCTTCTCGTTGATGCCGATGAGCAGCTTCTTGGAGTCGATGTTGCGGGCCTGCGCCTGCGCACGCACCGCCTCCAGCTCGATCAGCTCCGGCAGCAGCCGCAGCTTCGGTCCGACCGGGCCCTTCCAGGCGGCCTTGGTGCGAGCGACCAGGTCCTCGACTCCGTCGCCCAGGCTGGCCGGGTCGGTGTCGCCGTCGATGCGCGGCAGCGCGCCGAGGAAGTGCAGCTTGCCCGGCACCAGGCCCCGACCGGGCCGGCCGACCGGCACCAGCGCGGCGACCTTGCGGTCGACCTCGGAGTCCATCGGGTCACCGAGCCGGAACTCCAGCCGGGTGCCGAACAGGTCGCGCATCGCGGCCCGGAAGTCCGCCCAGCGGGTGGCCGCGACCATCAGGTGCAGGCCGAAGGTCAGGCCGCGCGCGGCCAGGGTCTGCAGCTCCATCTCGATGTCGTCGAAGTCCGAGCGAAGCGTGCTCCAGCCGTCGACGACCAGGAACACGTCGCCGTACCCGTCGTCGACGCGGCCGGCCGCACGGCGCGACCGGTAGGTCTCGATCGAGTCGATGCCGTTGTCGCGGAAATACGTCTCGCGGCGGTCGACCATGCCGCTGACCTCCGCGATGATCCGGCGTACGACGTCCGGCTCCGACCGCGTTCCCACGCCGGCCAGGTGCGGCAGCCCGTTGAGGCCGGCGAACGTCCCACCACCGAAGTCGAGCACGAAGAACTGCGACTCCTGCGGCGTCGTCGTCAGCGACATCGAGGTCACGATGGTGCGCAGCAGCGTGCTCTTGCCGGTCCGCGGACCACCCACGACGGCCACGTGGCCGGCGGCGCCGCCCAGGTTGACCGTGAGTACGTCGCGGCGCTGCTCGCGCGGCCGGTCGACGATGCCGAGCGGCACCACGAGCCCGCCCATGGAGCGCCAGTGTGGCGACACCAGGCCGAGTGTCGGGTCCTCGGTGAGGTCGGGCATCAGCGTGTCGAGCGTGTCCGGTACGTCGAGCGGCGGCAGCCAGACCTGGTGCGCCTCGGGGCCGTGGCCGATCATCCGGCCGACCGCCAGGTCGAGCAGCGACGGCTGCTCGCCCTGCTGCTGGACGGGGGCCGGGGCGGCCTCCTCCTCCGGCTCGAGCGGGGTCAGGTCCTGCACCTCGGTGATCGTGAACGGCAGGATGCCGCGGACGTTGCCGCCCTCGTCGCGACGGATCCGGGCCCGCCCGCTCGGCGGCCCGGAGACGTACGCCGCCTTGAACCGCTGCATCGTGGTCGGGTCGGGCTTGAGATAACCCAGACCGGGCTCGGCCGGGAGCTCGTAGGCGTCCGGCACACCCAGCACCGCCCGCGACTCCGAGGCGGAGAAGGTGCGGAGACCCACGCGGTAGGACAGGTGCGACTCCAGCCCGCGCAGCCGACCCTCTTCGAGGCGCTGCGACGCGAGCAGCAGGTGCAGGCCGAGCGACCGGCCCAACCGGCCGATGGCGACGAACAGGTCGATGAACTCCGGCTTGGCGGTCAGCATCTCGGAGAACTCGTCGACCACGATGAAGAGAGACGGCAGCGGCGCCAGGTCCTCGCCGTTCTGCCGGGCCTTCTCGTAGTCGCGGATCGACTGGTAGTTGCCGGCCTCGCGGAGCAGCTCCTGGCGGCGCACCATCTCGCCCGAGAGGGCGTCCTGCATCCGGTCGACGAGGGTGAGCTCCTCGGCCAGGTTGGTGATCACCGCGGAGACCTGCGGCATGCCGGACATGCCGGCGAACGTCGCACCACCCTTGAAGTCGACCAGCACCATGTTGAGCTGCTCGGGCGAGTGGGTCATCGCCAGGCCGAGCACCAGCGTGCGCAGGAACTCCGACTTACCGGAACCCGTCGCGCCGATCACCAGACCGTGCGGTCCCATGCCCTGCTGGGCGGACTCCTTGATGTCGAGGTGGACGATGCCGGCGCCCTCGCCGGCGACGCCGATCGGCACCCGCAGCCGATCGCGGGCCGGACGCGGACGCCAGGCCCGGGTCGGGTCGAAGTCGTGGATATCGCCCAGGCCGAGCAGCTCCATGAAGTCGGTCGGCCCGGCCGGTTCGCCGGTGACCGCCTCGCCGCCCACGCTGACCGTGTGCAGCGGGGCGAGCCGGCGCGCGAACGCCTCGGCCGTGGCCAGGTCGCACTGGTCGGCGAGCGCCTTGACCGGCTCCTCGCGCAGGCGTACGGCGTTGACCGGGAACTTCCCGTTCAGCGGAGCCGCCGCCCCGAACTCGATCCGCAGCCGGGTGGAGTCCTCCAGCTCGTCCCAGTGGGTGGGGAGGTCGATGACCGTCACGCCGTGCAGGCCGTAGGTCGGGATGATGTGGTTGCCCGGCGGCAGGTGGCCGCCGTCGACGACCAGCAGGATGTGGGGTGTCGCGGGCCGCTCGTCGGCACCAAACCGGGGCCGGTCAGCAAGGTCCTGGGGCAGCAGCGAGCCGAGCTCGTCGATCGACGTCGAGACCATCCGCATCGGGCCCACGGCGTCCATCCGCTGGCTGCTGTGGTTGTGCGGCAGCCACTTGAGCCAGTCCCAGTGCGCGAGGTTCTGCGGCGAGCTGAGCACCGCCACGATCAGCTGCTCGGGGTTCTGGAAGGACGTCGCGGAGCAGACGACCGCCCGGGCCAGCGACCGGGCCGGCTCGTCGGGACCGCAGATCTCGATCCGGTCGAAGGCCCGCAGGTCGACCGAGGCCGGCAGGTTCGGCTGCAGCCGGTGTACGACGAGCAGCCGGTGCAGCGCCGAGGCCGCGGCAGGGTCGACCTGGTCGACCGGAGCGCTCTCCGGCGGCACCAGCTCCAGCGACAGCGGCTGGGCGCACAGGCCGTAGCGGATCTGCAGGAACCGCGGGTCCGTCGGCCCGCGCTCCCACAGCCGGCTCCGGTCGTCGGCGAGCGACGGCAGCGCGGCCGGCTCCGGGTGGTGCCAGTTGAGCGCCTGCCGCTGCTGGGCGGCCGCCTCCCGGGCGACCTTGCGGATGTTGCCGAGATAGCGGAGGTACTCCGACCTCGAGCCGGTCACCTGCTGCGCGCGCTGCTTGCGCTGCCGGTCGACCTGGACGAAGACGAAGCCCAGGGTCGCAAAGAGAAACATGCCGGCCGCGATCATGCTGCGCCCGCCGCTCATGCCGCCCCCGGAGGCGCCCATGCCGGCGACCAGGACGATCGAGCCGACACTGCCGAGCATCGGGATGACGTTCATCATGATGCCGCTGACGCCCTCGGCGTCCTGGATCTCCGGTGGCGGCTGCAGGACGATCTGCCCGCCCGGCATCTCCGGCTCGTCGAGCCGCTGGCCTCGTCTCAACGTCGTGCTCAAGCGTTCCCCCTTCGAGTACGACGTCGAGCCGCTGCTTCCGGCTGTGTGCCGGCCCGGTCGCGACGCCGTACCCCGAGTGTCCCGGACGGGGACGACTATAGGTGTGCGGTTTCGGGCGTGTCTCCCCATCCCTGGCCTGCTGCGCGACGCCCCGCACGCGCCCTGGCTGCGTTGTCGTCAGTCGACGATGCTGGCGCATCGCCTCCCTCCTCCGCCTTGCCAGGCCACGCACTGGACGCCGCTCGCGACGGCCGAGGATAGGGAGACACGCCCTGGGCGACTACCCTGCCATGTGCCGGCCGCCGCGCACCCGCGCGGGTCGCGCCGCGCCAGACGCCGTACACACGAGGGGGACACGTGGACACCGACGACATGCTGGCGCTCAGCGTGCTCGGACCCCGCGGACTGGTCGACCTGATGGTTCCGGGCGGGGCCACGGCCGAGGACGTCGCCGTCGAGTACGCCCGCCAGGCGTCGCTGCCCGGCGTGCCCACGCTCTGCACCGAGCTCGGCGAGCAGCTGCCGGCCGGCGTACCCATCGGGGACGCCGACGTGGAGGCGGGCGACGTCCTGGTCGCCCTGCTGCCCGGGTACGCCGGCTGGTCGACCCCGCGCCGCCGTACCGCCACCGAGCGCAGCTCGCGCGAGACCACCTCGGCCGCCCGCTGGTGGGTCGCGGTGGCCGCCGCGATCGCGGCCCTCGCCGGTTGGTACGCCGCCCGCCTGCCCGACGGCACCGAACAGACCCTCGCCGTCAACGTGCTCCTGGTCGCCGCGCTGCTCGGAGTGCTGCCCTTCGGCCGACACGCCCGCACCCGCAGCTCCGCGGCTCCCGCCTTCGCCGCCGCCGCCGCGTACGCCGTCGCCTGGGACCCCGACCCCGCCAGCCTGCCGGTCACCTGGGGCGTTGCCGGCCTGGCCGCCGCCGCGACCGCCGCCGCCGGCCGGGCCATGCTCCCCGACGCCGACGACCCCGAGACGGAGTCCGCGCAGGACGAGCCGCACCTGGTCTGGATGGTCTCCGGGATCGTGCTGTTCGCGGTCGCCGCGGTCGCCGTCCTCTTCCGGACCCCGCCCGCCGTGTCCTGGTCGCTGCTCCTGGTCGCCTCGATGCTGGCCGCCCGCGTCGCCCCCATGTACGCCGTCGACGTCCCCGACCAGCTGCTCGTCGACCTCGAACGGCTCGCCGCCAGCGCCTGGTCGGCCCGCGAGCAGCCGACCGGCCGGCGCGGCCGGATGGTGATCGCCCGGCCGATGGTCGCGCGCATCGTCGACCGCGGTCAGCGGATCATCAGCGCGGCCGCGGTGGCGATCGCGGTGGTGGCCGGCTCGTCGTCGTACCTGCTGCTGTCGGAGCGGCTGCCCAGCCTGGACCGGCTGGGGGCGGGGCTGCTGGCGTTCTTCGTCGGCGGTGGCCTGCTGTTCGCCGCTGGCACCTACCGCAACACGGTGGCCCGGGTGCTGCTCCGGCTGGCGGGTCTGGCCTGCTGGCTGGTGCTGGCGCTCGGGACCGTGCCGGGCTGGTCGTCCACCGCGCGGGCGTGGGTGATCCTGGCCGCCGTACTCCTGGGAGTGCTGTGCGTGGTGTCCGGCGTCGCGACCGGGAGGGGCTGGCGATCGGTGTGGTGGGCCCGTCGGGCCGAGGTCGGCGAGGCCATCTGTGGAGCCTTCGCCATCGCCTCGCTGAGCCTGTCCACCGGGCTGTTCCGGGTCTGCTGGGAGCTGACCTCGAGGTAAATCTCTGCGAAAAGTCGAAGCCGATGTTTAGGCGGGGACCGGTCGGGTAGATCAACTCTCGCCGGGGCAACAACAAGTTGCTCCTCCACCACTGAACACTCCAGGCGGCGACCGCCGGCTGCGGGGGAAGGAACACAATGAGCAACCAGCCTATGGAGAACACCGGCGATGCGCTCGGTCAGTCGATCGCGCTGACCCGTCAGGCCAAGACCGACTTCTCCAACCAGATCAGCGCCCTCAACGGCAAGATCTCCGACATCGGCTCGCACTGGCAGGGCCAGGGCTCCGTCGCCTTCAGCCGCGTGATCGCGGCGTGGAACAACGAGGTGCAGCGACTGCTGACCGCTCTGGACGAGTTCGGGGACAACCTCGAGGGCACCGAGAAGGTCTTCAACGTCACCGACCAGGACGTCACCGACGCCCTGAGCCAGCTGACCAACCGTCTCGGCTGATCCCGGCCACCACCCACACACTTCTCTCCAGAAAAGGACAAGCACAATGGCTGACCTCAAGGTTACTCACGGCAATCTCGACCTGGCCTCCACCGACCTGAACACCGCTTCGACGAACCTGCAGACGCTGATCGACGACCTCAACCGGGAGCTCGACAAGCGTCAGGCGTCCTGGACCGGTTCCGCGAAGGAGGCGTACGTCCCGGCCAAGGCCCAGTGGAACGGCGCGATCTCCGACATGCGCGAGCTGCTGTTCGACCTCGGCAAGGCCGTCAACGAGTCGAACCTGTCGTACCTGAACGCTGACATCCAGGGCAGCAAGCTCTTCTCGTGAGTCCGTTGCGCCGGGGTCGGGAAGACTCCCGTCTCCGGCGCACTCCTCTTCTATTCAGATGCACCGTCAAATCGGGGTTGAATCATGGTTAGACCAGACGAACCAGACAGCGGCACCGGGCCGGAGGTCACCCGACTCACTCCCGGCAAGGCCGCGGACGTGGGTAAGAACCTGAAGAAGGGCGCGGACGCGCTCGCCAAGTCGGACTTCCCGCACGTCAGCCTCACCAGGGCCAACTTCGGCTCGGCCGGCAAGGCCCCGACCTTGGCCGCGGAGTACGACCTGACGTACGCCGTCCTCGCCGGCACCATGTCCGGCTTCGAGGCGGACCTCAACGGTTTCGGCGACGCCGTACAGCATGCGGCCGACGGCCTCATCGACACCGACGCGGACAACGCGACGATGCTCAACCGGATGGCCGCGATCATCCCGACCACCAACGACCACCAGGCGCACGACGACGCGTGGCGCCACCAGCGTGACGGCTCGAGGGGAGCGCACTGATGGGACCCAACGAACGCGAGCTGCTCAAGGTCCTCAACGCCAGCTACACCGCCGTCACCAACGCCCACAAGGCGTGGGAGAACGGCCGGTCGGCCCTCGACACCGTCAAGGCCGAGCTGAAGAACGGCATCGACGGCCTCGATGAGGAGCTCGGCGGCAAGACTCGCCGGGCGGCCATCGCCAAGTTCAACGGCATGCAGACCCGGGTCGAGGAGCACCAGGCGTCCCTGGTCCTGGGCCGCGACGCACTGTCCATCGCGGCCACCGCGATCGACAAGGCGCAGAAGGACTACAACAGCCTCCCAGGCATCATCCCCGAGCCCGAGAAGCTGCCGGCCGACGCCGACGACGCCGACACGATCGTCTACGCGAAGCGGCAGGCCAACGCCTCCAGGTCGGTCGCCGACCGCGAGACGGCGGCAGGCACCGCGCTGACCAGCCTCAACACCAGCCTCGACACGTCCATCACCAAGATGCGCGAGGCCCGCGGCGACGCCCCGCCGGACGACACCTCGGGCGGCACGGGCGGTACGACGACGAAGACCAGCACGTACACCGGCTACACGGGCGGGCAGCACATCGGTACCAGCTTCGACAACCACCAGGGTGACGACACGGGCTGCGTCGGCGTCGACTACCCCACGGACCCGACCCACCGCGACCCGGACGACCCGCACTACCCGACGGACCCGCACGACCCGTACGACCCCAACCACCCGCACGTGCCGACCCACCAGTACCCGCCGTACGACCCCTACGACCCGAACGGGCCGGGCGACGGCAGTTACGACCTCAACGGGCCTGGGAGCGGCTTCGACGACGACTCGCTCGTCCCGGGTGGCCTGACCACGGGTCTGACCAGCGGCCTGATCGGTACGACGGGCCTGGTCAGCGGCATCCGCGGGCTCACCGGGCTGCGCGGCCTGACCACCGGCCTGACCAGCGGGCAGGTCAGCGGCACCGGCCGGATGGCCGGCGGCATGATCGGCCGGTCCGGTGCGGTCGGTGGCGCTGGAGGTCGTGCGGGCTCGCGCGTCGGTGGCCGGGGTGGCCGCGGCGCGGGCGGCAGCATGGGCGGGCGCGACGGCAGCAAGCGCAAGGGCAAGAAGAAGGGCAAGGCGACCGATCACCTGGTCGAGGAGGACGCCTGGCTCGACGACGAGGGCACCGGACCCGAGGTGCTCAACTGATCCGGGATCATGTGGCGGCCCGCGGAGCACTGCTCTGCGGGCCGCTCGTGCGCTCGGAGTAGCATGCCGAGCGCACATGCCACCGCCCGACTCCTCCGACGGGGTTGGGCCGATGAAACACACGATGGGGGAGCTTGATGAGTCAGGCAGCCGCAGGGGCTTCCGGACTGGTTCACGTCACCGTGGCCTCGGGATCGCGTCGTGTCGACCTGGTGTTGCCGGGTGCGATTCCGGTCGCCGAGCTGGTGCCCGAGCTCGCGCGAAGCGTCGGTTTGCTGGACGCCTCGACCGTGTACGGCGGCTATCGGCTGGTCACCCAGGACGGCCGCGAGCTGGCCAGCGACTCCGGCCTCACCATGCAGGGCGTCGAGGACGGCGGCCTGCTGACCGTGACCGCCGGCGTGGACGACGAACCGCCGCGGGTCTACGACGACGTGGTCGAGGCGATGGCGGACGTCGTCGAGAACGACCTGACCCCGTGGCAGCCCGAGGCCGGGCGTCGTACCGCCTTGTGGGCCGCGGGCCTGGCGATGGCCCTGGGCGCCTTCACGCTGCTGCTCGAGGGTCCCGGCACCCTCACCGCGACCGCCGCCGCCGTGGTCGGCGGCCTGCTGGTCGTGGGCGCGATCGTGCTGTCCCGCGCGCAGACCGAGCCCGAGGCGGGCGTGGCGGTGTCCTGGATGGGCGCCGGGTACGCCGCGGTCGCGGGCATCCTCTTCCTGGGCGCCGACGCGCCGGTCGAGCACCGGATCGCCGCCGCGGGTGGCGGCGCGCTGGTCGCCGGCCTGGTCGCCCTGCTCGGCGTCGACGCCGGACGCCCGCTGGTGCTTCCGTCGGTGATCGTAGGCGGCCTGCTCGCGGTCTGCGGGCTGCTGCTGGAGGCCACCGGCTGGGACGCCACCGACGTGTTCGCGGTGGTGCTGACCATCGCGGTGATCTTCGGCAGCATCTTCCCCTGGCTGGCGCTGTCGGCGACCTCGACCCGGGTCGAACAGATCTACTCGGTGGCCGACATCTCCGCGCAGCCGGCGCCGATCGACGGCATGCGGGTCCGCTCGGACGCCCGGCTCGCCCACGAGATCCTGGTGGCGGTGACCGCCACGATCGGCGTACTCCTGGCGTTGACGGCGCCGTTCGCCGTCAGCCTCGGCCTGTACGGCGCGCTGCTGGCCGTCGCCTGCTCCCTGGTCGTGATGCTCCGGACCAGGCAGTACCGCACCTCGAGCGAGGTGCGCGCGGGGCTGGTGTCCGGTCTGGCCGGGCTCGGCTCGGTCGCGGTCTCGATGCTGGTGCTGCAGCCCGACTGGAGGCCGACGGCCGCGGTCGCGCTGGCCGGCGTGGGCGCCGTACTCCTGGCGGCGACGCTGATCCCCGGCAACCCGTCGGTACGACGCGGCCGGCTCGGCGACGTACTCGAGACGGTCTGCCTGCTGTCCCTCCTCCCATTGCTGATCCTGGCCATCGGCGTCTTCGACGCCGTGCGCAGCTGAAGGAAGATTCGTGGCCACCAAGAAGGACCTTGTCGAGGCGCACGCCTTCAGCCGGCGCCGACTGGTCACCGCGTTCGTCAGCGGTGCTCCCGGCGGACGGGAGGTCGAGCCGCCGCGCCCCATGCGTGCGGTCGTCGGCGGCGCGGCGCTCTGCGTGCTGCTGCTCGCCGGTGCCGCGATCGCGGGCATCTTCTCGCCCAAGACCCCGGACGGCTGGCTGACTCCCGGTGGCCTGGTGTCGTCGAAGGAGCGCGGCAGCCTCTACTACGTCGCGGCGGACGGCGACGGAGTGGAGTTCCGCCCGATCGACGCCACCTCGGCCCAGCTGCTGCTCGGGCCGGTCGACGTACAGCGGGCCTCGCAGGAGGAGATCGACAAGCAGGTGATCGGCCCGGACATGGGCATCGCCGGTGCCCCGTCGTCGCTGCCGCCGACCTCCCATCTGGTCGAGGAAGGCTGGACCGCCTGCACTCGGGATGACCGGGGGATCATGACCCGGATCGCGCCCGACCCGGGGGCGACCGAGGTCGTCGACGGCGCCAAGGTGGTGCAGGATACGGCCGGACAGGCCTACCTGATCACCTACGAGAAGACGGCGTACAACGACGACCCGCACGCCGTCAGCTACGAGCTGCCCCACAACGCCGCCGATGGGATCCTGGGCGCGCTCGACCTCACCCAGGCCAACGAGGGCGTGAAGGTCGACCCGGCCTGGCTCACACTCTTCAAGCCCGCCGACGACCCACTCGACCGCTCGGCGTTCAAGCTCGGCGGCTCCGGACCGATCAGCTACGGGTCCACGCTGGGTGGCGGTTCGCACAACATCGGCGATCTGGTGACGTACGACGACACCTTCTACCTGCTGACCAAGGCCGGGCCGGCCGAACTGACGCCGTTCGCGCTTGCCGTCTACCAGGCGGGCTACACCGGGCCTACCGACCGCGTGCCCCGCCGACCGGCCCCCCTGGTGGTTCGAGAGGACGTCTACCCCGGCACCTGGCCGAGCGACACCCTGGTCGACCTACCGGGTGATGCGTGCGCGAAGCTCGTACCGCGGCCGGGCAGCTCGCCGACGATCCGGCTGGTCCGCGACGAGGTGACCGACGCGAGCCCGACGGACGCGCCCGCCGGACACACGGCGGTGCGGGTCGAGCCCGGGTACGGCGCGCTGATGTCGTCGGGCGACTTCGACAAGTCGACCGGGTCGATCATCTATCTGATCGACGCCAAGGGCGTGCGCTACCGCATCAAGGACGCCGAGACCCTCGAGCATCTCGGCTACTCGTCGGTCCCCATCCCCTCGATCCCGGACTCCTGGCTGAACCTCTTCGGGGCCGGACCGGAGCTGTCGGCGACGGCCGCCGGAGAGGCGCCGGACGAGGGCGGCTCATGAGCGCATCGATGCGCCTGGCGGGCGTCGTACTGATGACGGGCGCGCTGGTCTCGATCCCCGGCGTCGCCCGCGCCGACGACGTCTACTGCAGCCAGCTCGACGAGGAGAAGGTCCAGCAGACCGACGCCGACAACCAGCCCTACCTCGACATGCGGGTGCCCGAGGCCCGCGGCACGTACGACGGCAGTGGTCTCACGATCGCCATCATCGACACGGGTCTCTCGGCCAACGCCTGGCTCCCGAACGTCGTACCCGTCAAGATCGCGGGCGGCAAGGAGGCCCGCGACCCGAGCGCCTACCTGTCGGCCGGCCTGGCCGCCGGCGCCCGGCGCAACCGCGTCGAGCCGATGGGCATGGCGCCGGGCGTGAACCTGATCGGCATCCAGGTGTACGACGGCGCGCAGGCCGGCGAGGAGGAGCAGCAGCTGACCTCGGCCAACGTGGCCGCGGGCATCAGGGCGGCGACCGCCCGCGGCGCCGACGTGATCGCCGTCGACGTCGCGACCGACGACTCGGTCGAGCTGCGCAGCGCGGTGGCCCGCGCGGTGAAGACAGCGGTCGTGGTGGCGTCGATCGGCACCCTGACGCCCGAGGAGGGCGATGAGACGGCCACGCCCGAGCCCAACCTGACGACCTACCCGGCGGCGTACGACTACAAGGCGGTGCTCGGGGTCAGCGTGGCCGCTCCCGAGGGTGTCGAGCTGGGCGGCTCGACCCCGACCAGCGAGTGGATCGACGTGGTCGCGCCGGTGGCGCTTGCGGTCACGACGGTCAAGAACGGCAGCAGCTGCGTGCTCGACGAGCAGTACCAGCTGCCGTCGCTGGCCACCGGCGAGGTCGCCGGGCTCGCCGCGCTGCTGCGGGACCGCTACGAGAGCGACAACCCGGCGCAGATCGCCGCGCGGATCATGGAGACCGCCACCAGCGCGAGCGGCGACCGCAGCGTGGTCGACGGGTTCGGCACCATCCAGCCGGTCGACGCCATGAACCGGAAGCTCAAGATCACCAAGGCGGGCGACGTCGAACAGGCAGACACGAAGGTGGACGTGCCGGCCGCCGTACCGCCGCCGAACCCGGAGGACGACCCGTTCTTCTCGATGCGCAGCTCGATGCGCTGGTGGGGCGTGCTCGCCGGTGGCGGGCTGTTGCTGGCGCTGATCCTGAGGCCCCTGCTACGCCGCTGAGTACGGCGGTCTGGGCGACACGTGTAACCTGTCTTGGACAGTCGTCTCAGTCACCTAGCACCCTGGAGTTCCCTTGGCACGGATGTCGGCCGACGAGCGGCGCGAGAAGCTGCTCGAGGCGGCCCTGACCGTGATGACCCGCGACGGCGTCGCCGCCGGCAGCACCCGCGCCATCGTCGGCGAGGTCGGGATGCAGGTCTCGACGTTCCACTACTGCTTCCGGTCCCGCAACGAGCTGCTCCGCGAGCTGATCGTGCGCCTCTCGGCCACCGAGCGGCAGGCCGCCTTCGCCGGCATGGAGCCGGCCCCGACGCTGCGGGAGACCCTGCAGGGTGCGGTCGAGGGGTACCTCAACCACCTGCTCACCAACCCGGAGCAGGAGCTGGTGCTCTTCGAGCTCAACCACCACGCCCTGCGCACGCCGGAGCTCCACGATCTGGCCGAGGAGCAGTACCGCGGCTACTACAAGACCACCGAGGAGATCCTGGCCCTCGCGGCGGAGCTCACCGGCTCCCGGTGGACCGTCGACCTGTCCACGGTCGCCCGGCTGGTCGTGACCGCGACCGACGGCGTCACCACGACCTGGCTGGCCGACCGCGACACCGAGGCCACCCGGCAGGTCATGGAGCGGCTCCTGGACATGGTCGCCGACCTGGCCGAGCCGATCGACGCCAAGTCCTCATAGACGAGCCCGCCGGCCGGCGTACTCAGCGCACCGAGCGGATCCGGTAGACCGACGCGGCACCGGCCAGCGTCGTGATCGCCGCGATCAGGAACAGCATCGGATAACCACCCAGCGAGGTGATGACCACGCTCGCCACGAGCGGGGCCAGCGCCTGGGGGCCGACCGCGCCGATGTTCATGATGCCGAGGTCCTTCGCGCGGTCCTCGGGGTCGGGGAGCACGTGCGTGATCAGCGCCTGGTCGACCGACATGAACGCGCCGTACCCGGCGCCGAGGAAGCCCGCGGCCACCAGCGCGACGCCCATCGACGGGATCGGCGTGAGCAGCAGGGCGGCGATCGCCTGCAAACACGCCGCGACCGCGACGAAGATCCGGCGCCGGCCGGTGCGGTCGGAGAGATAGCCGCCGAGGTACGTCGCCGCCACCGTGAAGACCAGGTAGACCAGCGTGAGGTTGAGCAGTGCGGCGTCGGGGTCGGGCACCAACATGGCGTCGCGCAGGAAGAAGAGCAGGTACGTCGTGCCGAACGCGTTGCCGAGGTTGACCAGCAGCCGGCCGGCGAACGCCCACGCGAAGTCGGGGTTCTCCCGCGGGCTGATCCACATGCCCTCGGCGATGGCCGGCAGCGTGAGCTTCTCGGTGGCCTGCGTGGTGGCGACATCGCGGTAGCCGATCAGGAACGGCAACGCGAGCAGCACCAGCGCGCCGGCCAGGACGCCGTACCGGAGGGACGCGGCGGCGATGCCCTCGACCGCGATCAGGCCGAGTACGACGCCGATCGCCTGCGGGCCGTAGATCGCGCCGGAGATCGTGCCGCGCTGTTCGTCGGGGACCTCGTCGGCGATGGTCGCGGTCAGCCCGGCGGCCATCATGTTGTTGCCGAGCGACGCCACCAGCCAGCACAGGCCGACGCCCTGCCAGCTGGTCTGCAGCCCGGTGAGCACCAGGCCACCCGCGAAGACGAACAGCCCCATCAGCACCCAGACCCGGCGCCGGCCGAACCGAGACCGGGTGTGGTCGCAGAGCGCGCCGAACAGCGGCAGGGTGAGTACGGCGGAGAGTCCCACCAGCCCGTTGACCAGCCCGAAGTCGCGGACCCGATGGGCGTAGTCGACGTCGGCGAGCTGGTCGGGCAGCGCCAGCTGCACCGGTACCAGGGTCGCCATCCACAGGCCGAGCCAGACCAGCGTGAAGCGCGTCGTCCAGGCCGCGGAGACGCGGGTGGTCGGCTCGGCGAGGGTCTCGACGGCGACGCCGGCGGGCAGCTTCTCGGGGCCGCCGATCCCCGTGCTCATCGGGCTCCCCGCGCCGATG
Organism: Nocardioides sp.; assembly: GCA_036506675.1. GTDB lineage: Bacteria > Actinomycetota > Actinomycetes > Propionibacteriales > Nocardioidaceae > Nocardioides. The sequence goes on along the minus strand of DASXRJ010000072.1, from coordinate 12,699 downwards.
CGTCGTCGCGGTCGCCGGCCGGGCCGAGGATCCGGTCGAGGTGCGCGTTGCTGAAGACGCCGGTCGGGTCGAGCCGGTCGCGCAGGTCGACGAACTCGTCGAAGTGCGGGTAGCGCTCCCGCAACGTCGCCGCGTCCAGGCCGTGCAGCTTGCCCCAGTGCGGCCGGCCAGCGACCTCGCCCGCAAGCCGCTCGAGGGTGCCGAAGTAGGCCTCCTGGTCGGGGCAGCCGGGCGGCACGTGCACGGCGACGTACGCCGTGTCGCGGCCCGACGCCGTCGAGAGGGTGATGTCGTCTGCGGCCGCGACCCGCACCTCGATGGGTACGGCGATCCGCCAGTCGCTCCCCTCGACCGCGGCCGCCAGCTCCCTGACCAGTGGTACGACGGTCTCGCGCGGGACGGCGTACTCCATCTCGACGAAGCGGACCCGCCGGGGCGAGACGAACACCCGGTGCGAGACATCGGAGAAGGCCCGGTCGCCGAGCGCGTGACCGCTGAGCTTGGCCAGCGGCCGGACCAGTCTTGGGAAGCGCTGCCCTGCCGACACAGCGGCACCGAAGACCGAGTTGGACAGGAACTCGTCGTCCCACCAGGCCCGCCGCCGCGACAGCGGGGAGATGCCCTCCGCCAGCGGGCGGCGGGTGTTTCGCTTGGTCAGCACCCGCGTGGTGTGCGGGAACCAGTAGAACTCGAAGTGGTCGGTGCCGTCGGCCAGCTCGTCGAAGTCGCGCAGCGTGTCGGACAGCTCGCCGCCGCCCTCCACGGCATGGAGCGCGAACGCCGGCTCGACCTGCACTGTCACCGTCGACACGATGCCGAGCGCGCCCAGGCTCACCCGGGCCGAGCGGAAGAGGTCGGGGTTCTCGTCGGCCGAGCAGGTGACCACCGAGCCGTCGGCGAGCACCAGCTCGAGCCCTCGGATCTGGGTCGCGATGCCGCCGTACCGGGCGCCGGTGCCGTGGGTGCCGGTCGAGACCGCGCCGGCCAAGGTCTGAGCATCGACGTCGCCGAGGTTGGTGGCGGCGAAGCCCGCGGCCTCGAGCAGGGCGTTGAGCCGGTGCAGCGTCATACCGGCTTGCACGGTGATCAGCCCGGCGGCGGCGTCGAAGGCGACCAGGCCGGCATGCCGGTCGAGCCTCAGCTGGATGTCCTCGGGGCGGCCGATCGCGGTGAACGAGTGGCCGCTGCCGATCGGCCGGACCCGCCGGCCGGCGCGGGCGGCGGACGTGACGACCTCGGCGATCTCGGCCGAGCCACCGGGGCCGCCTGGGCGGACGACGTCGATCCGGTCGGCGCGCTGGTTGCCGGCCCAGTTGGCCCAGGACGTGGGGGAAGGATCGCTCATCTCTGCCTCTCTCGCGGCAATCATCACCCAGGGTGAGTTGGACAACTGTCTAAGTCAAGTGTTGCGGACTCTTGACTTTGGCAGTTGCCCAAGTCACAGTCGGTGACCATGCAGAGTCCCACGACCGGCCGACCGACCGGAAGCATTGCGACTGCCGGCTCCCAGTACGAGCGCCTGGAGCGCGCCACCAGCGACCTCGACGCGCCGCTCGGAGTCGTGGATCTCGAAGCACTCGACGCCAACGCGACCGACCTGCTCCGCCGCGCGGCCGGTACGCCGATCCGGGTCGCCAGCAAGTCGGTCCGCTGCCGGGCCATCCTGGAGCGGGTGCTCGCGCGGCCCGGCTTCCGCGGCGTACTCGCCTACTCGCTGAGCGAGGCGCTCTGGCTGGGCCTGGACGATGTCGTGGTCGGCTACCCGACCACCGAGCGGGCGGCGCTGCGCCGGCTGGCGGGCGAGTCGAAGACCGCCGAGCGGATCACGCTGATGGTCGACTCGGTCGAGCAGCTCGACCTCATCGACGGCGTCACCGGCGCCGGTCGCGCCGAGCTCCGGGTCTGTCTCGACCTCGACGCGTCGCTGCGGCCCTGGGGCGACCGGCTGCACCTCGGCCCGCGGCGCTCGCCGCTGCACGACCCCGAGCAGGCCGCCGAGCTGGCACGCACCATCAACGCCCGTCCCGGCTTCCGGCTGGTCGGGCTGATGGCCTACGAGGGCCAGGTCGCCGGACTGCAGGACCACCCGAAGGGCCAGCCGCTCAAGGGCGGCATCGTCCGGGCGCTCAAGAAGGCCTCGGTGGCCGAGCTGGCCGAGCGTCGTACCGCCGCCGTGGCCGCCGTACAAGCGGAGGCCGACCTGGAGTTCGTGAACGGCGGCGGCACCGGCAGCATCGAGACCACCGTCGCCGAGCCGGCCGTCACCGAGGTGGCCGCCGGGTCGGGGCTGTTCACGCCCGGGCTCTTCGACGGCTACCGGGCCTTCCGGCCGCGGCCGGCCGCGTTCTTCGCGGTCGAGGTCGGCCGGCGCCCGGCGCCCGGGATCGTCACGGTCACCGGCGGCGGCTGGGTCGCGTCCGGCCCGGCGGGCCGCGACCGGCTGCCGATCCCGACGTACCCCGTGGGTCTGAAGCTGATCGGCTCGGAGGGAGCCGGTGAGGTGCAGACCCCGCTGACCGGGGGCGCCGCCGACCGGCTCGGCGTCGGCGACAAGGTCTGGTTCCGACACGCGAAGGCCGGTGAGCTCTGCGAGCGGCTCGACACGCTTCACCTCGTTGAGGGAGACGAGGTCACCGCGGTGGCACCGACGTACCGCGGGGAAGGCAAGACGTTCCTCTGAGAGTTCGGGAGACCCTCATGGCATCAAGCAGTCGGCAGTCCCCAGTGACCGGCTACCCGAACGGCTTCACCTGGGGTGTCGCGACGTCGGCGTACCAGGTCGAGGGGGCGGTCACCGAGGACGGCCGCGGGCCCTCGACCTGGGACACCTTCTGCGAGCGAGAGGGGGCGATCGCGGACGGCAGCACCGGCGCGGTCGCCACCGACCACTACCACCGGTACGCCGAGGACGTGGCGCTGATGCGCGACCTGGGTGTCGACGCCTATCGCTTCTCGATCGCGTGGACCCGGGTGCTGCCGACCGGGTCGGGTGACGTCAACAAGCTAGGCCTGGACTTCTACGACCGGCTGGTCGACGAGCTGCTTGCGGCCGGGGTCGCGCCGGTGCCGACGCTGTTCCACTGGGACACCCCGGAATCGCTCGAGGACGCCGGCGGCTGGCTGACGCGCGACACGGCGCACCGCTTCGCCGAGTACGCCGCCGTGGTCGCCGACCGGCTCGGCGACCGGGTGCAGACCTGGATCACCATCAACGAGCCCCGCGAGCTGACCATGCTCGGCTACGGACTCGGCGTACACGCGCCGGGGCGGACCGGGCTGTTCGAGGCGCTGCCGGCCGCGCACCACCAGCTGCTCGGACACGGGCTCGCGGTGCAGGCGCTGCGGGCGGCGGGGGCAGGCGACATCGGGATCGCGGCCAGCCACTCGCCGACCTGGCCGGCCAGTGACTCGGCCGAGGACCGGGAGGCGGCCGGGCTGTTCGACGTACTCAACAACTGGCTGTTCTCCGACGCGCTGCTGCTCGGGCGCTACCCCGAGGACCTGGCCGAGCTGATGCCGGTCGAGGGCGACGACCTGGCGGTGATCTCGACGCCGCTGGACTGGTACGGCATCAACTACTACAACCCGACCCGGGTCGCCGCGCCCCCCGATAGGCAGAGTGCAGGGTCGGCGGAGGTGGACGGGATCGAGCTGCCCGAGGGGCTGCCGTTCTCGTTCCCGGAGATCGATGGGGTGCCGCGGACCGACTTCGGCTGGCCCGTCGTACCCGAGGGGCTGCGGGAGATCCTGACCACCTTCCGAGCCCGGTACGTCGACACGCTGCCGCCAATCATGATCACCGAGAACGGCTGCTCGTACGCGGACGGCCCGGGCGGCGACGGCCGGGTCCACGACCAGCGCCGGATCGACTACCTCGACGCCCACCTCGAGCAGCTCCGGCTGGCCATCGCCGACGGGGTCGACGTGCGCGGCTACTTCGTCTGGTCGATCCTCGACAACTTCGAGTGGGCCGAGGGCTTCCGGCAGCGGTTCGGGCTGGTGCACGTCGACTACGACACACTGGCCCGGACGCCGAAAGACTCCTACCGCTGGTTCCAGGAACTGCTCGCCCGGGAGCGCGCATGACGCGCGCGCTGCACTACGGGCTGTGCGGCCTCGGCGGCTTCCTGGTCGCCGGCGCGCTGCTGTGCCAGCTGTACGCCGCCCCGCGGCTGATGCGCACGCCCCTGGACATCGACACCGTCACGATCCTCACCGGCGACGCCACGCTGATGAACGGCGAGACGGTGCCGGTCCGGGCGACCAGCATCACCCGGGTCGACGTGGCCAAGTCCGACGACGACGTCGTGGTGTTCCTCGACGCCACCTGCCTGGTCAAGGAGCAGGCGGGCGCTCCGGACTGCGTGGACGCCAAGGACCCGTCGGGCCGGCTCGTCTACTCGGGCGTCAGCAGCTACCCGGTCGACCGGGTCTCCGCGATGGGAGTCGACGACGCGCCGTACGTCGGTGGCGACGTGGTGCCGGTGAGCGGGCTGCTCAACAAGTGGCCGTTCGAGGTGGAGAAGAAGGAGTACCCGTTCTGGGACGGCCAGCTCGGGCGCACCGTGCCCGCGTCGTACGACGGGGAGGAGACGCGCGACGGGCTGCCGACGTACCGCTTCACGGTGCGGGTCGACCGTGCGGACACCGAGATCGCGCCCGGCATCCGGGGCACCTACTCGACCGAGAAGACGTTCTGGATCGAACCGCTGACGGGCTCGGTCGTCGACGTCGCGCAGAGCGAGTCGCGCTGGCTGGGCAGCGGCCGGCTGGCACTGAGGACCGACCTGCGGATGGCCTCCGAGTCCGTCGACGCGGGCATCCACGACGCGCACGGCGACCGCGCCCAGCTGATCGTGCTGACTCGGGTGGTGCCGATCGGCGGGTACGGCGTCGGCGGGCTGGCGCTGCTGGCGAGCACCATGATCCGTCCCGGCCCGGGCCCGCGCAGACGTCGTCACCCGGCCGACAGCGACCCCGTTTCGGGCGACCCGGGCGACCCGCGCCCCAGCTGACCACAGACAGGAAGTTGACACATGACCGCCACGATCGATGTCGAGAACCCCTCGACCGGAAAGCTCGCCGGAACGGTCCCGAACCTCGACGCGGCCGCCGTGTCGGCGCTCGTCGCGGCCGCCCGCGAGGCCCAGCCGGCCTGGCGCGACCTCGGGTTCGGCGGCCGGGCCAGGCACCTGCGGCGGATGCAGAAGTGGTTCGTGCGCAACGCCGACCGGGTCGCGCGGCTGATCCACGAGGAGAACGGCAAGAGCCTCGATGAGGCCCATATCGAGGCGGCGTACGGCGCCCTGGCGAGCGCGTTCTGGGCCAAGCACGCGGCGTCGTACCTCGCGGAGGAGAAGATCCGGACCCGGTCGCCGTTCGTCCTCGGGCGGCAGCTGCGGATCCGGCACGAGCCGGTCGGCGTGGTGGGCGTGATCGGGCCGTGGAACAACCCGCTGCTCAACAACTTCGGCGACGTCATCCCGGCCCTCGCCGCCGGGAACGCCGCGATCCTCAAGCCGTCGGAGGTCACCCCGCTGACCGGCCTGATGACGGCCGAGATGGCCAGCGACATCGGCCTGCCCGAGGGCGTCTTCGCCGTCGCCACCGGCGACGGCGCGACCGGCGCCGCTCTGGTCGAGGAGGTGGATGCGGTGATGTTCACCGGGTCGACCCGGACCGGCAAGAAGGTCGCCGCGCGGTGTGGTGAGCGGCTGATCCCGTGCAGCCTCGAGCTCGGCGGCAAGGACCCTGCGATCGTGCTCGCGGACGCCGACCTCGAGCGGACCGCCAACCTGGTGCTGTTCGGCGGCATGCACAACTCCGGCCAGACCTGTACGTCGACCGAGCGGGTGTACGTCGAGGCGCCCGTGTACGACGAGTTCGTGGCTCTCATGACCGAGCGGTTCGGGTCGCTTCGGGTCGGTGAGTCGACGGGCCTCGGCACCTCCGAGTGCGGCTCCCTGACCTTCCCGCCCCAGCTCGACGTGATCTCCGGACACGTCAAGGACGCGCTCGACAAGGGCGCCACCGCGCTGACCGGCGGCGGCCTGGCCGACGGCCCGGGTCGGGTCTTCGAGCCGACGTTGCTGGTCGGCGTCGACCACTCGATGGCGTGCATGCGTGAGGAGACCTTCGGGCCGACGTTGCCGGTGATGAAGGTGAGCGACGCCGACGAGGCGGTCCGGCTGGCCAACGACACGTCGTACGGGCTGCAGGCGTCGGTATTCACCCGCGACATCGGCCGCGGCCTGGAGGTGGCCGGCCGGCTCGAGGCCGGGGTAGTGACGATCAACGACGCGCTCGGCAACTACCTCGCGCTCGAGCTGCCGATGGGCGGCTGGAAGGACTCCGGACTCGGCGCGCGGCACGGTGTCGAGGGGATCCGGAAGTTCACCCGGCGCAAGTCGGTCATGGTGACCCGGTTCGGGATGAAGAACGAGCTCCACGGGATGCCGTTCCGGGCCAAGAACTACCGGCTGATCAAGCGGCTGGTGAAGACGCTCTACGGGCACCCGCGCGGCGTCTGAGGGCTGACAGTTTCCCCGGATATCCGGGGAAACTGTCGGTTGTCAGGCGTTGCAACCCCTGACAACCGTCAGGACTCCCTGACCAGCCCCGTGGTTGGGGTGGCGGGCCACGGGAGTGGCTGGCGGGGCTGTTCCGACTGTCGCATGCCCACGGTCGCCGGTGTCGTCGGCTCAAACGGGCAGTAACGCGAGATCCATCCCGCGCAACACCGCCGCCGGCGCCGCCAGCGGGAGGGGCTAACCGTCCGCGATCCGGCCCATCCGGTCCAGGTGGCCGAGCTGTACGTCGTCCTCGTGTCCGTGCGCATCCTCGGGATCGCCTGAGAAGCCACCTTTTTGGGCCATCCCCACGGGCGGCGCATCGGGGGTAGCGTCGAAACGACCGATCGGCGGTTGCACGAAGCGTTCGAAGAAAGGGAGTTCGAGATGTTCGTACAGGTGATCCAGGGCCGTGTTGCTGATGCCGAGGCCGTGCGCAGGCAGCTGGACAAATGGCAGTCGGATCTCGCCGCCGGCGCTGCGGGGTGGCTCGGAAGCACCGCCGGTGTCACGGAGGACGGCCAACTGATCGCGCTGGTGCGCTTCGAGTCCGAAGAGCTGGCGCAGCAGAACAGCGACCGGCCCGAGCAGTCGGCCTGGTGGTCGGAGATGGCGTCCCTGTTCACCGATGAGCCGGTGTTCCACAACAGCACGTCGGTCGAGGTCGACACGGCCGGCGATCCCGCGGAGGCCGGCTTCGTCCAGGTCATGCAGGGCCGCTCGAGCGACCCGGAGCGCGCCCGTGAGCTGATGGCCAACGACCCGACCGACTGGCGTTCCTTCCGACCGGACATCCTCGGCACGGTGTCCGTCGCTCACGACGGCGACGCCTGGACGATGGCCATCTACTTCACGAACGAAGAGGAGGCGCGCGTAGGGGAGAAGAAGGAGCCCCCGCCGGAGATGCAGGAGATGATGAAGCAGATGGACGCACTCACGATCGGTGAACCCGTCTTCTTCGACCTCAAGGACCCCTGGCTGAACGCCCCCAGCTGACTCGGGTTGCCCGTCACGCTCCGAGTACGGCGCCGAGTACCGCGCCAGAGCGGGCACGAAGTGGAGCCCTGGGCTTGAAGACTCGTCATCACCTTCGCCCGGCTTTCGGGCGACGGAGCGGTATTGCAACATCGACTGAGCGGCTTGAGATCCACCCATGTCGGGAGCGCGCTCCGACCGCCGCGTCCTGGCCGAGGAAAGGGCGAGCTCCACGACACGATTCGCTGCAGTTCGCGATCCACCGGCTGAGTTCCCCGCCTGGGCGCCGCCGTCAGCCCGCGAACTGCAGCGAATCGTGCAGTTGAGGAGCCGGGAGTCGACGCCATCGGCGCCTAGCCGCGGGCCTCGTCGGCGTCGAGTCGCGCAAGGCGCCCGTGTCGCAGCTCTGTCAGACTCGAGGCATCCCCGGCCACCGATGACTCTGGGCGCGCGCGACGGTCTGATCCGTCGTACACCAGATTCAGGAGGAAACATGGGCAAGGTCATCGCAGCCATCACGACCTCGGTCGACGGCTACATCGTGGGGCCCCAGGACGGGCCGGAGCACGGCCTCGGCATCGGGGGCGAGCGGCTCCACTACTGGGTGATGGGTGGCCCGTGGACGTACGCCGACGACGGCCACGACACCGACGGCATGTACGGCGCGGACCGCGAGTACTTCGAGTCGCTCACCGAAGGACTGGGCTGCGGGATCGTCGGCCGCAACATGTACGACGCCGCCGGCGCCTGGGGTGGCACCAACCCGTTCCCCGGCACGTTGATCGTGCTGACGCACCGCACCGAGGACCAGCCCGACCCGAGCACGGGCTTCCTGTTCATCGACGGCTTCGACGCCGCGCTGCGGAAGGCGCGCGAGCTCGCCGGCGACGGCAATGTCTCCCTCGGCGGCGGTGCCGACCTGATCCGCCAGGGCCTCGCGGCGAACGTCGTCGACGAGCTCGCGATCTCGACCGCGCCGCTCGTTCTGGGTGGCGGAAAGCGGCTGTTCGAGGGATTCGAGCACGACCTCGACCTCGAGATACTCGGAACCTGGAGCTCGCAGTACGCCACCCACGTGCGGTACGCCATCAAGCGCGCCGGGCAGGAGTCCGCCACGCAGTAACGACGCGTCCTTGCGTTGCCTGCCTTGAGCTCGGGCAGGCCGACATCGAACGGCTCGATGACGTCGAGGGCGAGATCGAGGATCCCGAAGGCCACCTGGCCGTGCTCGACACGGCCCTGCTCCATCTGACTCCTCGATGGCAGAGGCTCGGCGTTCTGGACGACGACCAGCGACTCACCGAGCGGGTTCGAGGTCCGCCCGATGCCAGGCCCCGGGTCACCGTGACCGCCCTCGCCGCGCAGAATCGCGCGCAGCGTTAGTTCTGGTGGGGGAGCTCGGTCAGAGCCCGTACGCCGTCTGGTGCCGCGGCTCGTACAGCTGCACGTCGTCAGCGCCAGGCACCTTCACCATCGCCACGATCCCGTAGCCGTGGTCATCCGGGCCGGAGCTGAACTCCGCCCCCTTGGCCCGGAGCTCCGCCATGGTCGACTCCAGGTCGTCGACGATGAAGCTGACCGCATGGTGGCGCGACGCGGTGGACCCGCCGTGCAGCGGACCAGTCGGGTGGACGCCCAACTCGCTCGGCCCGGTCCGGAAGATCAGCCAGTTGTGGTCGCCGGTGCCGGCGTCCACGCTCGGCAGTCCGAGCACGTCGCGGAAGAAGGCCCTGGTGGCGTCGGCGTCGTCGGAGTAGATCAGCGTGTGGCAGGCAAGAATCACCCCGCCAGCGTCCCACAGGCCTCGTCCGACTGTGAGCCACGCAACGTTTGACTTCAAGTACTTGAAGTTCCTACCGTCGTTGAGGTGACTGCCAGAACCGCCCAGCACAGCTACACGATCAAGGAAGCATCCGGCTTGACCGGTCTTCCGGCCAGCACGCTGCGCTACTACGAGTCCATCGGCGTGATCTCGCCGATCAGCCGCGGAGCGAGCAGCAAGCACCGCGTCTACGACGAGGACGACCTCGATCAGCTGATGTCGGTCGCGTGCCTGGCTGCCACGGGGATGTCCGTCAGCGATATGCGTCAGTACGTCGCCAACAACCATCTCGGTCCGGCCGCGGCCGCCGACCAGGTCGGGTTGCTTGCGGCCCAGGCTCAACGCTTGGAGCTCGAGGCCAAGCAGGTCGAGCTGCGTCGGCGCTACGTCCGGCTCAAGATCGACTACTGGAACGCGATCGAAGCGGGAGACACCGACCGCGCGGATCTGATCAGCAGGGAAGCCCGCATGCTCGCCGACGCCCTCAAGCAGACCAGGTCCTGACCACCCCAACGATCCGGCGGACCCGACCCGGTCCGCAGGACAGGCGCGCCCCGGTGCGCACTGCCCACTGACCCCAACCACCGAAGAAGTCAAGGAGAACGCTCCCCATGCGTGTAAACGCCTATGCAGCCCCCGCCGCCGGCGCACCGCTGGTCCTGACCACCGTCGAACGCCGAGACGTCGGACCCGACGACGTGCTCATCGAGATCGAGTACGCCGGCATCTGTCACTCCGACATCCACACCGTGCGCGGTGACTGGGGACCTCAGCCGTTCCCGGTGGTCCCCGGCCACGAGATCGTCGGTGTCGTCACCCAGGCGGGCGACCGGGTGACCAGGCACAAGGTCGGTGACCGTGTGGGAGTCGGCTGCATGGTCAACTCCTGCGGCGAGTGCGAGAACTGCCGCCGCGGCGACGAGCAGTACTGCCTCAACGGCATGGTCCCGACGTACGCCGGCACCGACCGGGACGGCACCACCACCCAGGGCGGGTACTCCACCCACGTGGTCGTGAATGCCGACTACGTCCTCTCGGTCCCCGGTGGCCTGGACCCCGCCGCCGCGGCGCCCCTGCTGTGCGCCGGGATCACCACCTACGCGCCGCTGCGCCACTGGAACGCCGGTCCGGGTACCAAGGTCGCCGTCGTCGGCCTCGGCGGACTCGGGCACGTGGCGGTCAAGATCGCCCACGCCCTGGGCGCCGAGGTGACCGTGCTGTCGCAGTCGCTGAAGAAGCAGGAGGATGGCCTTCGGCTGGGCGCCGACCACTACTACGCCACCTCCGACCCCGACACCTTCGAGCAGCTCACCGGCCGATTCGACCTCATCGTGAACACGGTGAGCGCACAGATCGACGTCGACGCCTACCTCCGCCTGCTCGCGGTGGACGGCACCCTCGTGAATGTCGGCGCCCCCGCGGAACCCCTGAGCGTCAACGTCTTCTCCCTGATCGGCGGACGGCGCTCGTTCGCCGGCTCGATGATCGGCGGTATCGCGCTGACCCAGGAGATGCTCGACTTCTGCGCGGAGCACGGGATCGGCGCCGACGTCGAGGTGATCGCTGTGGACCAGGTGAACGAGGCCTACGAACGGGTGCTGGCCTCCGACGTCCGCTACCGGTTCGTCATCGACGCCGCGACCCTCGCCTGAGCCGAGAGAAGGGCCTCGCCGAGCTTCTCGTCGGCGAGGCCTCGCTTCCTCGGCGGTCCTCGACTCCCGCGTGACGCGGGTGCATCATCGGGATCATGGCGTACGACGTGACGGTGATCCTCGATGACCGGCCGGGCGAGCTCGCGCGGCTCGGTGAGGTCGCGGGTGCCGCCGGGGTGAACCTCGACGGCTTCGCCGCGTTCACGGGTGAGAGCAAGGGCGTCGTACACGTACTCGTCGCCGACGATCGGCTCGAGACCCTGCGGGACGCGTTCACCGACGCGGGTATGCCGGTGGCCGACGAGCGTGAGGTTTTCGTGGTCAGCGTCGCGAACGAGCCCGGCGCCCTCGGTGAGGTGGCTCGCCGGCTCGCCGACGCCAACGTGAACATCGACCTGGCCTACACGACCTTCGGCGGCGTACGCCTGGTCTTCGGCACCGACGACGTGCGCAGCGCCCGCGAGGCGCTCGACTCCTTCTAGGGGTCTTGATCGGGCGCCTCGGCGGTGGCTGACCCAGTGGAGACCACGCTGGCCGCGGGAACACGCTTCTAGCAGTCCGTGAACGGTGCCCTCTCCCCAGGTGCCTGCCCGCGCTGGGCCTTGGGCCACTGACAACTCTTGGCCGCCCGTCTGGGCTGAGGCAAGGTAGGGCCGTGACGCCGCCACCACAGGGCCAGTACGTGACCAAGCCGCTCACGCCTGAGACGTGGGCCGATTTCGCTGCTCTGGTGGAGGCGAACAACGGTGTCTGGGGTGGTTGTTGGTGTATCGGGTTCCACCCCGAGGGCATCGGCAAGGACAGCACGGTCGCGGGCAACCGCGCGGCCAAACGCGCTCACGTCGACAACGGGACCGTCCATCAGGTGCTGGTCTACGGCGACGGCGAGTGCGTGGGCTGGGTCCAGTACGGGTCGCCGGCCGAGGTGGCCACGATCAAGAACCCTCGGGCGTACGAGAAGGACCTCGTCGAATTGCCTGACTGGCGGATCGGGTGCGTGTTCACCGGAAGCAGGCACCGGCGCGAAGGCGTGGCACGGGCGGGACTTGCTGCGGCGCTGAGTGCGATCAGCGAGGCCGGCGGAGGCATTGTCGAGGCCTACCCTGAGCAGCTGGACGGGCGCGGACCGCAGCGAGGCGCCTACCTGCACACCGGCCCGGAAAGCCTGTTCGAGGAGTTCGGCTTCGTCCGCGACCGTCGCATCGCGAAATGGCGCTGGGTCATGCGCGTGACTGTCGCGAACCGGACAGAGTATTAGTCCGACCCGTGGCGGGGCCGGGGGACCCAGCGTCGACGAGGGGCCACTGGGCTGGTGCTGAAGCAGGCAGCGTTCGAGCTCACCCTCGATCTGCTCCTCGAGGGGGGCGTCGCCCCCGCCCGCGACCTCGTCCCTGGGGGAAGTGTCACTCGATGAATCTGAGATGAACACCTGACGACGGGCGGATGACGTGGCAGCATTCCTGAATGCCGGACGCGATACCACCGACCCGCCTGACCCTGTGGCGCCTGACGGTCGCCGCCTCCGGGTTGGCCGGGGTGTGGCTTGCGTCGCGTGAGTACGACGTCTGGTGGACCGCGCTGAGCCAACAGGGGAGCCTCGCGGTGGGGATCGCCTACCTGTCGTTCGTGACGTGCCCGCGCCTGGCAACCCCCCGCCTCCAGACCGCGTCGTCCTGGCTGC
>DASXRJ010000071.1:0-4153 GCA_036506675.1 Nocardioides sp. | reverse complement strand
ATCAGCCAGCCGTTCGTCGACGCGATGTTGCCGGAGGGGCACCGGCTCCACGTCGTACTCGAGGGGATCAGCCGGGGGTTCTCGGCGGTCAACATCCGTAAGTTCGTGCTCAAGGCGGCTCGCCTGGGCGACCTGGTCGAGCTCGGCAGCCTGAGCGGTCAGGCGGCGCAGTTCCTGGAGGCGAGCGTGCGTGCCGGCCTCAACATCCTGGTCGCGGGCGGCACCCAGGCCGGCAAGACGACGATGCTCAACTGCCTGGCGGCCGCGATCCCGGGCAGCGACCGAGTGGTGTCGGCCGAGGAGGTCTTCGAGCTGCGGTTCCCGCACCCCGACTGGGTGCCGATGCAGACCCGGCAGTCGGGCCTCGAGGGCACCGGAGAGATCCGGCTGCGCGATCTGGTCAAGGAGAGCCTGCGGATGCGGCCCAGCCGGGTGATCGTGGGCGAGGTCCGCTCCGAGGAGTGCCTCGACCTGCTGCTGGCCCTCAACGCGGGCCTGCCCGGCATGTGCACGCTGCACGCCAACAGTGCCCGCGAGGCGCTGGTGAAGATGTGCACGCTGCCGCTGCTGGCAGGCGAGAACATTTCGGCCCGGTTCGTCGTACCCACCGTGGCGTCGTCGGTCGACCTGGTCGTGCATCTCGGCATCGACACCCACGGCGTACGCCGGGTCAACGAGATCGTCGCGGTGCCGGGCCGGGTCGAGAACGACATCATCGAGACCGAGCCGATCTACCTCCGCACCGGCTCCGACCTGTTGCGTCAGAACGGCATGCCTCCGCGCCCGGAGCGCTATGACCGGGTCGGGATCGACGTACACCGCTTGCTGACCGGGGCCGCCTGATGGGTGCGCTCGTCGGGCTCGGCGTCGGCATCGGGCTGATGCTGGTCTGGTCGGCCTTCTTCCTGCCCCGACAGCCCAAGCGGACCTCGACTTCCCGCAGCCGTACGACGGAGCTCCTGGCGCGGGCCGGCATGAGCAACGTCAGCCAGACCAGCTTCTGGGTGCTGTGCGGGTCGTGCGGGTTCCTCGCGCTGGTCTTCATCCAGGTGGTCTCTGGCACCTTCCCGGTGGCGCTGACGTTCGGCGTGATCGCGTCGTACCTGCCGGTGGCGGTCGTCAAGGGCCGGGCCCGGACCCGGCAGCGCGAGTTCGCCGAGGTCTGGCCCGAGGCGGTCGACAACCTGGCCTCCGCCGTCCGAGCGGGGCTGTCGCTCCCGGAGGCGCTGACCGGGCTGGGGGTGCGCGGGCCGGGGCCGCTGCGTGACGCCTTCAGGCAGTTCGGGCTCGACTACCAGGTGTCCGGCCGGTTCAGCGACTGCCTCGACCGGCTCAAGGACCGGCTTGCCGACCCGGTCGGCGACCGCGTCGTCGAGGGCCTGCGGATCGCCCGCGAGGTCGGCGGCGGCGACCTGGGCCGGCTGCTGCGCAACCTGTCCGGCTATCTGCGCGACGACGCGCGCACCCGCTCCGAGCTCGAGGCTCGCCAGGCCTGGACCGTCAACGGTGCCCGGCTGGCCGTGTCCGCGCCCTGGCTGGTGCTGCTGATGATGTGCTTCCAGGGCGAGGTCATCGAGCGCTACTCCTCGCCGGGCGGCGTACTCCTGCTGATCGTGGGGGCCGGGCTCTGCTTCGTGGCCTACTGGCTGATGATGCGGATCGGCCGGCTGCCCACCGAGAAGAGGATCCTGTCGTGACCCTGACCGCATGGGGGGCCCTGCTGGGCGCGGTAGCGGGGCTCGGACTGTTGTTGCTCGTCGCCCGGGTGCGGGTGCTGCGCCGACCGCAGCTGTCGCTGCGGGTGCTGCCCTACGTCCGCGACGTCACCCAGGCCTCGGTGCACGCCACCGCGGTCTCCGGCACCGAGCGCACCTCGACCGTCTCGTCGGTCTTCGGGCCGGCCCTGAAGTCGACCGCCAACGCGGTCGAGCGGGTGCTCGGCGGTGCCCATTCCGTACGCCGTCGCCTGGAGCGAGCCGGGATCGACAAGACCGTCCACGAGTTCCGCATCGAGCAGGTGCAGTGGGGGCTGGTCGGGTTCGCGGTGATGGCCCTGTTCAGCACGATCCAGCTGCCGAAGAACCCCGGCGACGCGATCACCGGGCTGGTGCTGTGCGGGGTCGGCTTCGCGATGGGAGTGCTGCTGCGCGAGAACCGGCTCACCTCGCAGGCCACCGAGCGCGAGCGCAAGATCCTCACCGAGTTCCCGACGGTGGCCGAGCTGCTGGCGCTGTCGGTGGCGGCGGGGGAGAGTCCGTCGGCCGCGCTGGCCCGCGTGGTCGACCGCAGCCGAGGCGAGCTGTCGGCCGACCTGTCGCGGGTGCTGGCCGAGATCCGGACCGGCGTACCGGTGGGACATGCGTTCGACGCGCTCGCCTCGCGAACCGGGCTGCCGCTGGTGGCCCGCTTCTCCGAGGGCATCGCGATCGCAGTCGAGCGGGGCACCCCGCTGGCCGACGTACTCCACGCTCAGGCGGCCGACGTCCGGGAGGCCGGGCGTCGTGAGCTGATCGAGACCGCCGCCCGCAAGGAGGTCTTCATGATGGTGCCGGTCGTGTTCCTCGTGCTGCCCGTCACCGTGATGTTCGCCTTCTGGCCCGGCCTGATCGGGCTCAGCCTGTCCACTCAATGACTTGGCCACTCAATGACTTGGCCACTCAATGACTTGCCCACCCAGTGACTGTCGAAGACAAGGGAAACCAACCATGGAGAAGCTCAACGACCTGACGCTGCGGATGTTCGTCTTCCTGACGATCCCGCCGCCCAAGCGTGACGAACGTGGCGACGTACCTGGCTGGGTGCTGGTCACGGTGATGACCGCGGGCATGGTGGCCGCGCTGTGGAAGCTGGCCGGGCCCAAGCTGGCCAACATGCTCACCACGGCCATCAACAAAGTGCACGCGTGACCCCTCGGTCGCGCCGTCCCAGCGAGCGAGGGTCGGCGGTCGTCGACTTCGTGCTGGTGATGGTCATCCTGATACCGCTGTTCCTCGGGATCATGCAGGTCGCGCTCGTGCTCTACGTGCGCAACACGCTGACCGCGGCGGCGTCCGAGGGTGCCCGCTACGGCGCGACGGTCAACCACGTCCCCGCCAACGGCGCGGCCCGGACCCGCGATCAGATCGCCGGCACGTTGACCGGCAAGTACGCCGGCAACGTCTCTCCCGGCACCGAGGAGGTCGAGGGGGCGGAGGTCGTGGTGATCACGGTCGACGCCGACGTACCGGCGCTGGGGCTGTTCGGCCCGTCGGTGCACCTGACGGTCGAGGGGCACGCGATCAAGGAGCTGACCGACTGATGCGCCCGGCTCGCTCCGCCCGTGACGAGCGCGGCAGCGCGATCGTCGAGTTCGTCTGGCTCGGCATCCTGCTGCTGGTGCCGCTGGTCTACATCGTGCTGTCGGTCTTCGAGGTCCAGCGCGGGGCGTACGCCGTCACCGAGGCGACCCGGTCCGCGGCCCGGGCCTACTCGCTGGCCGACGACCCCGACACGGCCCTGGCCCGGGCCCAGGCCGCCGCAGCCGTCGCGATGGCGGACCAGGGCATCCCCGAGCACGGCTTCGACATGAAGATCTCCTGCATCCCCGACGACGTGTGTTTCTCGCCCGGCTCGGTGATCAAGGTGTCCATCGAGACCAACATCAACCTGCCGCTCCTCCCAGACGCGCTGGGCAGCAACCGGCCGAGCATCCACGTCGACTCGACCCAGCAGGTCCCCTTCGGCACCTACCGGGAGCCCAACAGTGCGGGATGAACGTGGCCAGACCACGGTGATGATCGTCGGGTTCGCCTTCATCCTGTTGGTCCTGATCGCCGTCGTGACCGACGCGTCCGCGGCGTACCTCCAGCGCTCCGGGCTCGACACGATCGCCGACGGCGCGGCGCTCACGGGGGCCGACGAGGGGCTCGACCTCGGCGCGGCGTACCAAGACGGCGTCGGCGACGAACCGCAGCTCGACCCGGCCGCGGCGCGGGCCGCAATCGAGCGGTATCTGCAGGAGACCGGCGCCTACGCCCGGTACCCCAGTCTGACGGTCCGAGCGGACGTCATCGGCAACCAGGTGACCGTCGTCGTGACCGCGCCGCTGGACCTGCCGCTCGACGTACCGGGCGTCCGAAGCACCGCCACCATCGGCGCGACCGGGAGCGCCGTC
>DASXRJ010000070.1:0-5544 GCA_036506675.1 Nocardioides sp. | reverse complement strand
CCCAGCACTTCCTCGGCGCGCCCGACCGGGTGCACGCGGCCGGCACTCTCTTCCCCAACGGCGCCGACGCCGGCGCCGCGATCCTGATGGCGTACGACGACGGCCGGGCCGCTTCGCTGGTCTGCTCGCTGCAGGGCGAGTCACCCGGCCGCGCCGTCGTGATCGGCACCGGCGGCTCGATCGAGCTGGTGCCTCGCTTCCACCACCCGACCCGGCTGGTCATCCGCCGCAACGGGCAACCGGTCGAGGAGGTCGAGCTGCCGGCGACCGGCCGCGGCTACGCGCACGAGATCATCGAGGTCGGCGAGTGCCTGGCCCAGGGGCGCACCGAGAGCGCGGTGATGCCGCTGGCCGACACGGTCGCCGTACAGGCAGTGCTGCAGGCGGCGCTCGAGCAGCTCGGCGTCACCCCGGCAGAGGACGACACCCTGGTGATCTGAAAGGGGTGAACTGGCCGGGCGTTGACTTCGAGCGCGCGCCAATTCCTAACGTCGAGTCATGACCGACCCCAGCCCAGTCACCCTGATCACCGGCGGCTCCAGCGGCATCGGCGCCGCGGTCGCCACCCAGCTCCTGGCCCGCGGCCATCGCGTCGCGGTGACCGGCCGGCGCGCCGAGCGCCTCGAGAAGTACGCCGCCGAGCGCGGCCACCCCGACACCCTGCTGACGCTCCCGGGCGACGCCGGCGAGCTCGACGACGTACGCGCGGCGGTCGAGCGGACCGTCGCCACCTTCGGCCGCCTCGACCACGCGATCGCCAACGCGGGCTACGCGACCTTCGAGGGAGTGGTCGAAGCCGACCCGGCGAAGTTCAAGGCGATGGCGCTCACCAACGTGCTCGGGCCGGCGCTGCTGGTCAACCTGGCGGTCCCGCACCTGCGCGAGACCAAGGGCCGGATCGTGCTGGTCGGCAGCGTGGCGGGGACCAAGTACTCCGAGGACAACCTGTACGGCGCGTTCAAGTGGGCCGTCCACGCGCTGGCCGAGAACACCCGGCTCGCCGTCACCCGCGACGGCATCGGCGTCACCCTGATCGCGCCCGGCCGGACGCTGACCGACTTCTGGACCGCGGAGGAGCCCGAGGGCCCGCTGGTGACCGCGGACCAGGTCGCCGACTCGATCGTGTTCGCGCTGACCCAGCCCGAGGGCGTGGACATCAACACGATGGTGATCCGCCCGGTCGGCATGCCGATCTGAGGCTCAGGAACCGCCCCCGCCGCAGCCGCCGCCCCCGCAGCCGCCACCGCCCCCGCAGGACGAGCCGCTGCTGCACGACGAGCTGTTGCACGACGACGAGCTGCACGACGACGAGCTGCACGACGAGCCGCCGTCGTACCCGCCGTACCCGCGCCTGCGGCGATGGTTGGGACGGCGGCGGTGGGCGTCACTGCTCGCGGAGATCCCGCGCATGATGCTGGTCCCGGCCAGCAGGATCGCGAACAAGATCAGCAGCGTGAACACGTCAGTTCCTCCCTCAATGTCGAGCTCGGCGTCGCAAGCGCCAGACCCGGTGGCCGACTCCGACCACGAAGGTCCGGCGTCCGCCGATTGTCAGCAATGTTGCCCGCCTGGAGCCGTCGTACACCTCGTGCAGGCGACGCCATTCGGGGTCGTCGACGGTGGCCGCGAAGACGCGGACGTCGTCGTGGACGCAGCCGGCCAGCGGGTGGTCGGCCGCGAACTCGTGGAAGCGCCGACGCCAGTCGGGCAGCTCGGCCAGCTCGGGGGCGACGCGCAGCGCGGCCGAGCTGCGCTTGTGGTGGAGCACCCGGGTGGTCAGCGCGGTGCCGCCCGGGTCGAAGCCGTCGGGTGTGCGACCGGCGAGCAGGTCGGTGAGTACGTCGTGCTGGCGGGCCCGGAGCCCGGCGCGCAGGTCGGCTTGGTCGGTCACCTGGCCTCCCCAAGGCTGGGGCGGCCGAGGGCCGCACGGAGGCGGTCGTACTCGCGGCGTACGCCGGGCACGGTCACGTCGGTGTCGCGCTCCAGCATCACGCCGGGCATCCCGCCGGGCATCCCGCCGGGCCGCTCGGCTCCGGCGTACAGGGTGCCGAGGCGTTGGAGCAGGTCGACGACGGGTTCGACCAGGTCGTGGCCGTGGGTGTCGACGTACAGGCCGTCGGTGAACTCGCCGCCCGCGACGTGCACGTAGGCGACCGCCTCGAGCGGGAACGAGCCGAGGTCGCGCGCGGGGTCGGACCCGCGGGCGGTGGCGCTGGCGAACAGGTTGGCCACGTCGAGCACCAGCCGGCAGCCGGTGCGCTCGACCAGCTCGGTGAGGAACTCCGCCTCGGTGAGCGTGTCCTCGGGCCAGGTGAAGAGCGCGGCGATGTTCTCGACGGCCAGCGGGACCGGCAGCTGGGACTGCGCGATCCGGACGTTCTCGACGACGACCTCGAGCGCCTCGCGGGTGCGCGGCGGCGGCAGCAGGTGGCCGGCCTCGAGCACCTCGGGGTGGAGCGGGTCGGGGCTGTCGGCCGCCCGCACGAAGGCGACGTGCTCGGAGACCACCGGGCTGCCGAAGGCCAGCGCCAGCCGGGCCAGCCGCATCAGCCGGTCGGGGGCGGGTTCGTCGGCACCGGCCAGGCCGAGGGTGACGCCGTGCGGCACCACGGGTACGACGCGGGCCAGGTCGGTGAGTCGCTCGTCGATCCGTTCGGGGTCGGTGTTCTCGGCAATGACCTCGGTGAAGTCGAGGTCGCCGACGGCGGCGTACTCGGCCAGCAGGCCCGCGATCTCGCGACGCCACGCCACAGCCGTCCCCCTCAGCATGCAGTCAGGGTAAACCCGATTTGGCTCGGCGTGATCGAATCGATGGGTGAACGCACTCCTGGCCGGGCGCTGGAGCCCCTCGATCTTCGACCCGACCCACGAGATCGACGACGCGCAGCTCGACGCGATGCTGACCGCCGCGCAGTGGGCGCCGAGCGCGGGCAACTCCCAGCCGTGGGCGTACGTCGTCTGCCGCCGCGACTCCGACAACCACAAGCGGTTCGTGCAGTACCTCTCCCGCGGCAACGCCGGCTGGGTCCCCCGCGCGTCGGTCGTCTTCGTCGCGCTCTGCCAGACCGCGACCGACCCGATCCCCGACGCCCCGGTCTACAGCGACTACGCCGAGTACGACGCCGGCCAGGCCGCGGCGCACCTGACCCTGCAGGCCCGGGAGCTCGGGTTGGAGACCCACCAGTTCGCGGGCTTCGACCACGCGGGCGTGACCGAGGAGTTCGAGATCCCGTCGCACTTCAAGGTGCTCGTCGCCATCGCCGTCGGCCGCCACGCCACCCCCGACCAGATCGCCGCGGCCGACGTACGCGATCAGGAGCGTGAGTCTCGTCCCCGCGCCCGTCGTCCCGTCCGGTTGTTCGGGTCGGTGGGGTAGGTGACAGTTTCCCCGGATATCCGGGGAAACTGTCGCTTGTCAGGTGTTGCAACCCCTGACAACCGTCAGAACACCCGGATATCCGGGGAAACTGACTACTCCAGCGCCGCCAGGATCTCGGGGTCCTCACAGGCTTGGGCGAAGGCGGCGATCCGGGCCCGGATCTCGCGGCCGAGGAGCCACTGGCCGATGGGCTCGGCGATGAAGCGGAGCCAGGAGGGGCGGATCGAGTAGGTGTACTTCCAGACCGCCAAGGTGCCCTGCCCGTCGGGCGTGAAGCGCCAGCCGCCGCCGAACGACGCGAAGAACCACGGCCCCTTCACCATCGTCATCCCGACCGAGGTGGGCGGCCGGTAGGAGACGTACTCCGAGATCATCGTCGGCCCGACCCGGGCGCGAGTCAGGGTGCGCACGCCCTTGGCCGGCGCGGACGCCTCGATCAGGTGCTGGTGGCGGATGAACGGATCCCAGCGCAGCCGCAGCTCGCCCGTCGTCTGGGAGACCGCGAAGGCCAGGTCGGGCGGCACTGGTACGCATGTCGACGCGGTCACCTGAGGCACTACTTGAGCGTAACCAGCCCGAGGGTCGATGGTGGACCCATGAGCGCCACCACGTCGTCGTACTCCATCACCATGCGCCTTTACACCGACCCAGACCACGCAGTCGTCGGTACCGTCGCCACCCGCATCGCCGAGGCGGGCGGCATCGTCACCGCTATCGACGTCGCGGAGTCGCGGCACGACCGGCTGGTCGTCGACGTCACGTGCTCCGCGATCGACTCCGACCACAGCGAGCAGGTGGTCGCGGCGGTCGCGCGACTCGACGGCGTGATCGTGCACAAGGTCTCCGACCGGACCTTCCTGCTGCACATCGGCGGCAAGATCGAGGTGCACTCGAAGGTGCCGCTGAAGACCCGCGACGACCTGTCGATGGCCTACACCCCGGGCGTCGGTCGGGTGTCGATGGCGCTCTACGAGAACCCGGACGACGTACGAAAGCTGACCATCAAGGGCAACACCGTCGCGGTCGTGACCGACGGATCCGCCGTACTCGGGCTCGGCAACATCGGGCCGGGCGCGGCGCTGCCGGTGATGGAGGGCAAGGCGGCGCTGTTCAAGCGCTTCGCCAACATCGACGCGTGGCCGATCTGCCTGGCCAGCCAGGACGTCGACGAGATCGTGCGCGCGGTGGAGATGATCGCGCCCGGCTTCGGCGGCATCAACCTCGAGGACATCGCGGCACCGCGCTGCTTCGAGGTCGAACGCCGGCTGCGCGCGTCGCTGGACATCCCGGTCTTCCACGACGACCAGCACGGTACGGCGATCGTCGTACTCGCCGCGCTGACCAACGCCCTTCGCGTGGTCGGCAAGAAGCTCCCCGAGGTGCGGATCGTGGTCGCCGGCGCCGGCGCGGCCGGGAGCGCGATCGTGACCCTGCTGCTGGCCGCGGGCGCCGATGACGTCACGGTCTGGGACCGCGAGGGGCTGCTCTCGCGCGATGACGAGTCGCTCCCGAAGGCCAAGGCCGAGCTCGCCTCCCGCACCAACCCGCGGCGACTCCGCGGCGATCTGCACGACGGGTTGCAGGGGGCCGATGTGTTCGTGGGCGTCTCGGGACCGGGCGTACTCAAGGCGGAGTGGATCCAGGACATGGCCTCCGACGCGGTCGTCTTCGCGCTGGCCAACCCCGACCCGGAGATCGACCCCGTCGAGGCCTCCAAGTACGCCGCCGTGGTGGCCAGCGGCCGCTCCGACTACCCCAACCAGATCAACAACGTGCTCGCCTTCCCCGGCGTCTTCCGCGGCCTGCTCGACGCGCGCGCCTCGGAGATCACCATCGAGATGCTGCTGCGAGCGGCCGAGGCGATCGCCCTGACGGTCACCGACGACGAGCTCAACCAGTCGTTCATCATCCCCTCGGTCTTCCACCCCGACGTACCCAAGGCGGTCGCCGCCGCGATCAGCGGCAAGCCGCACCAGGCCTGATCGGGGCGGTCGGTTTCCCCGGATATCCGGGGAAACTTGCGGTTGTCAGGGACTGCAACCCCTGACAACCGTCAGAATCCCCGGATATCCGGGGAAACCGACACCCCGAAAACCCACAGCCCCGAGTACGCCGCCCGGCTAGCGCCGGCGCCAGTGATGCACGAGAACGAGGTCAAGACCGAC
>DASXRJ010000069.1:0-2804 GCA_036506675.1 Nocardioides sp. | reverse complement strand
GGCGCCGTCGTGAAGGTCCCGCTCGAGCCGACGACGCTCCGCATCGGTCACCTCGACCAGCCGCGCCCTCGAGGCTCGGGTCTCGGCCAGGGCGTCACGGAGCTCGATCCGTGAGTGCGCGAGCTCCAACGGCAGATGAGCCTCCCGCAACGTCTCCCGAAGGAGCCGAGGTCGTCGGGCCGCCGCGTCATAGGCGACGCAGCCGAGCAACCGGCCGCCCACAGCGACGTCCAGCGCCGCCCCTTGGGGACGCGACGTCGGCTCGCCGACGCCGTTGCGCCACGGCGCCTCCGGGTCGGTCGACAGCCAATAAACGACTGAGAGGCCCGGGTCGTGGAGAGCCAGACGCAGCGTCGACTCGATGTCCTCCGGCTCGGCCCGACCGTCGCGGACGGCGTCGACGAACCGGTCGATGCGCGCGAGTGCATCGCGCCGGCCTCGGTCGAACCGCGCATCGACCGCGATCTGCACCCGTCGCCTCAAGAGACCGAACGCCACCGCGCAGGAGAGAGTCGCAGCCGCGACCGCGACGTCCGACCCCCCGCCCACCAACACGCCAACGCCCACCGCCACGCCCGCGTAGAGCGCGACCAGTCCCCCGCTCAACACGGTGTAGGCAACGCCCCGGCTGACGAGGCTGTCGATGTCGTACAGATCATGGCGAAGCACCGCGATGGCAACGCTGACCGGCACGCTGACGTACACCAGGAGCAGCCCCACCACCACCACGACGTCTGCGACGTCGGTGAAGAGGTAGGCGACCCAGGTGACGACCAGCACCACGGGCAAGAGCAGGACACTCAGCGCGAACCACTTGATCTGACGACGTACGACGACGCTTCCCCTTCGGTAACGGACCGTCACCCGCACCACCGACCCGACCAGCAGGGCAAGGAGCAGGGCGAGGGAGGCTCCGCCGAGCACGACGTCCAGCCACCGCGACACCTCCACCGGCGGGGCGCCGGGAATCCTCTCCGGCCCGCTGCCGTAGCTGCCCGGATCCAGGGCGACCGCAACGTGGAAGAGCACCAGGAAGACGGCCCAGCCGACCGGGAGGAACCACCACCCCCGTCCCACCCGGCCGTCGGGGAAGCAGGCGGCCAGGAGCGCCGGTGGGAGGTAGAGCCACACCCAGCCCGCGACCGAGGCGACTGCAAGAACGAGCGCAAAACCCTGCGGTGGCGAACCTCCCGACACCGCCGAGTCGGGCAGGAGGAGCATCTGGGGCAGTAGGCCGAGGGCCACGAGGAGAGCGCCGACCACCCGTTGTCTGCGCAGCAGGAGCAGCGACCCCAAGACCACCCCTGGGGCCGCGACGACACAAGCCGCGGCAATCTGCCAGCCGGTCATCCGCACCCATTCACGTCGATCGCTCCAGACTCTCGCCGGGGCGCGATCCGGCCCAGCCCGATGTCGTGAGGTTCTCGTCCCATCATCCGACGCCAGACCTCTGAAGTCATGCGTGCTAACACGCAGAACGATGCAGGCCTCCCCGAGCTGAGACGATCGGCGGCCCGGCCAGGTCATGATCCTTGCCGGGCGGCCAGTGATGCAGGGTCGCTGTCTGCTTTGGGGGTTTGGGTCAGGTCCGGTTGAGGGATTGACTTGTGACAGTTCCGAGGCACGGCTTCAGGAACCTGCAGCCGAGCTGCCCCGTGTGCGTGTGCACCATGACCGACGCGTCAATAACGATCACGAAACCTCGCGTAGCCGGCGGATCTCCGCGACCGTCTCTTCCACCGTCGGGTTGCCGGCGCGGTTGCGGCGGCCCAGCCGCTGGACGATCTCGGCGTTCGTCGGGTGCCGGGCGAGCCGGTCGAGCTGGGCGCGCAGATAGGCGGCGAGAGTGAGGCCCTGCTCGGCGGCTTGCGCGCGAAGCGGGTTGACTGTGGCTTCGGGAACGTCCCGGATCTGCACGAGTGCCATGAGCTCAGTGTATGCAAAATGATGCGGCGCACTGCTCGCGCGAGCTGGCGCCGGGCGATGCTCGGCTACCGGGCGCGGGGCCGGGGCGTCGCGTTCGCGACCGCCGAACCGGCACAGAGCGAGTCCGCGATCCTGGGGGCGCGGCGGGCGGCGTTGCTCAAGGACCTCGGCACACCCAGGTCGACGACGGAACTGGCGGCCCCGGCACCGCCTCAGCGCGGCGACCGTCTCGTACCACCTGGGCCGGCTGCGCGACGCGGGGCTGGTCGCGGCGCGGCGCTCCGGGCAGACCGTGCTCTACGAGCGGACCGGCCGCGCCGAAAGCCTCTTGACCCTGCTCGACGTGACGACGACGGCCTAGACCTGCTCGCGCGAACACCACCAGGTGGTGCGGCCACCAAACGTCCCACGCTGCATCAGGGCGCCGCACCGTGGACAGCGCGCGTCGGTGAAGCGCGACGCAGCGATCGATAGCGAGTGCACACCGCCGCCCTCTGCGGCCGACTCGACGGCGCGCCGCACCGCGCGATACAGCCGGTCGACGTCCCTGGGGGATAGGTCGTCAACCCGCCGACCAGGATGGATCCGGGCCAGCCACAGCACCTCGTCGGCGAGGAGATTGCCGAGGCCCGCGAGCAGGTCCTGGTTGAGAAGTCGTGCCTTCACCGGTGCCGTCCCGCGCCCCATTGCCGCCCGGAACTGAGCCCGCGTGATCTCGCCAGCGTCGGGCCCGAGCATCTCGACCGGTGGATCCAGGCGTACGCGGCCGAGCCGGCGCGGGTCGACCAGCATGAGGAACGCGCCGTTGGCGAACGTCAGCGAGAACCGCGCGAACCGATGATCTCCGGCGGCCCGGCCGCGCTGCCAGTAGTCGCCGC
>DASXRJ010000068.1:0-9836 GCA_036506675.1 Nocardioides sp. | reverse complement strand
GAGGTGGGTGACCGAGGCCAGCGCCAGTGCGTAGGAGAGCAGCCGGTCGTCGCCGAGAGCCCGGAACGCGGCGATGGCCTGGGAGAGGTGCTCCCGTGCGACCAGCAGATCGCGCGGCCACTCGACGAAGCCGGCTGCCAGGTGCAGGCGGGCCCGGAGGTGGTCGTCGAGACCGTCCGCCTGGTCGAGTGCGGCCGAGACCCACCGTCTGCCCTCGATGTGATGGCCCTCGCGGTGCCAGTACCCCACGAGGCCTGCGGCGATCCGCGCCGCCAACTCCACGTCGCCGCGCTGCTGCGCCCAGTCATGGGCTGCGCTGATCTCGGCGAGGGACTCGGCGAACACGTCGAGCCATCGATCTGCCAGGTCGGTCCAACGTCGCTCGTCGACGTCCTCGACGAAGGAGGCAACGTACGCCGCGTGCTGGTCGCGCACCCCCGCCTCGTCGTGTTCACCAAGAAGCTCGCGGGCCCGTTCCCGGAGCAGCTCCAGCAGCACGAACCGCGGTTCGCCCCGTGGCCCGGTGACCCTGCGGACGAGGCTGTGGTCGACGAGTCGGCTGAGCGCGTCCACGACATCGCTGCCTGCGGTGCCGCACACTTCTTCGATGGCCGGGAGCGGAACCGCACCCGCGAAGACTCCCAGACGGACGAACAGCTCCTGCTCGGCTGCACCGAGGAGCTGCAGGCTCCAGTCGATCGTGGCGGGGATCGTCTGCTGCCGGGGCGGCGCGTCACGAGCGGTTCCGGTCGGCGATCCGAGACGGGCGCCGAGCCGCGCCCGCAGGAGGGGCGGTGGCAACGTCCGGACATGTCCCGCGGCGAGCTCGATGGCCAGCGGGAGCCCGTCCACGGTCCGGCAGATCCTCACCACGTCGTCGACGTGGGGCGCCAGGCGGAACTGTGGGTCGACCGCGCTCGCGACCTGCTCGAACAACGCCACGGCATCCCCGGGGCGGGCATCCGCCCCGGACGGCACCAGCGGGGCTTCGAGCGCGAGCGGAGCCACGTCGAAGACACGTTCCCCGGAGACGTGGAGCCGGGCCCGGCTGGTGCTCAACACCCTGATGTCGGGTGAGAGCCGCGCGAGACGACCCACGATCCCGGCGGCCTCGACAACATGCTCGAAGTTATCGAGCACAAGGAGCAGCGATCGTCCCCACAGGGCCTCCTCGAGCACCTGCTCGACCCGGCTCGTGGACTCGACATGGAGGCCCAGTTCGCGGGCGATGAGTCCCGCCACGAGTCCCGGGTCGGCGGTCTTGGTCAGGTCGACGAAGCAGGCGTCCACGGTCGCGGCCTCGGCCAACGCGACCTCGACCGCCAGCCGCGTCTTGCCCACGCCCCCGGGCCCGAGCAGGGTCACGATGGGAGCCTCTCGGAGCATCCCGACGACGGCCTCCAGGTCGCGTGTCCGGCCGATCGTGGGCGTGGTCGGCCTGGGGATCGGCGCCTGGCGGGCGACCCGGCGTTCCCAGCGCAGGTCGGGAGGCATGGCCCTCGCCTCCTCGCGCAGCGCGGCCGCCGCCGGGCTCATGCCGGTGCCCAGCTCCCGCTGCAGCACCGTCTCCATGCGATCCAGCTGGCGGAGCGCCGTACTGCTGTCTCCTCGACGCATGTGCTCCCGGACCAGATGCAGATGGGCCTGCTCGTCGACGGGGTCGGCCGCGAGCAGCTGGTCCCAGCGGCCCAGCGCCCGCAGCAGCTCGACGTACCGGAGCCGCAGCCGCTCACGAGACTCCTCCGTCCATGGCTCGTAGAGATCATCGGGGAGGAGGTCACCCCGGTATCGCTCGACGGCCTCCGCGGCCAGGTCCGGAGCACCGTCGGCCGCAGCCTCCTCGAACCTGTCGACGTCCACCACGACGTCCGCAGCAGGGAACAGCGAGACAGCATCGCGGGACAACACGACACCGTCACGGTGACCGAGGGCGGTCCTGGCGAAGTGCGCGGCCTTGTGCAGCCGCGGCGCGCCCTGCTCGACGAGCAGGTCCGGCCACAGCGCGTCCAGTACCTGCTCGCGAGTCATCCGGTGGCCGCTCGACAGCGCCAGCAGCTTCACCAGCGCCGCGGAGTCACGCCGCCGCCATGCGTCGTCCGGGATCGGAACACCGCCGACGAGCACCTCGAAGCCGCCGAGCAGGTAGATGTCGACGCGCATCCTGGCCTCCGCAACCTCCGAGCCGAGTCTAGGGTGAGTTGCCGTCGCCGGGACGTCATCCACCTCGAGCCATAGATGGCTCCGCCCGGATGACGTCCCGCGGGTCGTTCAGAGGGTCTCGAAGGTGATGCCGGCGGCCTGCAGGCGGGCCAGGAGACGGTCGCCCATCGCCTCGGCGGTAGTGACCTGGCCGGCGACCTTCGGGTTGTCGTCGAACGCGAGGCACAGGCCGGCCTCGGCCAGCATCTTCGCGGTCTCGCCGTAGCCGGGGTCGCCGCCGGAGACGCGGGTGTGCACGGTGCGGCCGTCGGCCTCCGCGACGAAGTCGACCTTGAACCACGACTTCTCCCGCCTGGCCGCATCCGGCCCCTGACCCTGCGGAACCTTGTCGAGCAGCAGGCGGCGCAGGGGCGGCACCTGCGCAGCCAAGACCAGGCCGCCGATGCCGGCGGTGGCACCGACCGCCGTACGCAGCTTGCGCAGGCCGGCGTAGTGGGAGTAGCGGAACTTCGGCCCGTACGACGCCAGCGCCGCACCCGACCGGGCCACGATCTGCGCGTCGATCAGCGGCATCGGCAGCAGCCAGAGGCCGAGTACGTCGTCGCGACCCGGCTTGCCCGTGACCGCCCGCGACGAGCGGCCCGGCGTCGGTGGCTGGGCCTTGATCCGGCTGCGGAAGGCGTCACGCGCCAGGCGGGCCCGCGAGGCCGCGCCCATCGCGGAGTGGAAGGTGCCGCCGGAGAACCGCCCGCCGGCCCGGACGACGCCGCGCATGGTCACCGGGCCGGTCGGCTTCAGCTGCTGGATCGTGTAGTAGGCGCCGAGGTCGTGCGGGACCGAGTCGAAGCCGCACGCGTGCACCATCCGCGCACCGGAGTCGACGGCCTGCTGCTGGTACTTCACGTACATCGTGTCGACGAACTCCGGCTCGCCGGTCAGGTCGACGTAGTCGGTGCCGAGCCGGGCACACGCGGCGACCAGGCCCTCGCCGTACTGCAGATAGGGGCCGACCGTGGTGATCACGACCCTGGTGCGCGCTGCGACCAGCTCGAGCGACGCAGGGTCGTCGACGTCGGCCTGTAGGAGGTCCAGCACCTCCAGCCGCGGGTCGATGCCCGCGAGCCGCTCGCGCACGGCCTCGAGCTTGGCCAGGCTGCGGCCGGCCAGGGCCCAGCGCAGGTTGGCGGGAGCGTGGCGGGCGAGGTACTCGGCGGTGAGGCCACCGGTGAAGCCGGTCGCGCCGAACATCACGATGTCGAAGTCTCGGGCAGTCTCAGGTGCCTGGTCTGGGGGCATGCCCGGAGTCTTGCGCATCCGGCCCGGAGGCGGAACCGACGCCACGAGACTGTCCGGATCGCGGCGTACCCTGAATCGCATGTGCCGCAACATCAGGCCCCTCAACAACTTCGAGCCGCCGGCCACGCCCGACGAGGTGACGGCGGCGGCGTTGCAGTTCGTCCGCAAGGTCAGCGGTACGACGAAGCCGTCGCAGGCCAACCAGGCCGCCTTCGACCGGGCCGTCGCCGAGATCGCCCACGTCACCGCGCACCTGCTCGACGACCTGGTCACCGTCGCCCCGCCCAAGAACCGCGAGGTCGAGGCGGCCAAGGCCCGGGCCCGCGCGCAGGAGAGGTACGCCCGTACGCCGTGATGGGGCCAGCCTTCGACCTGATCGGCGACCGGCCGCTGGTGGTGCTCACCGGGGCCGGGCTGTCGACCGACTCCGGCGTACCCGACTATCGCGGGCCGAACAGCCCGGCGCGGCTGCCGATGACCTACCAGGAGTTCGTGTCCGGGCCGGCGGCCCGGCAGCGTTACTGGGCGCGTAGCCACCTCGGCTGGCGGCGGATGGGCCGCGCCGCGCCCAACGCCGGCCACCGCGCGCTCGCGGGGCTGCCCGGCGTCGACCTGCTGATCACCCAGAACGTCGACGGCCTGCACGAGGCGGCCGGCCAGCCCGCTCTGGTCGCGCTGCACGGCCGGGTCGCCGAGGTGGTCTGCCTGGACTGTCGGGCCACCTCCGCGCGGGCGGTCCTCCAGGAGCGGATGGAGCGGCTCAACCCCGGCTGGGCGTCGCGGCACTCCGGGGCCGAGACCCGGCCGGACGGCGACGTCGACCTCGACGACACCGACGGGTTCGTGGTGCCGGGGTGTGCGGAGTGTGGCGGGACGCTGAAGCCGGACGTGGTGTTCTTCGGCGAGAACGTCCCTGCTCCACGAGTGACCCGGTGCTACGAGGCGGTCGACGGCCTGGTCGCGAGCGACGGCGTACTGCTGGTGTGTGGCTCGTCGCTGACCGTGATGAGCGGGCTGCGGTTCGTGAAGCGGGCGGCCCGGGCGGGCACTCCGGTGGTGATCGTCAACCGGGGCGCGACCCGCGGCGACGCGCACGCGGCGTACACGGTGGGGGCGGGGTGCAGCGAGTTCCTGACCGAGCTCGCAGCCGTGCGGGACGTCATCCGGACGGAGCCATCTACGGCTCAGGGCGTATGACGTCCCGAGGGCCCTAGGGTCGCCGGACGAAGATGTGGTCGGCGGCGTCGAAGAGGATCTCGGCGGTCTCGCCGGCCGAGCCGATCAGCACGCCCTCGGCCGTGGCCGCCGCGGTGACCGTCTTGCCGGGCAGCGCGCCGACCCGGCGCAGCGCGCTCATCAGCGGCTCGTCCTTCTGCATCTCCTCGGAGATGCGGCCGATCAGCACCCGCTGGTCGGTCTCGTCGGCCACCGTCGACAGCGCCTCGACACCCTCCATGAAGGCCTCGCCGACGTTGTCGTCACCGAGCTCGTCGAGACCCGGGATCGGGTTGCCGTACGGCGACACCGTGGGGTGGTTGAGCAGCTCGAGCAGCCGCTTCTCGACGGTCTCGGACATGACGTGCTCCCAGCGGCACGCCTCCTCGTGCACGAGCTCCCAGTCGAGCCCGATCACGTCGGTGAGCAGCCGCTCGGCGAGCCGGTGCTTGCGCATCACCCGGGTGGCCAGCCGCATGCCCTCGTCCGTCAGCTGGAGGTGGCGGTCGCCCTCGACGGTGAGCAGGCCGTCGCGCTCCATCCGGGCCACCGTCTGGCTGACCGTGGGGCCGCTCTGGTGCAGCCGCTCGGCGATCCGGGCGCGCAGCGGAACGATGCCTTCCTCGTCCAGCTCGAAGATGGTCCGGAGGTACATCTCGGTGGTGTCGATAAGGTCGCTCACCGCACCATTCTTACCGATCCCGCCGACAGTCGACACATCCCGCGTACGGCGGCACCCGCTGCTGTCGGCTGTCCCCAGCTGCTGGCACAGTGGACGCGGTGCGAAGGGATGTGCAGATGAGCGAGCTGATCGTGCCGCGGCGCTTCCGCGGGCCGGCCACGTCGGGCAACGGCGGCTGGACGGCCGGTGCGCTGGCCGCCCTGGTCGGGGGCTGTCCGGACGACCGGTCCCGGCGCTGGCCGGCCGTCGAGGTGACGTTGCGCAAGCCGCCGCCGCTCGACGTGGAGCTGCCGGTCGCGACCACCGAGACGTCCGCCTCGTGCGAGGTCGGCGAGGCGGCGTACGTCGACCGCGACCTGGTCGTCGTCGAGTCGGTGCCGTTCGACGTGGCCCGCGCCGCGGAGGCGTCGTACCCGGGGCTGGTCTCGCACCCGTTCCCGACCTGCTTCTCCTGCGGCACCGGCCGCGAGCCCGGCGACGGGCTGCGGATCTTCCCCGGCCAGGTCGCGGACTCCGCAGAGGATGCGCAGCGGGTCGCGGCGACCTGGACCCCCGACGCCAGCGTGGCGGAGGGCGTTCTGGACGACTATCCCGACGAGACCCGGCGTACGTCGCTGCCGGTGACCTGGGCGGCCCTCGACTGCGTCGGCGGCTGGGCGGGCGACCTGACCGAACGGCTGATGGTGCTCGGCCGGATGACCGCGCAGGTCGACGCGCTGCCGGTGATCGGCGAGCCGCACGTGCTCGTCGGCCAGCGGCTGGGGGCGGAGGGCCGCAAGACCCGCACGGCTGCGACCCTGTACGACGCCGATGGCCGGATCGTCGCGCGTGCCGAGCACGTGTGGATCGCGGTCGACCCGACGACCTTCGGGGTCACCAGCCCCGAGGAAGGATGACGACCATGACCGCCTGGTGGGCCAACGCCGTCTGCTACCAGATCTATGTCCGCTCCTTCGCCGACTCCGACGGCGACGGCCTGGGCGACCTGCCCGGGATCACCTCCCGGCTGCCCTACCTGGCCGAGCTGGGGGTCGACGCGCTCTGGATCACGCCGTTCTACACCTCGCCGCAGCACGACCACGGGTACGACGTCTCCGACTACTGCGACGTCGACCCCCGGTTCGGCACGCTGGCCGACTTCGACGAGCTCCTCTCGACCGCGCACGGGCTCGACCTGCGGGTGATCGTCGACCTGGTGCCCAACCACTCGTCCAGTGAGCACCCGTGGTTCCAGGCCGCGCTGGCGGCCGGGCCGGGCAGCCCTGAGCGGGCCCGCTACGTCTTCCGCGACGGGCTCGGGCCGGACGGCGCCACCCCGCCCAACAACTGGCAGTCCGTCTTCGGCGGCCCTGCCTGGACCCGGGTGCCCGACGGCCAGTGGTACCTCCACCTCTTCGACACCACCCAGCCCGACTTCGAGTGGCGCAACCCCGAGGTGGTCGCGCTCTTCGACGACGTACTCCGCTTCTGGCTCGACCGCGGCGTCGACGGCTTCCGGGTCGACGTCGCCCACGGGCTGGTCAAGGAGTCGTCGCTGCGCGACCAGGAGGTGGCCGAGCCCTCCGAGCCCACGAGCGACGCGCAGGAGATGGTCGCGCGCCAGATCGTCGACGAGCCGATGTGGGACCAGCCCGAGGTGCATGACGTCTACCGCCGCTGGAACCGCATCCTCGCCGAGTACGACGGCGACCGGATGGCCGTCGCCGAGGCCTGGACCCAGTCGACGGAGTCGATGGCGCGGTTCGTCCGGCCCGACGAGCTGCAGCAGACGTTCAACTTCCACTGGCTGCTGACGCCCTGGTCGGCGCGGGAGTTCACGGAGGTCATCGCCGGCACGCTCGACTCGGTGGCCTCGGTCGGCGCGTGGCCGACCTGGGTGCTGAGCAACCACGACGTCGTACGCCATGTGACGCGGTACGGCGGCGGTGCGGTCGGCCTCGCCCGAGCCCGGGCGGCCACGCTGACCATGCTGGCGATGCCCGGATCGGCGTACCTCTATCAGGGCGAGGAGCTCGGGCTGGAGCAGGTCGACGTACCGAAGGAGTCGTGGCAGGACCCGCACTCGCTCACCACCGGCGAGGTCGGGCGCGACGGCTGCCGGGTGCCGCTCCCCTGGAGCGGGACGACGCCGCCCTACGGCTTCGGGCCAGGCGAGGGTCAACCGTGGATCCCGCAGCCCTCCGACTGGGCCGGGCTGACGGTCGAGGCGGAGGCTGCGGACCCCGAGTCGACGCTGGCCTTCTATCGCTCGGCGCTGGCCGCGCGCCGCAGCTTCGCGACGACCGCGGGCCTCGAGGTCGGCATGCTCGACCTGGGGCCCGACGTGGTGGCGTTCACCCGGGGCGACGTGACGGTCGCGCTCAACTGCGGCGCCGAACCCGTCGCGCTGCCGGCCGGCGAGCTGATCGTGGCCAGCGGCAAGGTCGACGGCAAGCTGCCGCCCGACACCGCCGCGTGGCTGCGAGTGGGCTGAGGGCGTGGCTCCCTGTCCTCGGCCGGCGCAGCAGGCCATGGGACAGGGAGACACGCCTAAGGTTCAGGAGAGGGAGCGGTTGTAGCGGGCCAGCGCGTCGACGAACGTGGTGAGCTCGTCGTCGTTCCAGTCCGAGAGCCGCTCGTCGATGCTCGCCCGGCGCTGGATGGCCACCTCGGCCAGCCGCTGCTCGCCGTACTCCGTCAGCGAGAGGATCGTCGCCCTCCGGTCCTGAGGGTCCGGTGTGCGGGTGACCAGGCCGAGCTCAACGAGGTGCTGCACCTGCCGGCTGACGGCGCCTTTGTCGATCCCGAGTACGTCGACAACCTCGGCCGAGCGGGCGGGTCCCTGGGAGGACAGGTGGGTCAGTACGAAGAACCCTGCGATCTGCAGGTCCGGGCTCACCGCGCGGGCCCGCTCGGCCGCGACCCGGCGCATCCGCCGGGCCAGAATGCCCATCTCCTGCTCGAGCGACCTCAACAGGTCGATCTTGTGCGTCACCGTGTTCTCCCCATCCCAGCCGGTCCTCCCCCGGGCTCTGAGTCCACTGACTGGCCAGGCCGGCGCTCGCAGGGTATCCGGATCGGGATCCGTCCCGGGCGGGGTTCCGACGATATTGCGTTGTGGTCCAGCCGGGGCCGTCGTACCTTGGATGCACACGGGAAAGGAGGTGGTCCGTTCAATGAATGCTTTGAGGACTCGTGAGGTGGCTGCCCGCTAGCAGCTCCACTGCCGACAGGCCCACACATGTGGGGGATTCCTGCGCAGCGTTTGTTAGCCGCCAGCGAATTTCAGGCAGTCACCCGACCCGCAGGCGATCCGGCCTTCAGTCCACCGGATGCGCACTCGTAGGTCCTTCTCGTGAAGGAAACCTCGAGTGCACGCCTGCGGGTCGTTCACATTTCCGGCTGGGCGTGTCACTGGGCTGAGCGGCTGACTCGCTCGGCGAGCGCCGGGCCTTGGTGACGCGGCGTTCCTAACACAGACGCACCGCCAACGAGCTCGGCGCTCCCCGCGTTCCTAACACAGGCGCACCGCCAACGAGCTCGGCGGTGCCGGCGTTGCTAACACACGCGTGTTGCCAACCGGCGCAGCCCCTCGCGCATGGCGACACAGCCGTACCAACAACCCGAACGCCCGGTCCGGCTTGGCAACACAACCGTGCCACCAAGCCGGACCGGGCGACCCTCAGCCGGGCGGCCGAGCCGCGCTCAGGCGACCGACTCCTCCAACGGCGCGGCGAACTGCGACCGGTAGAGGTCGGCGTACGCACCCTCGGCGGCCAGGAGCGAGTCGTGGGTGCCCTGTTCGACGATCGCACCGTCCTGCATCACCAGGATCAGGTCGGCGTCGCGGATCGTGGAGAGCCGGTGGGCGATCACGAACGACGTCCGGTCGGAGCGGAGCGCCGCCATCGCGTGCTGGAGCAGCAGCTCGGTGCGGGTGTCGACCGACGAGGTCGCCTCGTCGAGGATCAGCAGCGCCGGATCGGACAGGAAGGCCCGGGCGATGGTGATCAGCTGACGCTCACCGGCGCTGATGTTGCCGCCCTCCTCGTCGATCACCGTGTCGTAGCCGTCGGGCAGCGAGTGCACGAACCGGTCGACGAAGGTGGCCCGGGCCGCCTCGAGGATCTGCGACTCGGTGGCGCCGGGAGCGCCGTACGCGATGTTGTCGCGGATCGTGCCCTCGAACAGCCAGGTGTCCTGGAGCACCATCCCGATGTCCTCGCGCAGGGTGCGCCGCGGCATCGCCGAGATGTCGACGCCGTCGAGGGTGATCCGGCCGCCGTCGAGCTCGTAGAAACGCATGATCAGGTTGACCAGCGTGGTCTTGCCGGCGCCGGTCGGGCCCACGATCGCGACCGTCTGGCCGGGGCGGGCGACCAGTGACAGGTCCTCGATCAACGACACGTCGGGGCTGTAGGAGAACGACACGTGCTCGAACGCCACCTCGCCGCGCGCGCGTCCCTCATCGCCCTTCGTGAGTACGACGCCCTGGGCCGACTCG
>DASXRJ010000067.1:0-12332 GCA_036506675.1 Nocardioides sp. | reverse complement strand
GTCGCGCCGGTACGTCGGCGTCGCACCCCCGACCGCCGATACCGTGCGGGCCATGCTCGTCGCGTTCGCGGTCACGCCCCTCGGCGTCGGTGAGGACGTCGGCCAACAGGTGTCCGAAGCCATCCGGGTGGTGCGCGACAGCGGCCTACCCAACCGCACCGACTCGATGTTCACCACCATCGAGGGCGAGTGGGACGAGGTGTTCGACGTCATCAAGCGGGCGTGCGAGGCGGTCGACGCCCCGCGGGTCGGTCTCACCCTGAAGGCCGACATGCGGCCGGGCGTCACGGACGCCCTGACGTCAAAGGTCGAGGCGGTTGAACGCCACCTGGCGGGCGGCTGAGCCAGCCACCACTCCAGCTCGCGGCCAGCCACCACTCCAGCTCGCGGCCAGCCCCCGTGCCGGCCGCGGCACGAGCGACCGCCAGCCGTGCTTGGCGAACCTCGCGCATGTCGAGCGCGGCGAGCGTCCGGTTCACCGTCCGTTCCGGAGCTGCGCGGCGAGGTCGCTGTCAGGCCAGGTTGGACGAGCGCGGGTAGGCGTCGGCGGGATCGGTCAACACGTTGACGAGGTAGGGGACGTCCGCGGCGAAGGCCCGGTCGAGCGCCGGCCCGACCTGGTGCGGCTCGGTCACGGTCTCACCCGCGCCGCCCAACGCGGCCACCACCTGGTCGTAGCGGCAGCCAGGTTGCAGATCGGCGGCCACGTCGTAGCCGTAGAGCATCCGCATCGGGTGCTTCTCGAGACCCCAGATCCCGTTGTTGCCGACCACCATGACCACGGGCAGGTGGTGGCGCACGAGCGTGTCGACATCCATGAGCGAGAACCCGGCGGCGCCGTCGCCGAGCAGGGCCACCACCTGGCGATCCGGGTGCGCGACCCGGGCCGCGATCGCGTACCCCATGCCGGTGCCGAGGCAGCCGTAGGGCCCACTGTCGAGCCAGCACCCGGGTTGGTACACCGAGACGTAGCGCCCGGCGTAGGAGACGAAGTCGCCGCCGTCGCACACCACCACGGCGTCGCGGTCCAGCCGCCGCGCCAACTCGCCGTAGATCCGGGCGGGCAGGATCGGCGTGGCCGCGGCCTCCAGCCACGCGCGGTCGGCCTCGGCCGCCGCCGACTCCTGCGCGCGCAGCCGGGCGATCCAGGGCTCGTGGTCGGCGCACGGCCCGGCGTGGCCAGCCAGGCCGGCGAGGCTCGTGCCCAGGTCGCCCGCCAGCGTCAGCGCGTCGACATGCCGGGCGGCGCCATCGGCGCTATCGACGACGTGTACCACGGTGGCGTCGCCGAACGACCCGAACGAAAGCCGGAAGTCGAGGGGCGTGCCCACCACGACCACCAGGTCGGCCTCGCTCTTGAGCAGCGCCCGGGTGCGGCTGAGGGCCAGCGGATGGTCGGCCCGCAGGCAGCCGCGCCCCTGGCCGTTGGCGAACGCGGGCACCCGCAGGTGCTCCAGGGCCGCGACCAGGGCGCCCTCGGCGCCCGCCCACCACACGTCGCTTCCCGCGATCAGCATCGGCCGCTCGGCCCTGGCCACCATCCCGGCCACCTGGGCGACGAGGTCGGGGTCGGGCTCAGCCGCGGCCGGCACGACGGCGCCCGGGACCTCGGCGCTGCCCTGCGCGAACACCACGTCCAGCGGGAAGTCGACGAACACCGGGCCCCGGTGCGGGGTGAGCGCCGTCACGGCGGCGTCGTGGACGACGTTCGGGATGTTCTCGACCGACGAGACGGTGCAGGCGAGCTTGGTGACGCTCGCCAGCACGGGGACGTGGTCGAGTTCCTGCAACGACCCCGCACCCCACCGGGCCTGGGGCGCGCGCCCGCCGAGCACCACCACGGGCGAGCCGTTGAAGCGGGCCTGCACGACCGCCGAGATGCCGTTGGTTACGCCGGGGCCGGCCGTGAGCACCGCTAGGCCGGGTCGCCGCGTGAGCCGGGCGAGGCCCTCGGCGGCGAAGGTGGCCGTTTGCTCGTGGCGGACGTCCACGATGCGGGTGGGCGGGTCGCGCTTGACGGCCGCGTCGTAGAACGGGAAGACGTGACCGCCCGACAGGGTGAAAAGGGTGTCGACGCCGAACGGACGCAGGGCGGCCAGCGCCAGCTCACCGCCGTGGTCGGCGACCGTGGCCCCAGGCTCTCGTGCCATGTGACAGCCAGTGTGGCATCGAGAACGCCCCGGAGGCGACCGCCGGAGTCCACGCCACCGAGCCGTCCGGAGCTGACCGGGTGGCGAACACGAACGCGTCGGGTGGGAGGGACACGCCGGTGGCGAGGGCTCGCTCCGCGCACCGCTTGCGGTGGGCTCGCAGCGAGTCGATGGTGGCCGGATAAGGCGCGATGCCGTACTCGACATCGGCCTTGGTCGTCTTCTCGGCGACGCCGCCCCGGACTCGGGCGTGCGCGCGGGTGAACAGGACCGAGCCTTTCGTCAGGTCGGGGTCGCTCCAGCGCGGCGGGAGTGGCAGCGTCCGAGGTCGGCGCACCAGCTATCCGAGCCTGTTGCGCTCAGCCGGCTTCGTCGAGATCGAGGAGCACGACCGCACAGCCGACTACCTCAGTACGGCCGCCCGCAAGCTGGAGGTGGCCGAGCAGTTCGCCGAGGCCATGATCCAGATGCTCGGTCGCGAGCCGTACGACGAGATGCAAGCAGAGCGCAGGCTCGCCGTCGCGGCCATCGAGAGCGGACTTCTCCGACGGGCGCTGTTCGTCGCGCGGCGGCCGCAGCGGACCTGAGTCACGCTCAGCGCCTGGAGGCGTGAGCCTGGTGCTCTGGCTTCGATTGGTTCAGGTCGATGCCGGTGGTGCGGGTGAGCTCGTGGGCCGCGCCGGGGGCGACGAGGTTCCAGGGGTGACGTCTGGCGCGGGGGTCGTCGCTGTTCTGCCAGGTGGCCAGGTCGATGAGGACGCGGGTGGCGTGCAGGGCCGTGTACCAGTCGAGGTTGGTCAGCTCGGCGGTGGGGTTGGCGCGGCGGTAGCTGTGGAGAAAGCGTCGAGCCAGCACCGTGGCGCCTCCGCCGATGATCGGGCGCAGCGCGGGTGGCGTGGCGAGGGGCGGGTAGCGGAGGAGCAGCCAGGTGAGCGCGACGTCGTAGGCCGGCGGGGCGACCAGGCTGGCGGTCCAGTCCAGGACACTGATGCGGTCGCCCTCGCGGAGCAAATTGAACGGGTGTAGGTCGCCATGACACAGAACAGTCCCACTGTGCGGGGGCGTGTGATCTGCCAGCGCGTCGAGGGCGTCGATGAGGTCGTTTCGTCCAGTCAGTTGGGCGCCGGCTCGGAGGTGCGGCCGGAACTCGTCGAGGGTCAGCGCGACGGTGGGTGCGGCGGCGCGGGCGCGCTGCATGACCGGGCCGGGGTCGATGTGGTGGATGGCGGCCATGGTGTGGGCGAGTTGGGAGGGCAGCCGGGTCAGAATCCGGGGGAGTTGGCGTAACGCGGCGGCGCCGTCGAGCCCGGCAAGCAAGGGTTCGCCCGGTGCGAGGTCCATGACGGCCCAGGCGTCGCCGAGCGGTCCGCCGGCCGGGCCCGTGAGACGCACGGTGGGTGTCGGCGCGCCGGCTTCCCCGACGGCTGCTTGCACCGCGATCTCTTTGGCGCCCATGTCGGGGTGAGGCATGACGCGCAGCACCGCGTCCACGGGCACATCGTCGGGTGTACCAGTCAGGCGGAGCCGGAAGATCGTTGCCCAGTAGCCACCGGTCAGGGGCTGCGGTTCGACCGCCAGACCGACATCGGGCCACGCATCCCGAAGCGCGTCAATGATCTGCTCAGTGGAGATCGTCACGGTGTTTACCGTAACGGTTTAAGCTGTTACTGTCTAGGGCTGTGAGGGCCGATGCGAGCGATGCCACACCTGACCCGACGCTAGAGCTGACTGTCGACGAGCTGGCCCGGCGCGTCGATCTGCCCGTGCGGACCATCCGCGAGTACCAGACGATGGGCCTGCTCCCCCCGCCCCGGAAGCGGGGCAGGATCGGGATCTACGGGACGAGCCACCTGACCTGGCTCCGGCTCATCGCCCGTCTCCAGGAGCGCGGCTACTCGCTGGCCGGCATCCGCGATCTGCTCGCGGCGTGGCGGGATGGCGCCGAGCTGGGCGAGGTCCTCGGGCTCGCGCCCGATCAACTCGTCCACATCGACGAGCCTGGGGTGCCGGCCACCGCGGACCAGCTCGCCCGGTTGCTGCCTGACCTGGTGCCCGACCGGGTCGATGACCTGCTTGATACCGGTGTGGTCGAGGTGTGTGGACCGGACAGCTACTGCGTCCCGAGCCCGTCGCTGCTGCAGCTCGCCGCTGATGCGCTCGCCTCGGGCTACGACCCCGAACAGGTCCTCGGTCTGCTCGGTGTGATCGGCCGGGCCGCTGACACGATCGCCGACGCGACTGCGGACGTGCTGGCCATTCGGCCCTCGAACGTCGCCACTGACCGCCTGGTCGCGTTCGCCACCCGCGGGCGGGGGCTGCTCGCCCACGGCACCGGCCGCCTTACCATCCACCGACTGGGACGGCGCCTCGGCATCACCGACGAAGCGACTGCTGCCGAGACCTTGCGCCGAGCGCTGGAGGTCGACAGCCCGTGACGGAGATCGCCAACACCGACCAGTACCAGGCACGGAACGGCGACAGCGGACACCGCTGGGTACTCGAGGCCGACCGCCGCGATCACATCCTGGCCCCGGTCGCGGAGGCGGTCTTCGCCGCCGCCCACCTCAGTGCCGGCGAAGCGGTCGTGGACATCGGCTGCGGATGTGGCGCCACCACCCTCGCTGCCGCACATGTCGTCGGATCGACCGGTGCGGTGTATGGCATCGACCTGTCCGAGCCCATGCTCGGCGTCGCCCGGCGCCGGGCCGAGGCGTCCGGCCTGGCGAACATCACCCTGGTGCAGGGTGACGTGCAGACCCATCGCTTTCCGGCCCGATTCGACGCGGCGGTCAGCCGGTTCGGGACGATGTTCTTCGTCGATCAGACCGTCGCGCTCGCCAACATCCGGCGTGGACTGCGGCCCGGCGGCCGGCTCTGCCTTGCGACATGGCAACCCCTCGAGGCCAACGACTGGCTCACCATCCCGGGCGCAGCGCTGCTTCGCTACGGCGACCTCCCCGACACCGAGGCGGGCGCCCCGGGCATGTTCGCCCAGTCCGACGCCGAGATCGTCACCACCACCCTGCGCGCCGCTGGGTACGCGGACCCACAGCTCGCGCCCTGCTGACCCTCACTCTCGGTGCCGACCCGAACGAGGCTGTCGACTACCTCGCCGGCACCGGCCTGGGCCGCGCCGTCCTCGATTCTGTGACCGACGATCACCGGCCCGCGGCGCTCGACGCCGTGCGTGGCGTGCTGGCTGACCACACCCAGCCCGACGGCGTCCGGCTCGGCGCCGCCATCTGGATCGTCTCCGCGGACAACCCGACCTGACACACCGGCCTGCCGGGTGTCGGGCCAGATCAAGAGAACTATTGAATAGTTGATCTACGCGGCTAGCGTTGCAGGCGTGGGTTCGGCTTCGAGCAAGACGCGGCTGTTCGACGGGTTCGCGGCAGTGGGCAAGGCGTTGTCGTCTGGCCGCCGCCTGGAGCTGTTGGATGTGCTGGCCCAGGGTCCCCGGTCGGTGGAGCGCCTCGCAGACGAGATCGGCCAGAGCGTGGCGAACACCTCCGCGCACCTCCAGGTGCTGCTGACCGCGGGGTTGGTGAGCACCGAGCGGGATGGCAACCGGGTTGTCTACGCGCTGGCCGGGCCGGCGGTGGAGGATCTGTGGGCCGCGTTGCGGGCTACGACACAAGCGCACGCCGCCGCGCTGGATCGCCTGGCGGTCGACTA
This sequence comes from Nocardioides sp., assembly GCA_036506675.1. Lineage (GTDB taxonomy): Bacteria > Actinomycetota > Actinomycetes > Propionibacteriales > Nocardioidaceae > Nocardioides. Next base: position 6,504 of record DASXRJ010000067.1, on the reverse strand, counting down.
CCTAGGTGATCGAAGCCAATTGGAGACCGTCACCCGTGCGGAGCTGGCCGATCTGTTGCAGCGTGACCCGCCCCCGCTGGTGCTCGATGTCCGGCCCGCGGCCGAGTTCGTGGCCGGCCATGTCCCTGGGGCGGTCTCGGTGCCGCCCGACGAGCTGGCCAAGCGGGTGCGGCGCCTGCCCAAGGGCAACGACGTGGTGGCGTATTGCCGCGGTTCGTTCTGCATCTACGCCGACGACGCCGTGCGGGCCCTGCGCCGCCGCGGCCACCGAGCGGCGCGGTTGGAGGACGGGTTCCCCGAGTGGCGCCGCGCCGGACTGCCGGTGGCGCTGGGTGATGAGACGGCGGAAGCCCAGTGGGCCTGATCACGCCGCTTCCCGACGAAGGGTTGGGCAACACGTCCTGGCTGATCGACCTGGGCGACGATCGGGTCGCGGTGGTGGACCCGGGTCGGCATCCCGGTCCCTTCCTGGCGTTCGCCGAGCGCCGCGGCGCGAAGGTGGCGTTCAGCGTCGAGACGCATCTGCATGCGGACTTCGTGACCGGCAGCCGAGAGTTGGCGGCCTTCGGGACCACGGTCGTGGCCCCCGCTGCGAGTGGCCTGGAGTGGCCGCACCGCCCGGTGACCGACGGGCAGGTCGTCGACCTGGGTGGCCTGTCGCTACGAGCGCTGTCAACACCGGGCCACACGCCCGAACACCTCGCCTACCTCCTCAGCGACGGCGAGCGACCCGTCGCGGTGTTCACCGGAGGGTCACTGTTGGTCGGGGCGGTCGCCCGGACCGATCTGATCGCCCCGGACCGCACCGAGGAACTGGCCCGAGCGTTGTGGCGATCGCTGCACGACCGACTCCTCACCCTTCCCGACCATCTGGCGGTGTATCCCACGCACGGCGCCGGGAGCTTCTGCTCTGCGCCGTCCGGTGATCGGCGCTGGACCACGATCGGCGATGAGCGCCACACCAACCCGCTCCTCGCCGCAGCGGACGAGGATGCCTTCGTCACGGCGCTCCTCGACGGGTTGGGAACGTACCCGACCTACTTCCACCACCTCCGCGAGGTGAATCGGGCCGGTCCGAGCGTGCTGGGCATCCCACAACCCGCCCTGCCAGTGCTCGACCTGGATACTTTCCGGCGCTACGCGGAAGGCGGCGCCGTCGTGGTCGACACCCGGCCGGTGACCACCTGGGCTGCGAGTCACATTCCTGGTGTGCTGGCGATTCCGCTGCGGGCGCAGTTCGCGTCGTGGCTCGGGTGGCTGGTCGAGCGTGATGCGCCGCTGGTGTTCGTGGTCGGCGCCGACCAGGACCGGGCCGAGCTGGTCCGGCAATGCCGCCAGATCGGTTACGACCGGGTCGAGGGCGAGCTGGCCGGTGGCATGACCGCCTGGATGGCGGCCGGCCTGCCGACACAGACCACCCCGCTGGCCGATGCCGCCGAGGCTGGTCCGGGCGTGCTGGATGTGCGCCAGGACCGCGAGCATGCCGACGGCCACGTCCCCGGCGTGACCCACATCGAGCTCGGCGAGCTACATCGGGTCGCTGACCGCCTAGAGGACGTCGAGGCGGTGATGTGCGGGCACGGTGAACGGGCCGCCACCGCGGCGAGCATCCTCGAGCGCGCCGGCCGCCCGGGCCTCGCAGTGACGGTGGGCGGGCCGGGCGACTGGGCCGCCGCCACCCACGACGCGCTGGCGAGAGGATGACCATGGCGGTCCCTACCGCCGACCACGCCGATCCCAACGCCCCGGCGACGGGGGTGCGGCTCGGGCTGCGCGCCAACCTTGCCCAGTTCAGCCTCTTGGTCGCCGTGAACGCCCTGGTGGGCGGCACCATCGGCCAGGAACGCACCGTCCTGCCGCTACTCGGCGAGCGCGAGTTCGGGCTCACCGCCTACACCGCGGGGCTCACGTTCATCGTCGCGTTCGGCATCACCAAGGCGCTCACCAACCTGGTCGCAGGGACCCTTGCCGACCGAGTGGGCCGCAAACCGGTGCTGGTCGCCGGCTGGCTCGTCGGGATCCCGGTGCCGCTCCTGCTGATCTGTGCGCCCACCTGGGGGTGGGTCGTGGCCGCCAACGTGCTGCTGGGCGTCAACCAGGGCCTCACCTGGTCCACGACGGTGATCATGAAGATCGACCTCGCCGGCCCGGAGCGCCGCGGCTTGGCCATGGGACTCAACGAGGCCGCCGGCTACGGCGCGCTCGCCGCCACCGCGGCGGCCACCGGTTGGATTGCCGCCAACCACGGCCTGCGCCCCGAACCATTCCTGCTCGGCGCCGCCTACATCGCCATCGGCCTCGGCCTGTCCGCCGTGTTCGTCCGCGAGACTCGCGGTCACGCCCAACACGAAGCCATCAACCACGCCCCACCCGATCGGTCACTCACGTTGGGTCAGGTCCTCGCCACCGCCGCGTGGCGGGACCGCAGCCTGCTGGCGATCAACCAGGCGGGGCTGGTCAACAACCTCAACGACGGCCTGGCCTGGGGGCTTCTCCCAATCCTGTTCGCGGCCGACGGGCTCAGCGTCACCGAGGTCGGTCTCCTCGCCGCCGTCTACCCGGCGGTGTGGGCCACCGGCCAGCTCGTCACCGGCGCGGCCTCGGACCGAACGGGCCGCAAGCCGCTCATCGTGGCCGGCATGCTCATCCAGGCCGCCGCGCTCGCCGTGTTCGCCGCCGGCACCGGAGCAGACGTGTGGGCGTTCGCGGCCGTGGCGCTCGGGATCGGCACTGCGTTCGTGTACCCGACCCTCCTCGCTGCCATCGGTGACGTCGCCCATCCCAGCTGGCGGGCGTCCGCCGTCGGCGTCTACCGGCTGTGGCGGGACAGCGGCTACGCCGTCGGCGCCCTCACCGCCGGGATCACCGCTGACCTCATCGGACTGCGCGGCGCGATCGTGACCGTCGCCGCGCTCACCGCCGCCAGCGGTCTCGTCGCCGCCCGGCTGCTCACCGAGACCCACACGACGAGGACAACCTGACGATGTCCCAGACCAAGGTCCACCATCCGCTCTTCGCTCGGCTCTACGCCTGGGTCAGCCCCCGGATGGAGAAGGCCGGCGTCGCCGAACGGCGTGACCAGCTCCTGGCCGGGCTCACCGGCCACGTCACAGAGGTCGGTGCTGGGAACGGCATGAACTTCGTCCACTACCCGCCGGAGGTCACCTCGGTCACCGCGGTCGAGCCCGAACCGCATCTGCGGGGACTCGCCCAGGCCAAGGCCAAAGAGGCCCCGGTGCCGATCGAGGTCGTCGACGGCACGGCCGACGAACTGCCCGCCGACGATGCGAGCTTCGACGCGGCGGTCGCGTCGCTTGTGCTGTGCTCGGTACCGGACGTCCCCGCGGCGCTCGCCGAGATCCGCAGGGTGCTCAAGCCGGGTGGGGAGCTGCGGTTCTTCGAGCACGTCCGGGCCGACACCCCCGGCCTGGCCCGGGTCCAACGCCTGCTCGACGCCACCATCTGGCCGACCGTCGGCGGGGGCTGTCACGCCCACCGCGACACCCGCACCGCCATCGAGGACGCCGGGTTCACCATCGAACAGCTCCAGCAGCTGCGCCTCCCCACCGGCCCGACCTCCCCTCACATCCTCGGCATCGCCACAAGGAAGGAAGGATGACCGCCATGACCGACCCCGCGCCCGGTATCGGGCTCGTCCTCGACTGCGCCGACCCCCAACGCCTCGCCGAGTTCTGGGCACCCGCGCTCGACTACGTGAGCCTCGGGACCGCCGGCTCCTACGTCCTACTCCTCCCCAACGGGAAACCCGGCCCCAAACTGCTGCTCCAGCAGGTCCCCGAAGCCAAGACCGTCAAGAACCGCATGCACCTCGACATCGAGACCCCCGACATCGAGACCGAGGCCACACGGCTCGAGGCCCTCGGCGCCAGACGCGTCCGCGACGACCACATCCACGAACACGGCAGCACCTGGATCCTCATGACCGACCCCGAAGGCAACGAGTTCTGCGTCTGTGACGGCGGCGCCGCCTCGTGACCGGTGGCTGACTTCCCCGCCGACTTCGTCGCCGACCTTCGCCACCTGCGGCCCTGGCGCGAGCTGACCGACAGCCTGTGGCGCTCACCGGTCCTGGTCGAGCTCACCCACGGGCGGCTCTGGCGCCTGGTCGCCGAGGTCCTGCCCCAGCCGCCCGCACGTGTCCTCGACGTCGGCTGCGGCATCGGCGCCCTGAGCCTCGAGCTGGCCCGAGCCGGCCACGACGTCACCGCCATCGACCCCGACGCGACCGCGATCGAGCTCGCCGAGCGCGGTGCGCACGACTGCCGGCCCGGCCGCCTCGCCTACCACGAAGCCGATGCGGCGACCTGGGCCGCCGATGAAGCCAGCTTCGACGTGATCGTGACGACCCGCACCCTGCACCACGTCCCGGAACCGGCGGCCGCCCTGGAGCGCATCCGACACTGGCTGCGGCCCAGCGGGCGGCTCGTGTGCGTCGACTTCCTCCACGATCGGTTCGATCGTCGTGACGCCCGGTGGCTCGCCCAGATCCGCGGCCTTCTCGAGGCCACCGGGTCCTACCGCCAGGACGGGCACCTCCCCGCCGACCCCGACGCCGCGGTCGAACGCATCGAATGGGAGTGGGCGCAGGATCACATCGTCGACCAGCACCTCAACGGCTCGACCGACATCGAGAAACCCCTCAGCCGCCTGTTCCCGACCCACACCCGGTCGTGGCACCCCTACCTCTACTGGGACATCCTCGAAGGCCTCGACACCGACGCCGCCACCGAGAAACCGACCGCCAGCCTGGTCACCGATTGGGAGACCTCGCTGCTCGCCGCCGGTGAGCTGTCACCGGTGTTCCTGCGCTTCGTCGGCCACCGCGACAGCGACCAATCCGTGGCCTGACCGGTTCACCGGCTGCGCGGCGAGACTTTGAAGGCGACCGGCGACCTTTCGCTGCGTGCTGTCGTATCGGGCGGTCGCCTGATCGTCGTTAGGTAGGAGAACAAGCCGGCACCGCCGGTCAGCAGCAAGGAGACGAGCACATGGCATCGACGCCCACGCCCCAACCGATCCCGGACGGCTACCGCCGGGTCACCCCCGCCCTCGTCGTGGACGGCGCCACCAAGGCCCTCGAGTTCTACGCCGAGGTGTTCGGGGCAACCGAGCGCATGCGCGTCCCTGGGCCGGGCGGGACGATCGCCCACGCCGAGATCGAGATCGGGGACTCGGTCGTCATGGTCGAGGACGCGTCTCCGTTCATGGGGACCAAGGCACCGCCCGCGGGAGGCCTCGAGGGCTCACCAGCGGCGCTGTTCATCTACGTGGAGGACGTGGACGCGGTCATGGAGCTCGCGGTGAAGCTCGGCGCCACGCAAGAACGGCCGGCCCAGGACCAGTTCTACGGCGACCGGGACGGCCACATCATCGACCCCTTCGGGCACCGCTGGACCGTCGCGACCCACGTCGAGGACGTGGAGCCGGACGAGATGATGCGGCGGATGGCCGAGATGATGAAGGAGGCCTAGCCATGCCTCTGCAGGTCATGCAGTCCTATCGGCGCGCTCAGGACGGCTTCGACGATGTCGTCGCCGCGGTTCCGGCGGCCCTCTGCGTGTCCCAACTGGACGGTTCGAGATGTCGCGGGTCACGTCGTCTGGGGCCAGGAGCAGCTGCGGCACTGGGCTACGGGGAAGGAGTACACCCGTCGCGAAGGCGCCCCCGGGGCGCGACATCCCGGAGAGATGGCGGGCAACGATCCAGTCGCGACCTGGCGGGCCGTCCGGCCTGCTTCGGACGAAACCCTCACCGAGGAGGCCCTTGGCCGAACCGTGGTCCTGCCCGGACTGGGCCCGAGGCCAGTCGCGGCGATCGTGACTCTTCTGGTCACCGATCTCCTCGCCCACACATGGGACATCGGGCACGCTCTCGGCCTCGACGTGCGACTGGACCCGGACCTCATTCCCGGGGCGTCGACAAGGCCGGTGATAATCCGAGGCGCCGGTGGAGCACCGGGTTGTCGACTGCCTGGGCGATGAGTGACGCTGCTTCGAGTGCTTCGGGATCTCCGAGGCGCGCTCGGAGCGCCGCGGCCGTGGCCACCAGTTCTCGCATCCCGTGCCGTGACGCGAACGTCTCGAGTTCGGTGACCCAGGAGGGGGCGGCGTCGAGCCCGGCGTCGACGGCGAGCTCGCCGAGCGCCGCCATGGCGTAGGCCTCGATCCAGCGATACGAGTCGGGAAGCCGGCGGCACCGGCGAGGGGCGTCCTGCAGGAGCTCGATCGCCCGCTCGAGGTCACCGGACGAAGCGGCGACGAGTCCGAGTCCTCTGGCGGCGACGCTTTCCCAGCACGGGTCGCCGAGCTGGCAGCCCATGGCGAAGGCGTGTTCGAACGATACGGCGGCTTCGTCGATCTGTCCCTGCTTCAGGTCGACCTCGGCCAGCAGCGCCTCTGGCCAAGGCAGGAAAGCGTTCCAGGTATCGGTGTGTGCGATCGAGATGGAGCGCTCGAGCTCGTTGCGTGCCACGCCGAGTTCCTC
>DASXRJ010000066.1:0-4455 GCA_036506675.1 Nocardioides sp. | reverse complement strand
GTGTCCCCACTGCCACACGCGGCGAGCAGGGGCAGGCAAGCGGCGGCGGCTGCGGCCGCGACCGCCGTACGACGGTGCCCGCGGGCAAAGTGGTGAAGCGATCTCACGGCGTCTCCTCGAAGCTCTGAAGTGTGACGGCTGCCACTGCAACCGGTCACAGAACAGCACGGCCGGGAGACCCCCGGAAGCAAACGATCCGCATGGGTGCCATCACCCCGGGACATACCTGTCCGGCGGTGATGGCAGGCATTCGTGTCCACTCTTTCCGCTCGCGGCGGCAGCGGCCCTAGCGTCGGGAGGCAGACGGAGAACAGCCCATGAACCAGCCCGAGGAGCACCCATGCCGTACGTCGTTCGCGCCACCTGGACCGCCGAGCCCGGTCAGGAGCCGGTCGTCCTCGACGCCATCGAGAGGCTGACGCCGCCGTCGCGCCAGGAGCCGGGCAACCGCTTCTACCAGGCGTACCAGGACCCTGCCGAGCCCGGCGTCTTCCACCTCTTCGAGATCTACGACGACGAGGAGGCCTACGCCGCACACGGCTCCTCGCCGCACTTCAAGGAGTTCGGACTCGAGCAGGCCATCCCCGTGCTCGCCGACCGCGAGCGCGCGTTCTTCGAGACGATCGGCTGACGAACGTGCGTCTCGCCGCCTTCCGCCTCCATCAGGACCCCGCCGACGTTCGTCGGGTCGGACTGGTCGTCGGTGACCGGTCCACCTGGTGGATCCACGCCTTCCCCGAGGCCACCGACCTCGTACAGCTGCTCGCCGCGGAGCCGGCGGTGCGCGAGGAGGCGGCCGACGCGACGGCGCAGTCGGACGGCTTCCGGCCGGAGCAGGTCGTCCTGCTGCCGCCGGTCTACCCGGTGGCGATGCGCGACTTCCTGACCTTCGAGGCCCATGTCGAGGGAGTCAGCAAGGGCATGCAGGGGGCCACGCAGGTGCCCGACGAGTGGTACGCCGCGCCGTCGTTCCTCTTCATGGCACCGCACGCCGTGCACGGGCCGTACGACGACGTGGCGATGCCGCCCGACACCGCGAAGCTGGACTTCGAGCTCGAGATCGCGGCCGTGATCTGCCGCGACGTCCGCAACGCGAGCCCGGAGGAGGCGCGGGACGCGATCGGCGGCTACTGCGTGATGAACGACTGGTCCGCGCGCGACGTCCAGGGCCGGGAGATGAAGCTCGGCCTGGGACCCTCCAAGGGCAAGGACTTCGCGACGACCATCGGTCCGTGGGTCGTCACCGCCGACGAGCTGGACGACAGCCGTGATGCCGACGGCTTCCTGGACCTGCAGATGGAGGTGCGGGTCAACGGGGTCCGGCTCGGTGCGGACCGCACGGCCCACATGGGCTGGTCGTTCGAGCAGCTGGTCTCGTACGCGTCCCGCGCCTCCTGGGTGAAGGCCGGCGAGGTGCTCGCCTCGGGCACCTGCGCGAGCGGGGCCCTGGCCGAGAGCTGGGGCCGGACTGGGAGCCTCACGCCTCCGCCGCTCCGGACGGGCGATGTGGTCGAGATGACCATCGAACGGCTCGGCACCATCCGCAACGTCGTCGTCGAGTCCGACGAGGCGGTGCCCGAGATCGTCCCGGCCCGTCGCCGGGTCCGGCAGGGGGCCTGAGGTGACCGACACGCTGCTGCAGGGGTCCCTGGTCCGAACGTTCGACCCCGCGTCCGGTGCGCCGCTCGCGTCGTACGCCGCCCACGGCTGGGGCGACGTCTCCGGCGCTCTCGACGACGCCCGAAGCGCCTACACGGAGTGGTCGCAGCTCGAGCCGGCCAGCCGGCTGGCGCTGCTGGTGCGGGTCGGTGAGCTGCTCACCGAGCGTCGCGACGAGTACGCCGCTCTGGTCACCGCCGAGATGGGCAAGCCGTTGTCCGAGGCGCTGGGCGAGATCGACAAGTGCGCCTTCAACTGCCAGGTCGTCAGCGAGCTCGCACCCGGCTGGCTCGCCGACTCGGTCGTGCCGAGCGGCGCCGCGCGTTCCTGGCTGAGGTACGAGCCGCTCGGGGTCGTCTTCGCCGTGATGCCCTGGAACTTCCCGTTCTGGCAGGTCCTCCGCTTCGCCTGCGCGGCCTTCGCCGCCGGCAACGCGGCCGTCCTCAAGCACTCGCCCAACGTGACGGGTTGTGCCCTGGCGATCGAGCGGCTGTTCCTCGACGCCGGCGCTCCCGACGGTCTCTTCCGCACCCTTGTCGTGGCGGAGGGGCACGTGGCCGAGACCAGCGCCCTGGTGGTCGCGGATCCGCGCGTCGCGGCGGTCACTCTCACGGGGAGCGAGCGCGCCGGCGCCGCGGTCGCGGCCGCGGCGGGGAGGTCACTGAAGAAGGCGGTGCTCGAGCTCGGCGGCTCGGACCCGCTCGTCGTACTCCACGACGCGGACCTGGCGGCGGCGGCCGAGGCCGCCGTGCGCTCGCGGTTCGGGAACGCCGGCCAGAGCTGCATCGCCGCCAAGCGCCTCATCGTGGTCGAAGCGGTCGCGGACCGGTTCGTCGACCTGCTGACCCGCAAGGTGGCCGCCCTGCGAGTGGGTGATCCGACCGACCCGGCCACGAGCATCGGGCCGCTGGCCCGGGCGGACCTCCGGGAGGTGCTGCATGCCCAGGTCGTCGAGTCGGTGGGCGAGGGCGCGGTGCTGGTCACGGGTGGCGCAGCTGTCGACGGGCCCGGCTTCTACTACCAGCCCACGATCCTCGACCGGGTCCAGCCGGGGATGACGGTCGTCCGTGAGGAGACCTTCGGCCCGGTCGCTGTGGTCGTGCGAGCCAGCGACGACGACCACGCGGTCGAGCTGGCCAACGACACCGACTACGGACTCGGTGCCGCGGTCTGGGGCGAGACCGACCACGCGCTCGACGTCGGTCGGCGGATCCGCTCGGGCGCCCTGTTCGTCAACGCCGTGGTCGCGTCCGACCCCCGGCTGCCGTTCGGAGGTGTCGGTCGCAGCGGCTACGGACGCGAGCTCTCCGCCGAGGGCACGCGCGAGTTCACCAACGTCCGCACGGTGTACGTCGGTGACCCGGCCTCCCAGCTGCCGACGGTGACGGAGTAGGGGACACGATGCACACGTTCGACCACGTCGGCCTCAACGTCGGAGACCTGGCGGGCATGACCCGCTGGTACACCGAGGCACTCGACCTGAAGGTGGAGTTCGAGTTCGCCCTCGCCGGAGTCGACTTCGGCGGCGTCATGCTCCGCAGCGAGGACGGCTACCGCATCGAGCTCCTCCATCGCGCGGGCAGCCAGCCGGGCATGCAGCCGCAGAGCCCGGTCGACGCAGCGCTGACCCGGGGCTACGGTCACTTCGCTCTCGACGTACCGGATGTCGACGGTGCCTACGCAGCGCTGGTCGACCACGGCGCTTCCGACCGGATGTCACCGCGGCCCTCGCCCGAGCCGGGGGTGCGGATGGCCTACGTCGCCGATCCCGAGGGCAACCTGATCGAGCTGCTCGACCGCACCGCCGCACGTGAAGGGGTGGGGTCGTGACCGGCCGGCTGGCCGGCAAGATCGCGCTCATCACCGGCGTGGGCGGCGGCATCGGTGCGACCGCGGCCGCCATGTTCGCGGCCGAGGGTGCGCAAGTCGTCGGCTGCGACCTCGACGCGGCGGCCGCCCGGCGTACCGAGGAGCACGTGCGGTCGGCGGGCGGCGAGATCACCGTCATGGGCGGCGTCGACCTCGGGGACGCGGAGCAGGCGAAGGCCTGGGTCGACCAGGCCGTCGCGACGTACGACGGCATCGACGTCCTCTACAACAACGCCTCCACCCAGCGCTTCGGGGCACTCGACGAGCTCAGCGTCGAGGACTGGGACTTCACGATGCGCAACGAGCTCGACCTCGTCTACTACACCGTCCGTGCGGCGTGGCCGCACCTCAAGACGGCGGGCGGCGGCTCGATCATCAACGTGGGCTCGATCGCGGCGCTCCGCGGTGTGGAGTTCATGCCGCAGAACGCGCACAGTGCAGCGAAGGGCGGGGTCGTCGCCCTGACCCTCCAGCTGGTCGCCGAGGGAGGTCCGCTCGGCATCCGGGCCAACGTGATCAGCCCCGGGCTGGTCGAGACCCCCAACACGGCGCCTCTCCTCGCTGACCCTCCCGAGCGGATGCGCCGCATCGTGCTCGACCGGATCCCGCTCGGCCGGCACGGGCAGCCGGCCGACATCGTCAACGCCGCGATCTACCTGGCCTCGGACGAGTCCTCGTGGGTGAGCGGCGCCAACCTCGTCATCGACGGCGGCGGCTCGGCCCTTGGCTGACCACCCCAACCCACCAAGGAGAAACCAGTGAGCAACCTCAACGAGTTCGGCATCACCCATCTGAGGCACGTCGACCTGGCCGTGCCCGACTACGAGACCCAGCGCACGTTCTACAAGGACACCTGGGGGCTCACCGAGGTGGGCACCGACGGTGACCTGTCGTACCTGGCGGCGGAGGGCTCGCCCGAGCAGTACA
>DASXRJ010000065.1:0-2295 GCA_036506675.1 Nocardioides sp. | reverse complement strand
CAGCGCTGCCAACCACGCTGGGCACCGAGGCCACGGCCGTGCTGTTGATCGGCCTCCCATCCAACCCCGCACCAGGCACGCTTCGGGCACGCTTCGGGCACGCTCCGGTCACGCCTCGGCCGTCTGGCGGGTCGGCGGGCGGGATGCGACAGTGTCGGTGAGCAAGGAGGCGACCATGGCCGGCTACTTCCCGCCCGACTCGATGGCCCGCAAGGCGCTCTCGCAGCGCGCCGTCGGGCTCACCTACGGACAGCGCGCGCTGACGATCGGGGCAACCCACCCCCGGCTGTTCCAGGGCACCGCGCAGAGCACCACCCACCGCGACCGGCCGTTCACCCGGCTGAGCCTGACCGCCCGGCTGTTCGAGGCGGTCTTCCTCGGCAGCCGCGAGGAGGCCGACCGGGCGTTGGCCTTCACGGCGAAGCGTCATGTGCCCGTGCACGGCAGGATCGAGCAGGCCGGCGGGCCACGCCATCCCGCGGGGGCGTCGTACGACGCTCACGACCCGGGCCTGATGTGGTGGACCGTCGCCTTCACCCTCGACTCCGTCGAGCATCAGTACGACGAGCTGGTCCGCCGGCTCACCGACCACGAGCGCGAGCGGCTGTTCGCCGACTTCGTCACCTGGGCCGAGCTGTTCGGCATGCCCCGTGAGGCCGCGCCGACCGACTACGCGGCGTACCGCTCCCGGTTCGACGCCTACCTCGCCTCCGACGAGCCCTACCTGACCGAGGAGGCCCGGCTGGTGGGCCGCTACGTCTCCGGGTACGTCGTCCCCAACTCGCCACCGCTGCCCCGGCCGTTCTTCGCCGGGATCCATCTGCTCGTGGTCGGCAGCCTGCCCGAGCGGGTGCGCGAGCTGTTCGAGATGAAGTGGACGGTCGCCGACCGGGCGGCGTACGCCGCGGCCACCCGCGGAAGCCGACTCGCCCATCGACGCCCGGTCGCGACCCTCGGCGCCCCGGTACTGCGGGGTCGCAGCCGCGAGTTCTACGCGGTGGTGGCTCGCGGCGAGCGTGCCGTGCTGCGTCGGGGACGCCCGAGCATGCCGGGGGTCTCCGACCGCGTCCCCGCCTGACCGCGGTCGGAGGCGGTCGCCTGACCGGGGGATCCCGAGCGCGCCCGACTCCTTCCGGGCACCGACACGCCGGTGAGTACGGCGTGTCGTCGAGCAAATGGAGTCCGCCTGCTCAGCGCAGCGGTTGCCGTCAGCAAGGGTGAGCCTGGCGCGGGCCGGACAATGCGGCCGATCGGTTCAATGGATTGAACCGATCGGCCGCGTTGCGCCGTGAGACTCACTATGCGGGACACAACGGACAGTCCCTCGCGGCCGACGTACCCCACGAGACCAGTGCGCAGTGCGCCACGATCACGCCCGACCCGTCTAGACCATCGCGCCGACGCGACGGTCCGAGGCGACGTCGTACGCATGGATTCCGGGACTTCGCCCTCGCTCTGGAGATTTCACGCATGATCTGCGTTACGGAAGCGAGGTATGTCCGTTTCAAAATGCGCGGGCCATCTCGGGAGGTCGTCGCGCTCGCGACGCGAGGTCGCACATCAAATCTGGGGAGAAGGACATATGAAGATCAACCTGCGGCGCGCCGTCGCCGCATCGACCGTCTGCGTCACCGCACTGGTGGGCACGCTGACGATGACGCCGGACGCGGACGCTGGCGGCTCGACGGGCAACGAGGGCGCGACGGCCAAGCTGGTGCTGTCGAGGTTCGGCTACAACACGGTCGCCTCCGGCACCGTCGTACGCTCCAACAACGTCGAGGTCCGCACCGGCCGCACCGCGGTGGTCACCCAGGCGTGCACGCGGCTGACCGGCACCAACAAGACCGCGAAGACCGCGCTGGCGACGCCGGACAACCAGTACGTCAACATCTCGGCCGTCACCAGCACCAGCCGGACCTACCGCGACGCCGCCAAGAGCAAGTACGGCGCCCGCGCGGTCTCCACCATCGGCGACGTCGCGATCGGCGACCCGGCCCAGTTCGGGCAGATCGTGGTCAAGGGCCTGAAGGTGTACGCCGACTCGTTCCACACGCCGAAGGGCTACGGCAACCAGGCCGGCATCACCTTCAGCTCCCTCAAGATCGTGCCGCCGGACGGCGTCGACATCCCGGGCCCGCTGCAGGACCTGCTCGACGCGATCGAGACCCAGGTGGTCAGCCAGATCGTCGGCGTACTCCAGAAGTACGGGACCATCGACATCCCCGGGTTCGGCACCATCGGCATCGGTGAGCGGTTCCGCCGCAGCGGCGCGCACTACGCGGCGGCCTGGACGCA
>DASXRJ010000064.1:0-6086 GCA_036506675.1 Nocardioides sp. | reverse complement strand
CGGCGAGGTCGCGGTAGTGATCGGCGTCGTCGTGGCGTCCGAGGATCCGGGCGATCTCGGCGAGCTGGGTCGCGGACCGGAAGAGGTAGGCGGTGGCGACCGCCCCGTGGTCGGCGACCATGGCGGCGGCGATGGTGTCGTCGAGGCTCTCGCCGGCCTCGAGCCACTCGCCGAAGTGCCAGCCGCTGTCCCAGAGGAACCTCTCGTGGGGCGCGGGCTCTGCGGCGCGCTCGACCCGCGAGGGGTGACGGCCGGTGGCCGCGGCGTTGGCGGCGAAGTCGACCCACGCCTTGGCAGATCGCCACTGGTCAGCGAGCACCTGCCGGTCGCCGGTGACCTGGTGGATGACCCACGGGACGTGGACGGCGGCGTCGCCCCATCCGGCCGACCCCTCGATCAGCGGCCAGTGGAACGGCGGCCGGTCGTCACCCGGGTGGGACTCGGGGACGAGGCTGGTGACCTTGCCGTCGGCCCGCTGCTCGGCGGCGAGGTCGCGGAGCCACCTCACCGAGAACCCGCCGACGTCGTAGAGGAACGCCGCGGTCTCGACGAAGATCTGCCAGTCGCCGGTCCACCCCGCACGTTCGCGGGTGGGGCAGTCGGTGGGGATGTCGCAGGCGTTGTCCCGGAAGCTCCACTCGGCGATGCGGTGGAGCGCGTTGATGCGCTCGTCGGAGCACTCGAAGTCGCCCCGGCGCTCGACGTCGGTGTGGACGACCACGGCCGTGATGTCGCCTGTGGTGAGCGGCCCGTCGTAGCCCTCGACCCGGACGTACTGGAACCCCTTGGTGCTGTGGCGAGGCTCGAAGACGTCGCCGTCCTCGCCGGCCGAGACGACCTCGTCGACTTGGAACGTGACCGAGCGCTCGACGTCGGTCGAGGCGGGGTAGGCGACGTGATCCTGGGTGACGTCGCCGTCCTTGTCGAGCCACTCGCCGTGGGTGAGCGTGATGCGGGTGCCGGCGGGCCCCAGCCCACGCAGGCGCACCCAGCCGTTGATGTTCTGACCGACGTCGACCACCCAGCGGTGCGGGGCGATCTCCCGGACCGAGAGGGGTCGCAGCTCTTCGATCCGGCGGACCGGCGGGGCCGGCGAAGCGCACAGCTCGGCGTAGCCGCCGGCCTCGACCCGAACCGGCTCCCAGGTGTGCCAGTCGTTCCAGTCACGGCGGCGGCGCAGGTCGTGGATCTCACCGGCGATGAGGTCGGCGCCGAGGATGTGGCTCGACGTCGATCGCCAGCTGTCGTCGGTCCCGAAGGTGATCGTCTCGCCCGAGGCAAGGGTGACGACGAGCTGCGCGAGGAACGCGGTGGTCGTGCCGTAGTCGTCCACGCGACGGGAGACGCTGTTCTGCCCGCGCCACCAGCCGTCGCTCAGCAGGGCGCCGACGACGTTGTCGCCGGTGGTGAGGAGGTCGGTGACGTCATAGGTCTGCACGTGCAGGTGGGCGTGGTAGGCGGTCCAGCCCGGGGTGAGCTCGACATCCCCGACGCGACGGCCGTTGACGAACGCCTCGAAGACGCCGTGCGCGGTCGCGTACAGGCGGGCTCGCGCGATGGGCCCGTCGATGCGGACGGTCGAGGCCATCTGGACCGCAGGGCGCTGCCGCGCCGGCAGGTCGTCGGGCTCCACCGGTGCGATCCAATCGACGGTCCAGTCGCCCCTTTCGAGCAGCCCGTGCTCCCATGAGCTGGTGGCGGACCAGTCGCTCTCGCCGAGGTCGGTCCAGGTCCTGACCTTCCACTCGACCACGAGGCCCGACGCCGGCGTCACGTCGACCGGGACGAAGGTCGATTCGGCGGTCTCGACGCGGCCGGAGTCCCAGTCGCCGGCGACGACCTGGTAGGCGAGCTGTGCCGTGGCGCCAGCCGGCAGCTTCCAGGACAGGCGCGGCTGGTCGGTGCCGAGACCGAGCGGAGCGACGAGGTGGTCGACGCGGAGGTCGTGCGGGCGGCTGCGGTCGGTCACGGTGTTCCCAGTCAAGCGCGTCGCTCCGTACGCCGAGCTGACCACGGGGGGATCGCCACGCCGGTGACGGACCATCCCCTCGGTGACCCCTGCCGGGCTACGCCCCACCCCAGTCGACGATCCGAGTGATGACGTCGCCGGCCGCGGCGGCGGCACGTTCCCGGTCCCCCGTGGCCAGCAGGTCGAGGAGTAGGCCCTGGATCGCCGCCACCTCGACGGTGGCGACCCGTCGGGCCGCGGCGGCGGGCACGCCCACCTCGGTCAGGATGTTGACCGACAGTTCGAGCCAGGCTCGGAGCAGGCGGGGGGCGGACTCGTCGTAGGGGGCGTGGCCCATCAGCGCCAAGCCCTGCACCTCGAACCACAGCCGGAGGTAGGGCTCGGCCTCGGGACCGGCCAGCCGTGCCCACAGCTTCTCCAGACGCTCGGCCATGGTGCCGCCGGCGGCCATCTCGTCCAGCACGATGCCCGCCAGGTGCGACGACGCCCGATCGAGCACCTGATCGATGAGCCGCCGCTTGGAACCGAAGTGATACACGAGCATCCGGTCGCTCGTGCCCAGCGCGGCCGCCAGGGGGCGAAGGCTGAGATCGGCCACACCGTGCCGCAGCACATACCCGAGCGCGCCCTCCACCAGCTCGTCGCGTCGCGCCGGTTCGCTCACCGTGGGGTGACCTCCTTCACGTAGCACTTGCTACGCCGATGGGACTACCTTCATGTGTAGCAGTCGCTACAGGAGGGAGTGCGGCATGTATGGCATGGTCACGGAACGGCACGTCGATCTCGACATCGGACGCATCCGGGTGCGGGAAGCGGGCGACGGCCCGCCCGTCGTCCTGGTCCACGGAGCCCTGGTCAACGGCCACCTGTGGGACGACGTCATCCCCCTGCTCGCGGATCGCCACCGGGTGATCGCACCCGATCTCCCGCTCGGCGCCCACGCCGAGCCGGTGCGACCGGGGGCCCCGCTCGGCCTCCGCGCGCAGGCCGACGTCGTCGCCGATCTCGTGTCGACTCTCCGACTCGACGACGTCACGCTCGTCGGCAACGACACCGGCGGCGCGGTCTGCCAGCTGGTCGTGACGCGACGTCCGGACGGGATCGGCCGTCTGGTGCTCACGTCCTGCGACGCCTTCGACAACTGCCCGCCTCGGTTCTTTCGCTTCCTCGTGTGGTCCAGCTACGTGCCCGCCAGCGCCTGGCTGCTGGCGCAGACGATGCGCTCCCCCCGGTTGGCTCGGCTGCCGGTCGCCTTCGGCCGGCTCACGCACCGGGGGCTCGAGAAGGACCGCCTCGACCGGATGTTCGCGCCGGTGCGCCGATCCCGCGGAGTACGTCGCGATCAGGTGCGCCTGCTCCGGTCGATCGACGCCGCCGACACGCAGGCGGCGGCCGCTGCGCTCGGCGGCGTCACGATCCCCGTGCTCATCGCCTGGTCGGCCGACGACAGGATCTTCCCGCCCGAGCACGCGTCGCGGCTGGCGGCCCTGTTGCCCGACGCCACGCTGTCGCCGATACCCGACAGCCTGGCCTTCAGCCCCATCGACCAGCCGGACGCGCTGGCGCAGCGGGTCACCGAGTTCGTCACCGGGAGCGTGCGCGGATAGGCGTCACGCCTCATGGGGCGGCGATCAGGGATGGTCGGCTTCGCTCGGGTGGCGGCCGCGGCGTCGAACGAACCAGACGACGGCCGCGATGACGATCACGAGCGCTGGGCCGGCGTGCACGGCGAGCACGCCGATCAGAGACGGCCCGCCCCAGTCGGACCGATAGCTGTCCGGGTCGTTGACGTCGATGACGAACGGCTCGGCGATGCCCCGGACGACGAGGTAGATGGCAAGGACCAGCCCGAGGTCGATGAGGACCTGCCTCGTCACCCCTCGTCGGCGTGGCGCGGTCGGCGTCGCTCGAGTCACTCCCTCAAACGTAAGCGCGCCCGCCGGCGATCCGGGACGTTGTCCGGGAGCACCGCTGGGTGCGACCGTCGGGTCCCGCCGGGTGACTCAACCGCGGGCCAGATCGGCCAGCTGGTCGAACGTGATGGGGTGGACGAGCGCGTCGGCGTGCCGATGCGCCAGCCGCCACTCGGATCCCTCACGGCGGAACACCAGGGTCACCCGCAGCGACCAGTCCTGGGCCGGGTAGTCGCCGACCTCGCCGTGCTGGCGCTCGACGACGACGAGGACGGCGAGGTCACCCGAGGCGTACGTCTGGACGACCTCGAGGGTGGCGTCGCCGGTCTTGAAGAAGCGCTCCATCTCGTTCAGGCGCTCGTCGGAGCTCTCGAATCCGTGGGTGGTGTCCCCTCCGGTGGGCGACATGAGCGTGTAGTCGTCGGTGTGCTTGATCAGCGCGACGTAGCGCCGCATGTCCCCCCGCATGAACGCCGAGGTGGCCTCGGCCACACGCTCGACGAGCTCCTCGAGGTCGGCCTCGTTCACGGCTGACCGGGTTGTCACATTCTGTGGCTGGGCCTTGCCAGCCTGAGGGATAACTGTTATCTTACGGATAACCGTTAGATCGGAGGGTCGATGCAGCAGGAAGTGGTGCTGGCGATGCTGGCCAAGGAGCCCTCGCACGGCTACGAGCTGCGCGCCCGGTTGCGCGACGCGCTGGGTCCGCTCGGGGAGACGATGAACGCCGGGCAGATCTACGTCACGCTGACCCGGCTGGAGAAGGCGGGCCTGGTGACCTGCGAGCGGTCGACCGGGTCGGCGGACCGCCCGGACCGCAAGGTGTACGCCCTCACCCCGAACGGCCAGCAACGAGTCGCCGAGTGGCTCGCCGAGGTGAGCTGGCCCAAACCCGACCTCGCAGAGTTCCACCTCAAGCTCGTCGCAGCGGCGGCGGCCGGGCTGGCCGACCCACTCACCATCGTGGACACGCAGCGCCGCGAGCTGCTGCGCCGGCTACGCGACGCCCAGCGCGCCGCGCTGGCCGAGCCGGCGGGCTCGGACGCCGGGCTGTTGCTGGAGGGCATCGCTCTGCGGCTGCAGGCAGACCTGCGCTGGCTGGAGGCATGCGAGCAGAACTGGACCGGCCGAAGGAGTGGACCATGACAGACGGCGCCGGCACGTCGGTGCTGCGGGCCCGCGGGTTGCGCAAGCACTACGGCCACGGAGAAGGTCTGGTGCGCGCCGTCGACGGCGTCGACCTCGATGTCGCCGCCGGTGAGACGCTGGCGGTGATGGGGCCCAGCGGCTGCGGGAAGTCCACGCTGCTGCACCTGCTGGGCGGCCTGGACCGGCCCTCGGGTGGAGAGGTCTGCGTGGCCGGGCGGCGCATCGACCAGATCGGGGAGAAGGCCCTGGCCCGGATGCGACGGACCGCGGTCGGGTTCGTGTTCCAGGCCTTCCACCTGATGGACGAGCTCACCGCGGTGGAGAACGTCGAGCTGGCGGCGCTCCTGGCCGGACGTTCGGCGCGGGCGGCCCGCCGGCGGGCCACCGAGCTGCTGGAGCAGGTCGGGCTGGCCGACCGCGCCACCTTCCTGCCCTCGGCGCTGTCGGGCGGACAGCGTCAGCGGGTCGCGATCGCCCGGGCGCTCTCCAACGAGCCGCTCGTCGTCCTCGCCGACGAACCCACCGGCAACCTCGACAGCGCCTCGACCCTCGATGTCCTGCGGCTCTTCGAGAGCCTGCACGAGGCGGGGCAGACGCTGGTCATCGTGTCCCACGACGCGCGGGTCGCGGCCACCGCCGACCGGCTGATCTCCATGCGCGACGGCACATTCGTCGACGAGACCCGGCTGACCGGCGGCACCTCGGGGAAGCTCGGCGCCCTGGCGGGGCTGGAGGGCTGAGCCATGGGCCGCGTCCTGCTCGTGGGCCGCCTCGCGGCCCGAGACCTCCGGCGGCGCCCAGCCGAGGCCGCGCTCCTCTTGCTCGCGATCATGGCGGCCACGACGACTCTGACGCTCGGACTCGTCCTGCACGACGTGGCCAGCGATCCCTACCAGCGCACCCGGGAGGCCACGGCAGGGCCCGACGTCGTCGCGACCGTCTCCGCGGACCGCTTCGAGAGCCAGCCTGCCGACCGCGCCAGCCTGGAAGCGCTGGCTGAGGCTCCCGGCGTGGTCGGCCACAGCGGACCGTACCCGGTCACCGGGGCGGTCCTG
>DASXRJ010000063.1:0-11647 GCA_036506675.1 Nocardioides sp. | reverse complement strand
CCCGTAGGCGTGCGGCATCGGCAGGTAGCCGGGCAGCAGGTCGAACAGCGTCGGGATGTCGGTGGACCCCTGGATGGACGCGTGCCCGCGCAGGGCCATCACGCCGCCGCCGGGTCGGCCCATGTTGCCCAGCAGCGACTGGAGGATCGCGGCGGTGCGGATGTATTGCACGCCCACGGTGTGCTGGGTCCACCCGAGGCTGTACACGAACGCGGTCGTGCGGTCGCGGCCCGAGTTGTCGGTCACGAGCCGGCACACCTCGGCGAACAGATCCTGGGGCACCCCGCAGACCTGCTCGACGAGCTCGGGCGTATAGCGGGCGAAATGCCGCTTCAGCACCTGGAACACGCAGCGCGGATGCTGCAGGGTGTCGTCCGTGTCCGGCGTCAGCCGGGCGGCGGCGCCGTGGGAACCGTGCACCTCACCGCGGCCTGACTGCCGCACCAGACGCCGCCGGATGCGGCGATGTTCCGCCTCGGGATCGTCGCGTTCGCCGGCGGCGGCCTTGACCTCCTCCTCGCCCTGATAGCGCCAGGTGTCGAAGTCGTAGAAGCGATAGTCGCGGTCCAGGCCGGAGAAGACGCCGTCGAGATCCTCGGTGTCCGCGTAGTCCTCGGTCAGGATCGTCGACGCGTTCGTGTAGGCACGGACGTACTCGCTGAAGTACCTGTCGTTCTGGAGGACATGGTTGATCAGCCCACCGACGAACGCGATGTCGGCGCCGGCTCGGAGCGGCACGTGCAGGTCGGCGAGGGCGCTGGTCCGCGTGAACCGCGGGTCGACGTGGATCAGCGTCGCGCCACGGGCCTTCGCCTCCATCACCCACTGGAACCCGACCGGATGGCACTCGGCCATGTTCGAGCCCTCGATCAGGATGCAGTCAGAGTTCTGCAGGTCCTGCTGGAAGGTGGTGGCCCCGCCACGCCCGAAGCTGGTCCCCAGACCGGGGACCGTGGAGGAATGTCATATGCGGGCCTGGTTCTCGATCTGGATCGCGCCGAGGGCGGTGAACAGCTTCTTCATCAGGTAGTTCTCTTCGTTGTCCAGCGTCGCCCCGCCGAGGCTGGCAATACCGAGCGTCCGGCGGGTACGAGCGCCATCGAACTCCGACTGCCAGCCCTCGCGCCGCGCCGAGATGACCCGGTCGGCGATCATGTCCACGGCCGTGTCGAGGTCCAGGTCCTCCCACTCGGTGCCGAATGGTCGCCTGTACCTCACCCGGTACTGGCGGGCGTCACCGGTCGTCAGCTGCAGGCTGGCCGAGCCCTTCGGGCAGAGCCGGCCGCGGCTGACCGGCGAGTCCGGGTCCCCTTCGATCTGCGTGACGCGCCCGTCCTCGACGTAGACGTCCTGGCCGCAGCCGACCGCGCAGTAGGGACAGACCGACTTGGCGACCTTGTCGGCCGTGCGCACCCGTGGTTCCAGCCGCTCGCTGCGCTTGCTCCTGACCGCCACGCCGAGGCCGAACCTGTCGTGCTGCGCCAGCTGACGGTAGACGGGCCATGACTCGAACCAGCTGCGCGGGCCCATCGCGGCACCTCCCGGTCACGGGTGCTGCTACTTCGGTTGCCCTGTCCGTCGGCAACAGTGTTGCCGCGGCAGCGCCCCCGCGCCATAGGCGGGGCCGATGCCATCAGGTGCTGCGGGGACGGTGTGCGTCACCGGCCGATCCACGTGCGCGACATCGCCGCATCCTGACAGCATGTGGTAGGGCTTGGCCGAAGGTCAGGCTGAAGGGGGTTCAGCTGTGGGTCGCTCGTATCCGACGATCATCTCGGTGGACGACCACCTGATCGAGCCGCCCGACCTGTTCGAGGGTCGCGTGCCGGCGCGGCTCGCGGAGAGAGCCCCACGGATCGCCGAGCTGCCCGGCGGTCGGCAGGTGTGGGTGTACGAGGACAACGTGTACGCCAACGTGGGCCTCAACGCGGTGGTGGGTCGACCGAAGCACGAGTGGAGCATGGAACCGGCCCGCTTCGATGAGATGCGGCCCGGCTGCTATGACATCGACGAGCGGGTGCGGGACATGGATGCCGGTGGCATCTGGGCGTCGCTGTGCTTCCCGTCGCTCATCGCGGGGTTCTGCGGTGCCGTGTTCTCCCAGAGCAAGGACCCGGAGCTGGGCCTGGCCTGCGTGCGGGCGTGGAACGACTGGCACCTGGAGGTCTGGGCGGGTCGCCACCCCGAGCGGGTCATCCCGTTGCAGATCCCGTGGCTGAACGACCCGGCGCTGGCCGCCGACGAGATCCGCCGGAATGCCGCACGGGGCTTCAAGGCCGTCAGCTTCGCCGAGTTCCCGGTCAAGCTGGGGCTTCCCTCGCTGCACTCGGGCCATTGGGATCCCTTCCTCGCAGCCTGTGAGGAGACCGGCACCGTGGTGTGCCTGCACACGGGGTCGGCGGGCTGGGTGCCGCTCCCCAGTGACGATCCGCCTTTCGAGCTGTTCCCCACCCTGTTCCCGGCCAACGCGCTGATCGCGACCGCCGACTGGCTGTGGTCCGGGGTCTGCGTCCGGTTCCCCGACCTGCGCATCGCCCTGTCCGAGGGTGGCATCGGCTGGGTGGTCATGTTGGCGGATCGGGTCGACTACGTCCTCGACCACTCGGGCTCCGGCCAGGAGAGTGGGCACTGGCAGGGTGACCTGCGCCCGAGCGAGGTGCTGGGCCGGAACTTCTGGTTCTGCGTGCTCGATGACCCTGGGAGCGTGGGCGCGGTGCTGGCTCGCTTCGGGCCGGGACATGTCATGGTGGAGAGCGACTACCCCCATGCCGACTCCACGTGGCCGGACACCCCACGGGTCGTCGAGCGCAACTTCGGGCACCTGGACGCGGCCACCGTGCGCCAGGTCTGCTACGAGAACGCTGCCGCGCTCTTCGGCCATCCGGTGCCACCCACCCCGGAGGCGGCGACGGAGCCCCCCCGGCGCGGCGACAGAGGAGTCCGGTGATGGTTGACCTGCTGATCCAGGGTGGGCACGTCGTGGACGGCACCGGCGGACCAGGCCGGGTCGCCGACGTGGCGGTGCATGGCGGCCGGGTCGTCTCGATCGATGCGCCAGGCCGCGTCGACGAGCCGGCATCGCACCGGATCGACGCCACCGGACTCGTCGTCGCTCCGGGTTTCGTCGACATCCACACGCACTACGACGCCCAGCTGTTCTGGGATCCCTGCGCGACGCCGTCACCGCTGCACGGCGTCACCACCGTGATCGGCGGGAACTGCGGGTTCAGCCTGGCGCCCGCCGGCCCCGAGCACGCCGACTACCTGACCCGCCTCCTGGCCCGGGTCGAGGGCATGCACCTCGACGCCCTGCGGGCCGGCCTCGACTGGGGCTGGACCAGCTTCGCTGACTGGCTGGGTCGCCTCGACGGCGGCCTGGGCGTCAACGCCGGCTTCCTGGTCGGGCACTCGGCGCTGCGTCGGGCGGCCATGGGCGAGGCTGCCACCGGCGCCGTCGCCGACTCCCGGCAACTCGCGGACATGCGACGACTGCTCCGGGACTCGCTCGCCGCCGGCGCTCTGGGCTTGTCCAGCTCACAGGCACCGACCCACAACGACGGAGCCGGCGATCCCGTGCCGTCGCGGTCGGCCGACTCCGCCGAGATGCTGGCCTTGGCGTCCACCCTGCGCGACCGGCCCGGGACGACGCTGGAGCTGATCCTGGCGGGCACGCTCAGCCGGTTCAGCGACGACGAGGTCGACCTCATGGCCTCGATGTCCACCGCGGCGGACCGGCCGCTCAACTGGAACGTCCTGGCGGTGAACGCCCTCGACCCCGAGGGTTGGCACCACCAGCTGCGAGCGTCCGACGTCGCCAGGGACCGGGGCGGGCACGTGGTCGCGCTCACGATGCCCCACCTGATGCGCATCCGGCTGTCGTTCCTCAGCGGATTCGTGCTCGACGCCCTGCCCGGCTGGGGCCAGGTGATCGGTCTGCCGCCCGCCGAGCGCCTGGCGGCGTTGCAGGAGCCGGACGTCCGGCGGCGCCTCGACGCCGGCGCCCACTCACCCGAAGCCGGTGTCCTGGCCGGGCTGGCGAACTGGAAGGTCCTCGAGGTCGTCGAGGCGTTCGCGCCCGAGAACGCGGCGGTCGAGGGCCGCAGCATCGGGGAGATCGCCGCCGAGCGTGGCGGCGATCCCTTCGACGTGCTGCTGGACATCGTCTGCGCCGACGAGCTCCGCACCGGGCTGCGACTCCCCGCCTTCGGGGACGGCGACGACGACTGGGCGGCGCGGGCCAAGGCGTGGCATGACGACCGCACCATCGTGGGGGCTTCGGATGCCGGCGCCCACCTCGACATGATGTGTGGCGCCATCTACTCGACGTCCCTGCTCGGCACCGGGGTACGGGAGCGGGAACTGATCAGCCTCGAAGAGGCCATCCGCCAGCTCACGTCGGTACCGGCCCGGCTGTACGGCATCCGTGATCGTGGCGTGCTCGCCGAAGGCGCCTGGGCGGACGTCGTCGTCTTCGACCCGGCCACCGTCGGCCCCGGCCCCGAACGCACCCGCAACGACCTCCCGGGCGGTGCTCCCCGGCTTTACGCCGACGCACGGGGCGTGGAGCACGTCCTGGTCAACGGAACGGAACTCGTCCGCGGCGGTGAGCTGACCGGCGCGCTCCCGGGCCGCCTGCTTCGCTCCGGCCGCGACACGAGGACGGTCACCGCCCGGGGCCCGGAGTGAACGCCGCCGTCCTCCGGCGGTTGCTCGCTCGGTCGGAGCGCGTGCTCGAGGTCGGTGGCCGGGGAGCTGCCGTCAGCCGCCCGAGATCGCGGGGATGATCGACAGCTCCTGGCCCGGCGCGATCGGGGTTGCCAGCCCGTCGAGGTGGCGGACGTTGTCCGAGTCGACGAACAGGTTGACGTGGGCCCGGAGGTGGCCCAGCTCATCGCGGACCCGGCGCTCCAGGGTGGGGTGCTCGCGGGCCAGTGCGTCGAGCACCGTCCCGACGGTGACCGGTGCCTCGGCGTCGACCGGCACCACACGTGCTCCGGCGACCAGCTCGCGGAGCGCGCTGGGGACCCGGACGCGGACCTCCATGCCTGGGCCTCAGGCGACGGCCGCGGCGCGCACGGACAGGACCGGGGGCAGGTGGCTGGCGATCAGCCGCCACGACTCCCCGTCGTCGCACGAGCCGTACACCTCGCCGCTACGGGTCCCGAAGTAGAGGCCCGCAGGGTCCTGACCGTCGTTCGTGAACGCGTCCCGCAACACCGTCAGGTGCGCGCCGTCCTGGGGCAATCCGGAGGTCAGCGGCTCCCACGACGCACCGGCGTCGGTGGTCCGCCAGACGATGCAGCGGCCGTCCGGGGTGCAGCGGTACTCGTCGCTCTCGAGCGGCAGCAGGTAGGCCGTGCCGGTGCGCGTCGGGTGGGCGACGACCGGGAACCCGAAGTCCATCCCGGCGATGCTGGCCATGGGGCCCCACGACCCGCCGCCGTCGTCGCTCCGATAGATGCCGCCGTGGTGCTGGAGGTACAGCCGCTCGGGATCGCCGGCATCTCGGGCCACCTTGTGCACACACTGGCCGAACTCGAGCACGGGCGCGTCGGGAGCGAACCCGACCACGATGCCCGCGTTGCTCGCCCGCCACGACTTGCCGCCATCGTCGGTCAGGTAGACACCGGCGGCCGAGATGGCCACGAGCAGGCGATCGGGATCGTCCGGGTGCACCAGCACCGTGTGGAGGCACAGCCCACCGCCCCCGGGTTGCCATTCAGGGCGGTGCGGGTGGTCCCAGAGGCCGTCGACCGCCGAGAAGCTCCCCCCACCGTCGTCGCTGCGGAACAACGCTGCCGGCTCGACACCGGCGTACATCACCTCAGGCTGGTCGACGGGACCCGGCGTCAGCTGCCAGACCCGGGCCAGCGCCGCGCCGCTACCGGCAGGGAACGCCAGTGCCGCCGTCTGGGCCTCGGTCCAGCTCGTGCCCAGGTCGTCGGAGCGGCGCAGCACCGGACCCCAGTGGTTGCTCACCGAGCCACAGAGCAGGCGCGGTCCGGCGCCACGGAGGTCGATGCACGTGGCGTAGACCTCCTCACCGGCGAAAGACGGCCCGGTGAGCTCGAAGCGCTCACGCCGATCGCCCGAACGCAGCGCGAACAGGCCCTTCGCCGTACCGACGAGAACCAGCACGTCGACCATCCGCGCACCGTAGCCCGCTGGCGGAGGCCCCAGCGGCCGACGGTCGGAGCACTCCGCCTGTTCGACGCGGCCGTACCAGTGGGGTACCGACGCGAGCCGAGGCGCTGTCTGGCCCCTGACTTGCGCCATTCCCATCCACCCGGTCGCGACCCATCGGGTCGGCAGAACCGGGTCAGGCGCGCGTCGGCGCGCCGGCCGGGAGCATCAACTGGCGGACCCAGGCCGGGAGCTGCGCCAGCGCCTCCTCGTCGGTGAGCGCCTCGGCCGCGGCGATCGCGTCCGCGGGCACCCACCGCGGGAAAGAGGTGACGGTGGTCCGGTGGGCCCCCGACGCGGTGTGCTCCTCGTGGAGCGCGTCGAGGGCGCCGTCGTCGAAGCGGTCGGCAAGCCGGACGAGCGCCGGCCAGAGGCGACGGTGCACGAGCGTGACCTTGCCGTTGACGAGCCGGGTTGCGACGATCGCCCGAGAGTCCCGGGCCCGGTTGATCGCGTCGAAGATCTGGTGGCTCCGGGGGTGGTCCCACCAGCTCCCCCGGATCGGCGAGCCGGCGACGAGCTCCGCCAGGCTCGATGTGGGGCCGCGGGCGGACTGGAGCAGCACCCCACGCCTACGGACCGTCGCAACGGGGTCCACGGCCGAGAACCTATGTCGGTAGCGTTCGTGTCATGCAGATCCGGGCCGGATCGTTGTCGGAGCTGACGAAGGCAGGCCGGCTGCTCACCAAGGTCGGCACCGTGCCGGTGGTCGTGTTCTGGCACGACGGCCGAGCGTGGGCGATCGACGACCGGTGCCCGCACATGGGGTTCCCGCTGCATCGGGGGACCGTGGGGGACGGGCTCGTGACCTGTCACTGGCATCACGCCCGCTTCGACCTGGCGTCGGGGTGCACGCTCGACCTCTTCGCCGACGATGCCCGCGCCTTCGATGTGACCATCGACGGCGACGACGTCATCGTGGCCGCCCGGACGGACGGCGACCGGACCGGCCATCTGCGGGCCCGCCTGCAGGACGGGCTCGAAGACGGGCTCACGCTGGTCACCGCCAAGTCGGTGCTCGGGTTGCTCGCTCTCGGTGTCGCCCCGACCGAGATCGTGCGGGCCGGGATCGAATTCGGCACGACCTACCGCGATGCGGGCTGGGGTGCCGGTCTCACGGTGCTGGTGGCGATGGCCAACCTGCTGCCCGACCTCGACGAGGCCGACCGGCCGCTCGCCCTGGTGCACGGGCTCGTCTTCGTGTCCCGCGACACCCGCAACCGGCCGCCGCGGTTCCCGATCGACGAGCTCCGGGGCGCCGACATCCCCGCCGAACGCCTGGCCGGTTGGTACCGGCGGTTCATCGAGACCCGCTCGAGCCACGCCGCCGAGCGGGTGCTGGCCACCGCGCTGTCGGCACCGGCCGACGGCGACACGGACGACGACACAGACGACGACACAGACGACGACGTGGACACGGCCGAGCGGATGATGTTCGCCGCGGTCACCGACCACGTGTTCATCGACGGGGGCCACACCCTCGACTTCACGAACAAGGCCTTCGAGGCGCTCACCCACGTCGGGACCGCGGCCGCGCCCCGGGTGTTGCCGACGCTGGTCCGCCAGACGGCCGCCGCGCGTCGGCTCGAGGAGACCGCGTCGTGGCGCCATCCCCACGACCTGGCAGGGCTGGTCGCGCAGACGGTGGCGCGGCTGCCCGCCCTGGTCGAGGAGGGTCGGGCACGGGCGGGGCGGTTCGACGACGTCGCCGGGCTGGGCTGGCAGATCCTGGCCGACGACCCCGACGACGTGGTCGGATCGGTGTGCGGCGCCATCACCGCCGGCGCCACGCCCGAGCAGCTCGGCCGGGCTCTGGCGTTCGCTGCCGCGCTGCGCATCGTCAGGTTCCACCCACAGAACGACTTCGGCGACTGGGACACCGTCCACCACGCGTTCACGGCGGCCAACGCCCTGCACCAGGCCTTGATCCGCGATCCCGGCGTCGAGCTGCTGCGGGGTGTGGTCCACGGCGCCCTACGTGTCCATCTCGACCGGTTCCTCAACGTCCCCGCCTCCCCCCTCCCCCCGGCCGACGCGGGCGACCTCGGCGACCTCCAGCAGTGCTGGGACATGCAGGGCCAGGTCGACCGGGCCGGTGCGATCGCCTACGGGTTCGTCCGGGCCGGCGGCGATCCCGGTCGTCTGGTTGCCAGGCTGGGCGCGGCGCTCCTCGCCGAGGACGCCGAGTTCCACTGGTTCCAGGTCGTGGAAGCCGGTGTCCGCCAGTTCCACGCCTGGCCGCCAGGCTCGGACGAGGGTGCGCTGGTGCTCGTCGGCATCGCCCGCTTCCTCGCCGCCCACACGCCGACCCGGCGCGAGCTGCCGCACGTCGTGCAGATCGCCACCCGGCTCGGCCGGGGTGAGGCACTGTACGAGGATCTGGGCGGCGAATCGGAGCGCTAATCTCGTTCTCGCGATATCTCATTCGAGATGACGATCGGGAGAGCGGCGATGGCCGAGAGTGAGTTGCCCGTCTTCCCCGGCTTCCGCCAGATGGGCGAAGGCCGTCGCCGCCTGCTCGACGACCTCGTCGCTCGCCGCCGGACACTCGGCCTCAGCCAGACCGAGGTGGCGGCCCGGATGGGCACCTCGCAGTCCGCGGTCGCTCGCCTCGAAGCACAGGCCGCCGACCTCAGGCTGTCCACGCTCGAGCGCTACGCGGCCGCGCTCGACCAGCGGATCGAGTGGCGGTTGGCGTCGCCGCCACCGAGAGGAGGCCGGCGGTGAGTCCCAGCGCCTCGATCCCCGGCGACCCCCGCTTCCCCGATGTCCCATTCCCGCCGCGACCTGGTCGCCCGCACCCGGACCACCCGACGGTGCCGCTGCCGTCGACGCCGCAACCGTCGGCGCCCGAACCGCTCGACGACCTGCGGTCGCGGGTCTACGACCAGCTCCTCGCCCGACGCACCGTGCTGCTCGACCGCGCCCTCGACGGCGAGACCGCGATGTTCGTCGCCGCCCAGCTCATGACGCTCGACGCGGAAGGGACCGAGCACGTCACGCTCATCGTCAACAGCCCGGGTGGTCCGCTCGACGCGGCCGCGACGGTGCTCGACACGATCGACCTCGTCCGCGGCCCGGTCGACACGACCTGCCTGGGCCAGGCGAGTGGCACCGCAGCGGTCGTCGTCGCCGCGGGCACAGGCCGCCGCCGGGTCGGTGCGACCGCCCAGCTACAGCTCCGGCTGCCCGAGGTCGAGCTGGCGGGCACCGCGACCCGCCTCGGCGACGAGGCCGCGCACCTCCGCCGCCAGCAGGACGCCATCGTCGAGAGGCTGGCCGCCGCCACTGGCCAGGACCGTCGCCTTCTGGCCCGCGATGTCGACCGCGGCCGCGTGCTCACTGCGCCCGACGCCGTGGCCTACGGGCTGGTCGACGAGGTGATCGATCCCTCGAAGCCCTGAACGGCCCGCCGTACGAGGCCGGCGAGCGCCGTCGAGGCAGGGTGGGTATCAAGGTGTGGAGCACCCGCGTCGGCGACCGCCGCGCGACCCGGACGGAAGGAGCTCGGCATGGAGACCTGGGATGCGATCAGAACACGCCGGGACGTACGAACCTTCGACCACCGGGCCATCCCTGGCGACGACCTCGATCGGATCCTCGAAGCCGGGCGCAGGCGTCGCACGGGTAGCACTGGCCGATGTAGAAGCCGCCTTCGGGGCTACCCGACGCGTAGGAGTGCTCGATCAGCCCCTTGGTGGAGTCGAAGGCGTAGATCCCATAGTCGCCAGTGCGGTAGGTGGTGAGGTACGAGCCCCGGTAGCCCTCGACGCCTGTCCAGTAGAAGCCGATGGCCGCGTAGTTGCGGGCTGTCATGTTCTCGGCGGCCACCCCGTCGGCCCCGACGACCCGGATGCCTGTGTCCAGCTCGAACCCACCGTCGAGGATGACCTCGTTGCGGTCGGTGCCACGGATGGTCAGCTCGTCGGTCTCGACGGTGACGGCCTCCTTGTAGGTACCGGGCCCGACGAGGATCAGGTCGCCCGGCTCGGCGTCGTCGACCGCAGCCTGGATCGTGGCGTAGTCGCCCGGCACATGCAGCGTCGCCCCAGTGCGCTGACCCTTCGCCGCGCCGGGCGTCCGGTCGCTGTCGTCGCCACCGCAGGCGGCGAGCGCCAACGCACCGATCAGCATCACGCCGAGGAGGCGTCGGGCCGTGGTCGTCACGAGGTCGCCACGTCGTCCCCAACCACGAGGGGGGTGCCGCTCGCTCCCGCCTCCCGTTGTTCCGCCATGCTGCATCGCCACGCGGACCTCCGGAGAGGAGATGCTACGACGACAGGAGAGCTCCGACGCGAGCTCGGTGGTAGGAGAAGAGTGTGACCGAAGAGCGAGATCTCGTGGCCGAGTTCGAAGCCGCCTACGCGTCGACACCACCGTGGGACATCGGTCGGCCCCAACCCGCCTTTGCCACGTTGGCTGCTGAGGGAGGCCTGGGCGGCAGGGTGCTCGACGTGGGGTGCGGTACCGGTGAGCATGCCCTGATGGCAGCTCAGGCGGGGTGCGACGCGGTCGGGATCGACATTTCCACTACCGCCATTCGCCTGGCCGAAGCCAAGGCCCGCGAGCGAGGGACACGCGCACGCTTCGAGGTGGGCGACGCTCGTCGGTTGGAATCGCCGGGCGAGCAGTTCGACACTGTGCTCGACTGCGGCCTCTTTCATGTCTTCGACGACGAGGACCGTCAGCCCTTCGTCGAGAGCCTTGGTCGCGTCCTTCGGCCAGGTGGCCACTACGTCCTGCTGTGCTTCAGCGACGAGGAGCCGCCCGGGTGGGGGCCGCGCCGAGTCACGCAAGCCGAGATCCGTGAGGCGTTCGCCCGAGGCTGGGAGGTCGAGTCCATCGAGCCCACGGAACTTCACGTGACCATCCGAGCCGAACCAGTGCGCTCGTGGTTGGCATCCATCAGGCGGAACTGAGTCGGACCTGTCCATCCCGAGTCGTTTCCGAACGCCGGTGTCGACCGGCGCACGGGCAGGCGCAGATCCACTTCGATGAGTCCCGGCGGGCGGCCTCGTCACACCTATCAGCGGAGTCAGACAAGGAGCCTGTGTTCGATGCGACAGCTCGCCCAGCCCCGCGTTCTTCTCGACGGCCTCGCCATCGGCGAGTCGCCGCGCTGGCATGACGGCCGTCTCTGGCTGTGCAACTGGGGCGCAGCCGAGATCGTCGCCGTCGGCCTCGACGGCTCCAGTGAGGTGATGGCGCGCGGGCCAGACCTTCTGGGCTGGAGCATCGGGTGGCTACCGGACGGGAGGATGCTCATCACCGGTGAGGAGCTGGTCCGCGTGGAGCCTGACGGCTCGCGGGTACGGCACGCCGATCTCGGTCACATCTCGCCCTACGGGTGGAACGAGCTCACCGTGGACGGCCGCGGCAACGTGTACGTCAACACGATCAACTTCGATTTCGCCACCTTCGACGACGTCCTCACCGCGGGAAAGGCACCCGGGAAGATCGCACT